>CALMTT010000465.1 GCA_937872615.1 uncultured Verrucomicrobiaceae bacterium | reverse complement strand
CCACGCTGCATCGCGGGCAGGCGGTTTATCCGGCCAGCACGGGCATCGGCACGCTCTGCCATGGGCTCATCACGGCCTGCATGGCGCTGCACACAAAGCGCGATGACGTTTTCCTTCTGCCGTTGGAGAATCCGCTGCAAACCTCCGCCTTCGATTATCCGAAAGAGTATTCGGTGAAGAGTCCGAAGTTTGCTCGTGCCATGGCGGTGCGCACAGGGGAGGACGTGACGATCTGGATTTCCGGCACGGCGAGCATTGTGAACTCGGAGACGGTGTACAAAGGCGATGCCGTCGGCCAGACCGAGCAGACGCTCACGAACATCGAGAAGCTCATCGCACCGGAAAACTTCGCACGGCTGGGCTGGGCTGACGCCGGAGCCACGCTGGCAGATCTGGCGAAAGTCCATGTCTATGTGAAACACGCCACGGACTATGAAAAGGTGCGTGCCGTGTGCGAGCGGCGTCTGGGCCGCCTGCCCGCGATCTACGCGGTGGCGGATGTGTGCCGCCCGGACCTACTCGTGGAGATCGAGGGCGTGGCCTTCTCCCGTGTGCGCAAGCCAAACTCTGAAGCCTGATGCCCCGCCATGAAAATCATCGCCCTCTTTCTGGTCTTCGCGGCAGCAGCACTCGCGACTGAAGCCATCGTCTATGAAGCTGGACCACTTGTGATGCGGTCCGGCGAAAGTCTGAAGCCGCATGAACAGGTGGACGCACTCGTCCTAGGCCGACTGACGGAACTGGGAATCAAACCGTCGAATCTATGCTCGGACACGGCATTTCTGCGCCGCGCTTTCCTTGCAGTGATCGGCACTTTGCCCACAGAGGCGGAGGCGCGCGGCTTCATCGCCGCGAAGCAGCCGGACAAGCGGGCGCAGCTCATCGAGGTGCTGCTGCAGCGGCCTGAGTTCACGGATTTCTGGGCGATGAAGCTCGGCGAGCTGCTGCGCGTGAAGGCGGAGTTTCCCATCAAGCTGTGGCCAAACGCGGTGCAGGCCTACCACCGCTTCATCCACACCAGCGTGCGGGAAAACAAGCCGCTGCACATCTTCGCGCGGCAATTATTGCTCGCGAACGGCAGCAACTTCCGCGAGGGCGAGGTGAACTTTTACCGTGCGATGCAGGATCGCAGCCCGCGTGGCATCGCTGCCACTGTGGCGCTCACCTTCATGGGCGAGCGGGCGGACAAGTGGCCGGAAAAGAAGCTCGATGCGCTGGCGGGCTTCTTTACGCAGGTGGCGTTCAAATCGACCGCCGAGTGGAAGGAGGAGATTGTGTATTTCGATCCCACAGCGGACAAAGATGGCCTCACCAAGAAGGCGATTTTCCCGGACGGAAGCCCTGCGGCGATCCAATCGGGCCTGGAGGACCCGCGCATCGTTTTCACCGACTGGCTGCTGCGGCCAGAGAATCCCTCGTTTTGCCGAAGCTGGTCCAATCGCATCTGGAGCTGGCTCATGGGCCGCGGCATCGTGCATGAGCCGGATGACTTCCGCGTGGACAATTTGCCGTCGAATCCTGCGTTGCTGGCCTATCTCGAAAAAGAGTTCGCCTCATCGAAGTGTGACATGCGGCATCTCTTCCGCGTCATTCTGAACTCACAGGTCTTCCAGCTCTCCAGCATCCCAGCGCAGGACACGCCGGAGGCAGCGGCAAACTTCGCGCACTACCCACTGCGCCGACTGGAGGCAGAAGTGCTCATTGATGCGCTAAACCAGATCACCGGCACGCGCGAGGATTACAGCAGCCCCATTCCTGAGCCCTTCACCTTTATCCCGGAGAATGTGCGCGGCATCGCCCTGGCAGATGGCAGCATCACCAGCTCGTTTTTGGAGCTTTTTGGCCGTCCGCCGCGTGACAGCGGCCATGAGACGGAGCGCAGCCGTGACACCAGCCCTTCCCAGCGTCTGCACATGCTGAACTCCAGCCATGTGATGAAAAAAATCCAGCAATGTCCTCTCGTCACCGCTGCCACGAACAGCGACGGCACTGAAGCGCTGGCGGACAGAATCTACCACACCGTGCTCTCTCGTCCGCCCTCCGCGAAGGAGCTGGAGACGCTGAAAGCCCATGTCACCGCCACCTACGGCGGCGGCAGTTCGCTCGCTGCGGACATGGTGTGGGCGCTGGTGAATCAGCCAGAGTTTTTGTTCAACCATTAACCCCATCCTGCCATGAACACGACTTCTCTCCCCTCACGCAGCACCGCACGCGATGTCGCCCGCGTCGCTCATACACTCGGCGGTGCGCCGTTTTCACGCCGCGAGGCCCTGCGCCGCGCGGTCTATGGCTCCGCCGGGCTTTTGCTCATGGAGCCCTTTGGCATTCACGCCGCTCCACGTGCCGCCGCCATCGCCAAGGAAGGCAAGGCGAAGTCCGTCATTCAAATCTGGCTCTGGGGCGGCCCCTGCCACATCGACACCTTTGATCCGAAGCCCGAGGCGGGCCGCGAGTACTCCGGTGCTCTCGATGCGCCTATTGAGACAAACATCAGCGGCATCCGTATCGGCCAGCTTTTGCCCGAACTGGCGAAAAACGCGGATAAATACTCGCTCATCCGCAGCATGACGCATGGCAACAACGGCCACGAGACCGCCTCCTACCTCGTGCAGACCGGCCGTTCCTCCGAGCGCGATGTGTTTCCCGGTCTCGGTGCGGTGGTGTCGTATTTCAAAGGCTACGACGCTGGCTACAAGGGCCTCATTCCGCCCTACGTCGTGCTCACAGAGCCTCAGGGCCGTTTCAGTGAGGCCGGCTTTCTCGGGCCACGCTACAAACCCTTCGCCACTGGCGGTGATCCTTCACGCACGCCCTTCGCAGTCGAAGGCATCGTCACGCCGGACATCACGGAGGAGCATCAAAAAGAGCGCAGGAAGCTCATGAGAAGCCTCAACACGCTCGGTGGTTCGCTGCCGGGGAATGCCACGCTGAAAACGATGGTCGAGTCCGAGCAGCAAGCCTACGAGCTCATTCTCGGCGACTCCGGCAAGCTCTTCGACCTCGCGCAGGAGAAGGATGAAATGCGTGACCGCTATGGTCGCAACACTTTCGGCCAGAGCTGCCTCATGGCACGCCGCCTCGTCGAAAAAGGCGTGCCTTACATCACCATCAACTACAAGGGCTGGGACACGCACAAGCAGCACTTTCAGATCATGAACCGCAAGCTGCCGGAGCTCGACCAGGGAATGGCCGCACTGCTCACCGATCTTTACGACAAAGGGCTACTGGAGAGCACCATCGTGTTCTGCACCGGAGAATTCGGCCGCACGCCAAAAGTGGCGAGCGAATCACCCTGGAACGGCGGCCGCCATCACTTCGGCGCGTGCTTCTCCAGTCTGCTCGCGGGCGGTGGCTTCAAAGGTGGCCAGGTGCTCGGCAAATCGAACGCCACCGGCGAGGAGGTGGCCGAACGTCCTGTGTATCCCGCCGATCTCATCGGCAGCATCTACGGCCAGCTCGGTATTCCCGCCGATGCCCCCCTGCCGCATCCGCAAGGCACGCCAACGACAGTCGTGCCCGGTCAGGAAGAGCAGGTGAAAATGGCCGGGCTGCTCAAAGAACTCGTGTGATTCATTTTATGAAAACCCGCTTCATTCTTCACGGCCTTGGCGGGATTGCTCTCGCCACCAGCGGATTGCACGCCCAGCCCGCACCCCGCATCGGCTTTGTCTATCCCGCCGGCGGGCAGATCAGCACCACTGTCGAGGTCATCGTCGGTGGGCAGTATCTCGATGAAAACACCGAGGTCATCTTCTCCGGCGAGGGTGTGACGGGAAAATGCCTCGTTCATGACAAAATCCCCTCCGCCCAGGTCGTGGACGACTACCGCGACCGCCTGCGCGAGGTGCAGCAAAAGCTGCGCGATGGCCGCCGCGCCGGCGAGGTGCCTGTGGACCAAAAACTCGCATACATCCGCAAGCTTTTGAGCGAATCCGACCTCTCCGAGCAAAAGCTGCGCGTCATGGTCGAGTACGACCGCCGCCGCAATGACCCGAAGCAGCAGCTCAACAACCAGATCGGCGAAACCGCACGACTGCGCATCACCATCGCCGAGACTGCGGAGCCCGGCACACGCCATTTGCGCCTGCGCACACCTTCAGGCCTCAGCAATCCCATGCGCTTCGTCATCGGCCAGCTTCCCGAGGTACTTGAGGCCGAGCCTCAACGTGAGTTTGACCTCGAAAAATATCGTGGCGGCATGGACTCGATGAAGCAGGAAAAAGTGCCCACGCCCACCGCCCGGCTGCCCGTCACACTCAATGGCCGTATCATGCCCGGCGAGGTGGATGAGTTCACCTTCGAGGCAAGAAAAGACGAGCGTGTCGTCATCGCCATGCACGCACGCAGTTTGATCCCCTACCTTGCCGATGCTGTTCCGGGCTGGTTTCAGAGCGTGGTGAGCCTGCACAATGCCGATGGCTACGAGGTCGGGTATGCCGATGGCTACCGCTTTGACCCTGACCCCGTGCTTTTCTACAAAATCCCCGCCGACGGCCTCTACCGCATCCGCGTGCATGACTCGATCTACCGCGGTCGTGACGATTTTGTGTACCGCATCCATGTGGGTCAGATTCCCTTCCTCACGGGCATTTCGCCGCTCGGAGCAACGGCGGGCGAAAAAGTCGAGATCACCTTCCAGGGCGGAAATCTCGGCTCCGACTTTAAACAGAGCTACGAAGCCCCGAAACAGCCAGGAATCGTGCTTTTGCATGCCAAAGCCGGCGGACAGCGCTCCAACGCGATTCCCTTCCAGATCGACAACGTGCCGCAGGAGCGCGAACGCGAGCCGAACAACACGCTCGGCACCGCGCAGATGCTGGAACCACCAATGATCGTCAATGGTGTCATCGAAAGCACCGGCGAGGCCGATTTCTACCGCGTGAAGGCCAATGGTGGGCGCGAGATGATCTTTGAGATCTTCGCGCGGCGGCTTGGCTCGCCCGTGGATGCCTCCCTCACTGTCTTTGACCAGAATGGGAAACAGGTGGCCTTCAATGACGACCATGAGGACCTCGGTAGCGGCCTCACCACGCATCATGCCGACTCCCGCATCAGCATGAAGATGCCTCCCGGCGGCAGCGCCTTCATCCGAGTCACCGACACGCAGGGTCAGAGCGGCCCGACCAATGCCTACCGGCTCAAAGTGCGTGCCGCAGACCCCGCGTTCGCGCTGCGTGTGACGCCCTCCTCCCTGAACGCCAAGCCCGGCGGTGCCGCCCGCCTCACCGTGCATGCACTGCGGGATGGCGGCTTCACCGGACCGATCATACTCACACTCAAAGATGCGCCATCAGGCTTTGCCATGCATAATGCCACCATCCCCGAAGGCCAGGACAAGGCGGATGTCTCCATTGCCGTGCCATCCGGCACCGATCTCGAAAGACCCATCGCTCTCACTGTCGTCGGAAGCGGTGGCGAGTCACCCAACATCTTTGTAGCCACCGCCGTGCCCGCCGAGGACATGATGCAGGCCTTCATCTACCGCCATCTCGTGCCGGTGGACGCGCTGCTCGTCGATGTCCGCACCCCACCGCCACCACCGGAGAAGCCCACACCTTGATTTGAATCCCATCAACAACCCCGACACGATCATGAAGCGCTGCATCACCCTCCTGAAGTTCACCGAGAAAGGTTCCGCCCACATCAAAGAATCCACCTCACGCGCCCACGCCTTTGACGCGCTCGCCGAAAAGTCCGGCGTGAAGGTCGAAGGCCAGTTCTGGACCATCGGCCACTACGACGGTGCGCTCGTCCTCGCCGCTGACAGCGAAGCCAAAATCCTCCACCTCCTGGCCTCCCTCGCCGCCCTCGGCAACGTGCGGACAGAAACGCTGCAAGCCTTCACCGACAAGGAGTTCGACGCCATCCTGAAGGCGTGATGCTTCATCAAGGCTGCCAACGCAGCTTCAGACGCCTCCATCGCCCATCGCCAGGGAGTCCTCTGGTGTGATGGTTCTCGCACCGCTGGCGTCCTTGAGCTTGCGGCTGTGGATGTTGATCGTGATTTTGAGGAGCAGGGCGTAGATCATGAAGCCCAGCGCCCAGATGCCGGCGGTGATTTTCCATTCGGTGAGGCTGGGGCGGTATTCGACGATCTCGTGCAGGGTGCTGGGGATGAAGGCGGGAATGATCATGCCCATGCCTTTTTCGATCCACAGACCCACGAAGGCGAGCAGGCAGGCTGTGTTCAGGAGCAAGGGACGGCGATTGATCCTTGGCTGCATGAAGAGGATCACTGCGACGACGGTGAACACGATCGAGGTCCAGATCCACGGCACCAGCTCATGATAGCCGTGCAGGCCAAAGTAGAGATACTTCGCGGCGCCGGTGTGGCTGCCGCCGGTGTAGAACTCGACGAAGATCTCGGAAACGACCATGAGCAGGCTGATGAGGATGGTGATGCGGACGATGCTCACGAGCGTGCGGATGGCTCCCTCACCAAACATGCGCCCGGTTTGCCAGCGGATGATCTGGATGGCGACGATGATGAAGGCGGGGCCGCTGACGAAGGCGCTGGCTAGGAAGCGCGGGGCGAGCAGCGCGGTGTTCCAGAAGGGCCGACCACCCAGTCCGCAGTAGAGGAAGGCGGTGACGGTGTGGATGCTGATGGCCCAAACGATGCTGAGGAACACGGCGGGCATATACATCTTCGCTACGGGCGGCTGAGCGCGGAAGCGCTTATAAAGCAGGTAGCCGCAGATATAGACGTTGATGGCGAAATAGCCGTTCAGCACGATGACATCCCAGGTGAGCATGGAGACGGGAAAGTTAAATTTCCCGAGGCCGGGCATCATGTGCCAGAAGCGGTCGGGCCTGCCAAGATCGCACACGACGAACATGATGCTCATGATGATGGCGGCGATGGCGAGCAGTTCGCCGATGATGACGATGTCGTGCATCTGCTCGTCATGATACAGGTAGGCCGGGATGACCATCATGACACCACCTGCGGCTAGGCCGACGAGGAAGGTGAAATTCGCGATGTAGAGGCCCCAGGAGACGTGGTCGCTCATGGCGGTGAGGGCCATGCCATCACGCACCTGGACGGCCCAGGCGTTCGCTCCGACGAGGAAGACAGCGGTGAGCAGCGTCATCCACACATAGAACTTCCAGCCACCCTCGACGGACTGGCTGAAGGCGTTCCAGGCAAAGCGGAGATACTGCCGCCATTCGGGCACGGGCTTGGCGGGCACAGGGATGACGGCTGGATCACTCATCGAAGAAGTAGAAGAATTGAGGTTTGAGGCCGAGTTCCTCCTTGAGGACGAAGACGCGCTTGTTTTCGAGCACGTAGCGGACCTCGGAGGCGGGATCATTGAGATCACCAAAGACGCGGGCACCGGTGGGACATGCCTCCAAACAGGCTGGCAGGCGGCCATTCCGCGTGCGGTGCAGGCAGAAGGTGCATTTCTCCATCACGCCCTGCGGACGGATGCGGTTGCTGAGGTAGCTTTGATCCGGATTGATCTCAGGGGCGGGGATTTGCGGCTTCTGCCAGTTGAAGCGGCGGGCGTGATACGGACACGCGGCCTCGCAGTAGCGGCAGCCGATGCACCAGTTGTAATC
>CALMTT010000464.1 GCA_937872615.1 uncultured Verrucomicrobiaceae bacterium | reverse complement strand
TGTATTCCCTGGGAGGAATCCTGTACTATCTGCTCTCCGGTCGCCCGCCGTTTTGTGCCGACACGCGCGATGAGGTGCTGCGTCAGGCCCTCCACGATGAGCCGGTGGCGCCGCGCCGCCTGAACCCAAGCATTCCGCCCGACCTCCAAACCATCTGCCTGAAGTGCTTGGACAAGAATCCCCATCGCCGGTACGCCACCGCCGAAGACCTGGCGGATGATCTGGGCCGGTTTCAGCGCAAAGAGCCGATTCATGCCAAGCCAGCACACCTCGGCACCAAGCTCCGGCGCTGGTGCCAGCGGCAGCCCCGAGTGGCCGCATTGCTTGGGGCCTTGCTGCTCATATCAGCATTGGCCGGCTTCTTGTTCCTCGCCGCCATGGGCGGGGTTGTGGTCAATTGGCAGCGGGCGGAGCAGAATGCCAAGGAACAGAAACGCCTCCGCGAAATCGCCGAAGAAGCCCTCCGTAATTTGGAGGTCAAAGCCGGTTCATACCGAACCAACGGAGTGTTTCGTTTCAAATCACCCCCGGGGTTTACGCCGATGGCGGGTGAACGCTTGGGCGTGTTGAAACAAGCCCTACTGAAGAATCTGACGGTGCAAGAAAGCAGCAAGGAGATCGATGCGAAAGTCGGTTCCATGAAACAGGCAATGAAAGAGGGGATGCAAAAGGCGAAACAATCTGGTTTTGCGCCGTCGAACGATGAAGGGGAGATGCAGCTCGTTTCCTTTTATGAGTCACCAGACGGTAAGGAAGCATTTGGGTTTATGACGACGTTAAATCCAGAACCACTCACCTTCGCGGATATGGAATTGACGACAAAAGCGCGGCTGAATTGGCAGATAGAACACTCGCTTGTAGAGAGGAGTAGCACTGTTGAATCGCAATTGCTCTTTGGTGGGCGTCCAACACTGGTGCTGAACGTGCGCGACCCATCTCGACTTGCCAAGTTCACTTGCTACATCGTTTACGTCCAAGAACAACCGCTGTATTTCCACAGCATTTGGCTGCTCCGATTTGGAAACGGCACGGACCAACAGGACGAGAAGTGGACCACCGACTTCTTGCAGTCGTTGGAGATTGTTACCAACGCGACCAGATAGGGTCGGCAACACAAATCGTCGCAAAATAGTCTGGATGACGAAACTCCTCGGTCGCCAGGACGGAACCCTTAAACATGCGCCGCGGCAGCAGGAGATTGCTACATAGCCCTCGACTTGCGGGTTGGTGTTCGGCCACCGACCTCGGAGCGCACGGATGTGCGTAACGTTTCGGGAAGTTCGTCTTAATATCAAGTGAAGTCGTAACATTTGAAACCACTCTAGCAGAAGCAAGCAGAATGAAAGTACACTTGAGCAACGGCAGCGCATCCGTTCACACGAATACTGGGGTCGAGTCCCCCTGCATTGGGATGTTGACGCCCGAAACCATTTTTGACATTGGCGAATCGGTTGAGGCCAATGGGGCGGAGTGGGTTGATGTGCTGCTGCCAAGTGGAATTCACGGGGTAGTTCCCTCTTCGCTGGAAATCACCAATGTGCGTGCTTTTCGCATTGCAGTTTCTGAGGCAAAGGTCTGCAGGGAACCAGCGTTCGATTCCGCCAGCGGTGATAAGCTGGAGTATGGAGAGAGAGTCCTCGCTGATAAACCCATCAATGGGAAGGGCGGACAGTGGACTGCTATTTATTCCTCGAACGGAGCAAAGCGAGGGTTTGTTCACGTTGACACATTTGTCGATGCAGAGGAAGTCTGGGAATTTGTGGTGTTTTTGCGAAGCGCGGCACCCTGCGAAACCACATGCGAAGTTGTGTTGACTCGTTTACGCGAGCTCGGGTGGCAGATTGAACCAAAGACGGAAGCGACAATCTTGGCCACACACGGTGGTGCAGTGAGGAGTAAAACAACTTCGCTTAATCTCGGGATCGGCCTCCTACGCTTTGCTATCTGGCCGCTGATCTATTCTGCCAATCCGCGAGCCAATATTCTCGGCGGTTCCTTGTTTCAGAAACCTTCCGTTTCTATCGTCGTCGTCGAGAAGCCAGATTCGTCGGTGGTCTGCCTGAAGTTCCCATCCTCTGGGCTCTACGGTCACGCCCATCTGCACGACTTTTGCAAAACGCTCATCCTCGACCTAAAGAGCGCACTCTGCACCGATAACGCTACGACTAGACAAACTGGAAAGTCATTCAGCCCGCAGAGGGTTTCAGATGGCATGGATGTGTCAACTCGGGGATCTGCCATGAACCAGCAAATGCTTCGCGCCGACTATGCGCCAAGCGACATCAAGTTCGAGTGCTCCACCTGTGGTCAACATATCGTTTGCGATACCGCTGCCGCAGGGCAAGAGGTAGAATGTCCAGCTTGCCAGACCAAGATAACAATCCCGGATCAACTCGGTTCCTGAATCGAATCTGCCGCGACGTAGCAGTCTGCCATCTTGAGAGCGAGTGACTGGTATCCTGTCACAAGTCTTCCATCATTCGAAGCGCGAGTTCGACTGACACACGGAGAATTCTCGCGATCGTTTGGCGCATGAGCACGTTGGATGTTGGATGGGAATTCTTATGCGCACAAACAACTGGTCGGATGCAACCGTCATCGCGAATCCGCCGTGACCAACGCACGGTTTGCTTCTCTCCACGGGCTGCCGGTCGGCCCTGTCCCCCTCTCGACCACGCCCGTTCCGCTCCGCAAACCGCGCGCTCGTCACGAGCGGGCATCCGCATTATGCCGCAAGCGCGGCGCGCTTCCGTCTGCGGCTCGGCAGCGGGCGTTGCGCTCCGCCTGCGATTCGCTATGCGCTCCTCTCCGTCCTCCGCTCCACTTTCCCCGCTTGCCGACCGCAGACCGAAGCCAAGATGTTCGCATTGGCAGCCGCGCTGTCGAAATCGCCAACCAACGATTGACCATTTTGGGGTTCTTCAATCAGTGATTGAAAAAGGGGCAGGCCATTCGACCGCCGGAGTGACAGCGCGATGAAAGCCCGGTTGATTGTATGGCGGCGTCGGGCGCGTCAAGGATACTACGGGTCGGCTCGCTTAGACGCTCGCGCTTCCGTTCCTCCTTTGACCCGCCCGCCGCCGCCAGGAAGTTTTGCCTCTAGGTTTTCATCGCGGGAAACTGTCGCTGGTCAGGGTCGCGGAAGCCCCGCAATTGGGTGGAAACCTGATTCGCTTCGGCTTGCCGATTGAAAAACACTGCGTCATTGTGGTAAAAACGCTGGTTTTACGCGGCGGAAGGCTCTTTAATGATGGACAATGCCGGACGGTTGGGATGTCGGTCAGATGCACATGAACGTGTGGTGAGAACCACGAAGCAACGACACTTTTATCGGTCCGGACTGCTTCGCGAGGAAATCCCCTTGCGAAACGGTCACAGGCACGGTGTCCACCGAACCTGGCACAAGAACGGAATGCTGGCCTCCGAAGAACCGTACCTAAACGGCTTGCTTCAAGGGACTTGCCGGCAGTGGGACGAGCAGGGCCGCCTTCTGGGCAAATACAGAATGACCCACAGCACGGGAATTCAACGGGCCTGGCACGACAACGGCCAACTCCAGATGGAGGTATCCACGGTTCGCGGCGAGTTCTGCGGGCGCAACCGAATTTGGCTACGTGACGGGACTCTGCTCTCCGAGCGATTTTACCTGCACGGCCGCGTTGTGAACGCCGAAGAATATCGCGAGGCGGCAGCGAGGGATAAGACTCTGCCGAAGTTTCGCGGCAAGCCGGCGAAGGTGCCGCCGAAGAACGGCGCGACACGGAGGCACATTTATCGGGTGTTCGTGGCATCGCTCTTGGAAAAGCCGAAGCACAGTGAAGCAAAGGCATGGCTGCACAAGAACGGCGGCGAGAAAGCTGGGCATTGGCTCGGACGCTTCAAACGAGAGCGCGACGCCGCAGAGTTCGTCGAACAGCTTTACCACGCTGGCGCGACCAAGGTGATCGCGCCCGACATCTACGGCAATGAGGATGGCAACCAATTCGCGGATTGTGTGCTCGTACGCCTGCCCAAGGACCGGACGAAACGGAAGGCCGTTCGCCGTGTCTGCGCCCAACTACGAAGGCGCGACCTTGGCGCGATGCAGCCGGACGAGGATATCGGCGAAACCTACTTGTATCTCTACCTCGGTTGATTCAGAGGACGACTAGGCAATCCCGCGTCTCGTCCAAAGCCAGAACCCCGCACGCCTGCCGCGCATCGAGCAAACACTCGCTCACCGCGTCGCCCACCAATTTCTCTACAGCATCCCGCATCGGACGAGCGCCGAGCTTCGGGTGAAATCCCTTTCGCACCAGGAACGGCAGCGCCGTCTCGTCGAGTTCGAGCTTGTGGCCGCGCGCGGCGAGGAACTCGATTTCGCGCGACAGGAACTTCTCCGCAATCTCCAATTGGTGTTCGTAGCTCAGGCGATGAAACACGAGCTTCTCGTTGACGCGCGCGAAAATCTCCGGGCGCAGGGTTTGTTGCGCCCGCGTGAGGACGTGGCGTTCGAGCGTGGCATCGTTCGAGTGCTGAAGGCTCATCAGTTCCGCCGAGCCGATATTTGACGTAAGCCAGATGTAGAAGCCGCTGAAGTCCAGTGTTTGACCCGTCGCCACGGTAATCCGCGCGGCGTCCAGCAGTTGCAGAAGGATGTCCAGCACGCGGGGATGCGCCTTTTCCGCTTCGTCGAACAGCAGTGACCCTTCCGCCGCGCGTTCCCGCACCGCGCCCAGATAGCCGACCTCACCGAGCCGCGCGCCGAGCAGCAGTCCCAGCGCTTCCTGGTTCTGGAATTCGCTCATGTCGAAGCGGAACAGTTGGTTTGCGCCGAACACTTGCGTCGTCGTCACGACCACCGTTTCCGTCTTGCCCACGCCCGTTGGTCCGAGCAGCAGAAAGCTTCCGCGTGGGCGCGCGGGCTTGGTCAATCCCAGTTCGCCGCGTCGCACGGCGGAGATGATTCGAGGCAGTGCGTGGGACTGGCCGCGGATTTCGCGTGGAAGGAGGGAGTCCAGTTCGTGGAGTTTGGTGAGCTTCGTCGGGTCTGTCGTTTTGGTCATCCCTGAGTTGTAGCCCGGACTGAGCGCGCATGTTGTGTATGACATACACCGCAGCTCTGCGCGCTTGTGAGAGAGTCATCGCGTGTTCGGCGGAGAAGCCGCTGAGACGACAGAAAAACAATAACACAAACACGTATGAAGTTCATCAAACAGACCAGTCGAAAAATCCGTTCGCGGCTGCCCTCAATCCTCATGGCCGCCGCCATCCTCACCCTCAACGCCATGCCGGCCTTCGCGCAGGCGTTCAACTCCACCG
>CALMTT010000463.1 GCA_937872615.1 uncultured Verrucomicrobiaceae bacterium | reverse complement strand
CCCGCCGCCACCCGCAGCCGGAGCCTGTGGTGACGCCGGACGCGGTGCAGCTGGTCAGCCCCGACGGTGCCCGCGCCTGGATCGAGACGCCCTGGGGCACCGCGTCCGGCGACGACCCGCTGGCCCACGTGAAGCGCCGCGTCACGGCCTCCAACGTCACCCGCCCGGGGGCGGGATACCAGGACTGGACAAACAGCGGCCCACCCAAAACGGAGGCCTCCCCTGCCCCGACACCCGAAAAAGCCGCTTCGGTGACCGAAAACGAGACGCCGGTCTTGCCCGAGGCGATCAGCGAAGAAGATCGGAAGGCCGATCTGTCTGCTGCCGATGGATTTGGAGCGTTTTTGAAGGCGCAGGTGCAGCCTGAGGCTACTGAGAAGACATCTGCTGCTACCGAGGAGATGCCTGCGCCGTCTGAACCGGAGCTGAAGTTTGATGATGAGCCCATCACCAGCTCGCTGCGTCGTCCCGTTTCGAACTCTCCGGCTCCTACGCCGGCTCCGGCACCGATGAATGCCAGCTCGATCCAGAAGATGAAGGATCTGGGCATGTATCGGAACCAGTATTTCAAAGACGCGGAGTGCTTTGACTGCGGTCACAAGTTCAAGACCAGCCGCTCCGCCCGCTCGGCGAACTGCCCCACCTGCGGTGCCTACATCTCGCTCGAGGATGTGGAGATCAACATGAACGCCACGCAGCCGGTCAAGACGCGTGGTGATGTGATCATCCGCAAGCGCGGCCACCTCTCCGCCAGCAGCTTGCAGTGCCGTGATCTGCGTTGCTTTGGCAACCTCGAGGCGAATGTCGAGTGCGGGGGTGATGCCATCTTCAAGGCCACTGGCACCATCATCGGCGAGATCCGCTGCCGGCGCTTCATCGTCGAGAAAGGATCGGACCTCGTCTTCAAAAATCCCATTCGCGCTGAGGAAGTTGAAGTCCACGCCCGCATCACCGGCACCATCTTTTCCTCCGGCCCGGTGCTCATCGGCACCAACGGTGCGGTGAATGGCGATGTCACGGCACGCTCCGTTTCCATCGAACCCGGTGGCGAACTCAACGGCGCGATGAACATCGTCCGAGCCAAGCCAACCACGCCGCCACCTTCGGCGCCCTAAGCCGCTCATCCCATGCGCCGCGTCGTTTGGGCTCTTCTGCTGTTCAGCGGCATTGCTTGTGCCTGGAATCTCGATGTCTTTCGTGCCTTTTCTCCTCATGCACGTTTCCTGATGCGCGAAATCACCTTCATTCCGATCAAGCTGCCTTATGCGCCACCGCCTGAACCCGAGGCATGGAAGAAGCTGCCTGCGCCGCGAAGATTGGAGGATGTGAGGGCGCGTTTGCTGCCCCTTTTGACGCAAGAACTCGATGTCCACGGTCTGAAGCAGGGGAACCCAGTTTTCATCCGGTTATTCAAAGAGTCGTATGAACTCGAACTTTGGATGAGGCCTGCACGCGGCAACTGGAAGCTCTTCCGCACGTATCCGGTCGCCTGTCTTTCCGGCGTGCTCGGGCCGAAACAACGCGAGGGAGACATGCAGGCTCCGGAAGGCTTTTACACGGTGGCTTCGAAGCAGCTCAATCCGGCGAGCAGTTATCATCTCGCTTTCAACATCGGCTATCCGAATGCCTATGACCTTCATCACAAGCGCACGGGCAGCCACATCATGGTGCATGGCGATCAGGCGAGTGTGGGTTGCTACGCGATGACGGATCCGGTGATCGAGGAAATCTATCTCCTCGTGTCCGCCGCTCTTGAAAACGGGCAGCGTGAGGTGCCGGTGCATTGCTTTCCGTTTCGTTTCACCGCTGAACGCATGAATCAGGCGCAAAACAGTCCTTGGCTCAGCTTTTGGGAGAATCTGCAAGTAGGCTTTGAGGCCTTCGAGCAACATCACGTGCCACCTCAAGCCTTCGTGCGAGACGGGAAGTATGGGTTTCGCTAAAGCAGCGACTCAACGCACATCACGCCAGAGCCAGCGCAGCGCCTCTGGAAGCACCGGAGCCATGCCTTTGCTACCGTGGAAGCATTGATTCCAATCCATGCGGTAGTCGTAATTCATGTACTTCAGCGCTGCGGCCATCTGCTTGTTGGCAAGCGGCCAGTTACCAAAGAGATTGTCGAGGTCGTTCTCGCCATCGAGCAGGTACACACGCACCGGTTTGCGTTCGGTGATGCGAATGAGCGAGGGATAGACATGCCCGCCACGCAAATCGACGAATGAACCCACCCACGAAAGCACCTTGCCGAATTTGTCCGGCCTTTCCCACGCGGTGGTGAAGGCGCAGATGCCACCGGATGAGCCTCCGCCGATGGCCCAGGCGGCCGGCGTCTGGCGAAATTTCGTGCCGTGGCGCTTCTCGACCTCGGGAATGATCTCTTCGAGCAGGAAGCGCACATAGGCATCGCCGAGTGAATCATACTCGAATCCGCGGTTCGCGGCCTTGTCGCCCGGCTTCTGCTGCGGTTTGCGGCCTGGATCGATGAAAATGCCGACAGTGCGCGGCATGGCCTTTTGGTGGATGAGATTGTCAAAGACCACCGGCACACGCATCGAGCCATTCGGGTCCGCGTGACGGGTGCCATCCTGCCAGACCATGACGCATGTTTCCTCACCTGCCTGGTGATTGGCGGGCAAATAGACCGTCACATCGCGCACGGTGTCAGGAAAGACCTTGCTGTCCTTCCATTCAAACTTCTCGAGCCGTCCCTTCGGCACATCGGCCTTCGGCAGGCTGTCCGCGGTGTATTCGTAATGTTCCACGTGGGCGCTGCCAGCCATGCGTGGCATGCCGCCTGACTCCACGCGGTAGCGGATGTCGCTGAAATTTGGCATCTCGCGAGCGAGCACCTGAAGGCCATCATCCCCCAACCGGATCATTTCGCCAATAAGGGTGCCATCCTCACTCACGACAGTGGCTGGTTGCGGATCGAGAATGGCCCAGACAACGGTCGATTGCTCAATTTTAGCCGGCGCACGTCCTTGGGCGAGGTTCTTCATCCCAAACGCTCGCAAGACTGTGTCATGCAGTTTTTGCCTCTCGGTCGCGGAACCATGAACAATGCCTTCGAGCGCCTTTTTCACCTGAATGGGCGAGAGACTGCCTGCACCGTTTTTCGGCTTGTCCTGCGCTGGCAGGCCGGGAATGAGAAATAGGAGGCAGGAGAGCAGGATCGCGTTCAGTCGCATGACTGGGCGTAAACGCAGCGCTCACACCAAGTTTTCGCCTGCTTTGCCATCGACCTCACAGAGATGCGGTCAGCGGGTAGCGGTTCGTCGGCACACCGGCGGCGCGGATCTGGCCATTGATGCTGTTGAGCATCTGGCGCACGTGCGGCCAGCGGGTGCGGTCGCGCATGAGTTGGGCGCTGCGTTCGTAAGAGCCCCATTGGAGCACTTTGATATCCACATGGCGCACGCCCCAGTCGTCCATCATGGAGCGGCTGGGCTTGTAGAGATCGATCGTGCCGGTGCCGACCAAGGCGCTGCCGTAGTCATCGACTTCGTAAACGACGCCGGGCTCGCTGGCGATGCAGAAGCGGGTGCCCACCGGGAAGCGGGACCAATCGGCCGCGGCGCTACGCACCATGCCGTATTTCAAATTGGTGCCGATCGCGTTCTTCACGCCGTAAACGATGTGGTCGCTCTCCGAATGCGTGTAAGCCGTCGTGCGCACACGCATGCTCGGGCCAAAGCGATTGGCGGAGGCGAGCATCAAGGGGGGCTTGGTGAAGCTCTGCGGGGCTTCCAGCACGAAGGTGTAGCCTTTCACCTGCTTCGGACGGAAAGGAACCGTGGTCGCCAGAGCCTTGCGGACCTCGTAGCGGACGCCGGATTGGAGCGGCGGGGATTTTTTGAGATTGCCTCGGTTGGCAAAAATCGGCCCCTTCGGCAGGGAACAGGACGACAGAACAGCCGCGAGGAGGGCAGCGGTGCCAAAATGAATCAAACGCGAGTTACACATGGCTGATAATTTGCTGAATTGACAGAATTTTAATAAAAAATTTAGAAGACTGCAATATAAAAAACATAATTTATATGGTTTTAACCGATTTAAACCTTTTGGAAGTCTGAAATTTATAAAACAAGCCCAAGGGCCCAAAGCCCGCGGTCAGGCCATTCGCCCCCGCCGATCTGCCCAACTGCGGACGCGGGCGTCTCGGGCCAGATGTTGAGGAAAGCCGCTTGCTGCGGGCAGGCTTGACCGGTCTGGAGAACTCGCCTTCATGGCCGCCGGTTCTTTGAACCGTCTTCACCCCACACCCCACCACCCCTATGGCCCTCGCAGTTGGCTCCAAAGCCCCCGTCTTCACCCTCAAGTCGAAATCCGCCTCCGGTCTCGCCGATGTCACGCTGCCTGTGGCAGGCAAGAACACGGTCATCCTGTTCTTCCCGCTCGCCTTCACCGGCGTCTGCACGCAGGAGCTTTGCGACATCACCGCCGGCCTCTCCTCCTACAGCGACCTGAATGCCGACGTCATCGGTATCAGCGTGGACAGCCCGTTCGCGCAGGAAGCCTGGGCGCTGAAGGAAAAGATCGGCATCACGCTCGTGAGCGATCTGAACAAGGAAGCCACCAAGGCCTACGATGTGGTTTTCCCTGCCCTCGCCGGCATCGGCGACACCTCCGCCCGCGCCGCCTTCGTGGTGGACAAGGCCGGTGTCGTCCAATACGCGGAACAGACCGCCACGCCGAAGGACCTGCCGAACTTTGATGCCGTGAAGGCCGCTCTCGCGAAGCTCGCCTGATTCCGTTTTTTCGCATTGAAGACCGCTTCGTGGCCAATCGGGCTGCGAAGCGGTTTTTGTTTCTCACAAACGCCTTACAATCCACTTACCGGCACCTGACTCACGGTTTCGAGGATGTGGCAGAATACCCACAGATAGC
Organism: uncultured Verrucomicrobiaceae bacterium; assembly: GCA_937872615.1. GTDB lineage: Bacteria > Verrucomicrobiota > Verrucomicrobiia > Verrucomicrobiales > Verrucomicrobiaceae > Prosthecobacter. The sequence continues at coordinate 2,704 of CALMTT010000463.1, read as the reverse complement.
GAACCACGCGGTTCCTGTCGCAACTTTCCAAGAGTGGACCTTCTGGCTGTTGGTAACTCTGAAAATGCCCCGGGGCGGATTGAGTGATCCGCCCCGGGCTTTTTTTATCCTGCCCATGGCGGGCTTTTTGGGCCGACCTGAGGCAGAAAGCCGGGAACCGCATCGTTTACTGCGCCCTTCCTGCCATGAACCCCCTCCTCGAATTTCACCAGCAGCAGACCCGCCGTCAGTTTTTCGGAAATGTCGGCCTGCGGGCGGGAAACATCGCCCTCGCCTCGATGCTCGGTCGTGACCTGCTGGCCGCTCCGGTGCATACGCCGATGCCCGGGCTGCCGCACTTTGCGCCGAAGGCCAAGCGGCTGATCTACCTGCACATGAACGGGGCTCCCTCGCAGCTCGATTTGTGGGATCACAAGCCGGGGCTGGCGAATTTTTTTGACAAAGACCTGCCAGAGAGCATCCGCAATGGTCAGCGCATCACCACGATGACCAGCGGTCAGGCGCGGTTGCCGGTGGCACCCAGCATGTTCAAATTCACGCAGCACGGGCAGTGCGGTCGCTGGGTGAGCGAGTTACTCCCGCACACGGCGAAGATCGTGGATGACATCGCCGTGATCAAAAGCGTCCACACGAGTGCCATCAACCACGATCCGGCCTGCACGTTTGTGATGACGGGCAGCGAGGTGCCCGGAAAGGCGAGCATCGGCTCGTGGCTGGCTTACGGACTGGGCAGCGAGAGCAATGACCTGCCGGCTTTTGTGGTCTTCACGCCCACGTTTCCCGCCGCGAGCCAGGCGCAGGCGCTCTTTACTCGCATGTGGAGCAGCGGTTTCCTGCCCACGAAATACACCGGCGTGGCTCTCCGCGGCCAGGGCGATCCGGTTTTGTATGTGAAGAATCCTCCTGGCGTCGATCCGGGCGACCGCCGGGCTATGCTCGATGCGCTGAACAAGCTGAACACGTCCAATCACAGCCGCATTGGCGATCCCGAAATCCAAACGCGCATCGCTCAATACGAAATGGCCTTCCGCATGCAGACGAGCGTGCCGGAGCTCACGGACCTCAGCAAGGAAAGCAAGGCCACGCTGGAGATGTACGGCCCGGATGTGCAGCGCAGCGGCAGCTTCACTCACAGCGCCATCATGGCCCGCAGGCTCATCGAGCGTGGCACGCGTGTTGTGCAGATCCTGCATCGCGGCTGGGATCAGCATAACAACCTGCCGAAGCTCCTCCGCGGCCAGGTGGAAGATAGCGAGCGTGCTTGTGCGGCCCTGATCATGGATCTCAAGCAACGCGGCCTGCTGCAGGACACGCTCGTCGTGTGGGGCGGTGAATTCGGGCGCACGGTGTATTCTCAGGGCACGCTGACGAAGGACAACTACGGCCGCGACCATCATCCGCGCTGCTTCACGATGTGGATGGCCGGTGGCGGGGTGAAAGGCGGCATCGAGCACGGCGAGACAGACGACTTCAGCTACAACATCACGAAGGACCCGGTGCACATCAATGACCTCAACGCCACCATCCTGCACCTGATGGGCATCGATCACCGGAAGTTCACCTTCAAATTCCAGGGCCTCGACCAGCGTCTCACCGGCGTCGAGGAGCATCACCCGGTCAAAGCCGTGCTCGCATGAATTTCACGCTGACGATCATGACACTGCGCGTTCTTCTTTTCTCACTCATCGCGACCTCCGCTGCCTCCGCCGCAGGCAAGCTCGACTTCAACCGCGACATCCGCCCCATCCTCAGCGACAACTGCTTCGCCTGTCACGGCTTTGACGCGAAGAAGCGTAAGGCTGACCTCCGGCTCGACACGCCGGAAGGAGCCTTCAAAGCCATCGAAGGAGCTTTTCCAATCAAGCCGGGCGATCCCGAGGCCAGCACCGTGCTCCAGCGCATCCTCACGCATGACGAGGACGAGCTCATGCCGCCGCCGGAGACGAACAAGAAGATCACAGCGGCTCAAATCGAGATTCTGCGTCGCTGGATCAAAGAAGGCGCGGAATACAAAAAGCATTGGAGCTTTGAGGCACCGATCAAAACAGCCCCGCCGAAGATCAGCGGCCCCGTGCGAAACCCGATCGATGCCTTCATTCAGGCTCGTTTGGCCGAAGAAGGCCTCAAAGCGGCTCCAACCGCATCGAGAGAAACACTCATCCGCCGTGTCACCCTCGACCTGACCGGCCTGCCGCCGACTCCCGAAGAAATCGATGCGTTTCTCGCCGACACCTCGGAGCAGGCCTACGACCGCCTCGTGGACCGGCTTTTGAAATCCGAACGCTATGGCGAGCACATGGGCCGCCAATGGCTGGATGTGGCCCGCTATGCCGACACGCACGGGCTGCATCTCGACAACGAGCGCAGCATGTGGCCTTACCGCGATTGGGTGGTGCATGCCTTCAATCAGAACGTGCCGTTTGATCAGTTCACGATCTGGCAGCTCGCCGGCGACCTGCTGCCCAATGCCACGATGGATCAAAAGATCGCTTCAGGCTTCAACCGCTGCAACGTGACCACCAGCGAGGGCGGCAGCATCAATGAGGAGTTCATCTTCCGCTATGCCGTGGACCGCACGGAGACCACGATGGCCGTGTGGCTGGGCCTCACCGCAGGCTGTGCGGTATGTCACGACCACAAGTTTGATCCCATCACGCAGAAGGAGTTTTATTCGATGTATGCCTTCTTCAACAGCGCCGCCGAT
>CALMTT010000462.1 GCA_937872615.1 uncultured Verrucomicrobiaceae bacterium | reverse complement strand
GCGGTGGGCGGGCCGATCCTGATGCCCAACCTGGAGGCGATGGTGCTATCGCCGATCTGCCCGCACACCCTGACCGCGCGGCCGCTGGTCACCCGCCTTGAGTCCCTGGTCGAGGTCCGCCCCGGCCGCGGCGCCGACAACATCCTGCTCACCATCGACGGCCAGTGGAGCCAGACGCTGGAGCGCACCGACGTCGTGCAGGTCACCTGCGCCGATGCGCCGCTGTCGATCTCGGGCAGCTTCGACTTCGACACGCGCTACTTCGACCCGGCCCGCATCGCCTTCACTTATGCGCCCGATAGTGGCCAGTGGAGCGCGGCCGGCGACATCGGTCTCAAGCCCAACACGCTGCCCGGCATCGAGTCGGCCACCGGCCACGTGCAATACGACGGCACCACGCTGTCGGGCTCGTTGACGGTGGTGCCCAAGATCCGTGCCATCCAGCAGGGCCAGCTCGAATTCAGCCACAGCGAAGCCGAGGGCTCGCGATTCGCGGGCACGCTCACGCTGAGCGGGCCGATTGATTCGAACTTCGCCGCCCGCACATTGAAGCTCATGGGCGCTGGCAATGGCAGTGTCACCGGTGTGATTCGCAACGGCAATCCGTCGCTGATTGTCGCGGTGTCGAAGGAGGAAAGCGGCACATGGACGCTCGGCGGCGACAACTCGTATAGCGGCACCACGAGCATCGTCGCGGGCACCCTCGTGCTCGCGCATCCGAATGCGCTGGGCACTGGCGCGGTGGCTTTGGGCAGTGCCACCGGCAGCACGACGCTCACCGCGGGTGCGGCACTCGATCTCAATGGCCAGCAGGGCATCCATGAAGCCATCACTTTGCGTGGTAGCGGCCCAAGTGGCGATGGGGCGATGATCAATAACAGCCCGGTAGAGGCCAGCATCGCGGGTGGACGCGTTTCTTCCATCAGCACCACGGCGGGCGGCACGCACAGCACGGTGCCGACGGTGAACCTCACCGGTGGTGGTGGCAGCGGCGCGACAGCGGTGGCATCGCTCGGCGTGCGGGCCGCGAGCTTCACCATCAATGGCGGCACCACGGTTTACTCGACCGCTCCCACCGTGACGATCAGCGGCGGTGGCGGCACGGGTGCCACGGCCACGGCGCAGTTGACCTCGGGTGTCGTGACTGGCATCACCGTCACCGCTGCGGGCAATGGTTTCACGAGTGCTCCCACCATCACCTTTAACGGCGGCACCGTCACCACGGCAGGCGTGAATCCCACCGGCGTGGGAAACAGTAGCAACTTCATCGTGATCGGCATTCAGGTCACGAATCCCGGCAGCGGCTACACCAGCTCCCCGAGCGTGACCTTCAGCAGCGGCACCGGCACCACGGCCACCGCAAACATGTCCTCGATCTCTCTCGCTGCCGACACGACGCTCGGCGGCACTGGCGACACCGCCATTCAATGCGGCATCTCCGGTGCCTTCGCGCTCACGAAGACCGGCAGTGGCAAGGTCACGCTGAGCGGCCCTTGCACGCACACCGGCGGCACCTTCATCGCAGCGGGCACTTTGGCCCTCGGAGCCAGCAACGTGCTGCCTGCGAATGCCATCGCGATTGGCACGGCGACATTGGATGCGGGCGTTTTCACCGATGCGGTCGGCTCGCTCGATGTCACTTCGGCTTCGGCGATTCGTTTGGGCACTGGCGCGGCGTTGAGCTTCGCCGACAGCAGCGCGATTGATTGGAGCGGCGGCACCTTGAATCTCACTGGCACCTTCGTTTCAGGCGCGTCGCTGCGCTTCGGCACCAACGCGAGCGGTTTGACCTCCACGCAACTCGCCAAGATCAGCGCTCCCGGCTTCACGAGCTTCGCGCTCGATGCGAACGGCTATCTCACCGCCAGCGTCGCGGCCACGTTTACGAACTGGCAGACCAGCAACGGCATCAGCGGCAGCTTCGACGCGGATCATGATCAAGACGGCGTGCCGAACGGCATCGAATACTTCCTCGGCGGCTCCAGCAACACCAGCGGTCCCACCCCGCTGCCCGCCATCGCGAACACCTCCGGCACCCTCAGCATCACCTGGTCCAAAGCAAGCACCTACCCCGGCCTCTACGGCACCGATTTCACCATCGAGACCAGCGACACCCTCACCGGCACCTGGACGCCCGAACTCCTCGGCGTGAACGTCACCCGCAACGGCAACCAATTCACCTACACCTTCCCCGTTGGCGGCACGCAACGCTTCGTGCGCCTGCGAGTGGTGAGTCCGTGAGTGTGGTGCAGTCCTCCGGACTGCTTCAGATGAGTCCAGAGGACTCAACCACATTAAGCCTTCATAACTCGGTGTGCCATTGAGCGAATCGAAGATCGACTGGTTGAATGTGGCTTCACACCAATCCACTCCGTCTCAAATGGAACGATCAAGGTTCGACGATTCGCAGCGTGGGGAGAATGTTGCGGAAATCGGCGGCATTGCGCGTGATGATGCCTTGGAAGCGCTCTGCGAATGCGGCGATCAACACATCGGCCAATGGTCGCTTGGCCACTTGGAGTTGTCGGCGTCTTTGTTGGAACTGATGCCAGAGGCGATGCGCAAGAAGGGTGTCCGCAGGCGTCCAGAAATCGGACGTGCCGATGCGCGAGGACTTCAAAAAGGCCTCCGCCGCCACATCATCGCCCGCGAAGGATGGGCCAAGCTCCACAAAGGTCACCGGACTGATGACGAGGCCGTCGTTGAGATGCGCTTGAAGGCAGGCCGTGGAAGCGGGCTCAAAGAGTGGATCACCCGTCACGAGGTCCACTACCACTGAGGTATCGACCACCCACGCCATCTCAGGCCTCCTCGCCCTCCCGCAGCGCTTTCATCGTCTCGGCCGTCGTTGCCCACGGGCCACGCGGAGCCTTCTGTCTCGCTGCGGCGATCATTTGTCGATAGTCCTCAAGGCTCGGCACCGGAGCCGCAGGAGGCACCTCGGAGATCGCGAGCTTCACCCGAGAGCCTTTGGGAAACTGCCGAAGCATGTTTGCCACGACGGCCGTCATGTCGTCTTCGAGGTCGAGGGTGGCTGTGATCGCGCTCATGAACGGGAGTGTAAGGGATGGCTGGGGCTATTTCAACCGTTGGCTCAACGGCCGTCTTCAGATGAGTCCAGAGGACTCAACCACACTACACCGGCACCGGACCAATCGTGCCGCCAGGCACGAAATGAGATGCCGTGTGCGTCTGTCGAGTATCAGGCTTGCCGAGACGGATGTTTTCAACCCACTGAAGCACGCGGCGCACGACGGGGGCGTAGTCCCAGGTGATGTGCGCGATGGTCGGCTGGCACCAGGCGAAGACGGGATGGTCATCGGTGCAGACGAGCGAGAGGTCCTCCGGCACACGAAGACGGCGTTTGATGCAGAATTGCATCACAGCGACAAAAAACTCCGCTTCGTCCACGATGAGCGCGGTGGGCGGTGTGACGCGAAACATCGACTCGAGCATCGCGTGAAAGCTTTGCGTCGTCTCCTCCCATTCGGGCAAATGATAGGCCGAGGGCTCGATGCCATGCGCTTTGAGTTCCGCTAGGTAGGCCTGCTCGGGAATGCCCGGCTGAGGATGGCGTCGGCGGGGCCGGTTGATGAGTGCGATGCGTCGATGACCGAGTTTGAGCAGCGTTTGAGTGGCCTCGATCAGCGGCGGGATCTTTTTCGGCGCGACGGCCGGAATGGGTAGCTCCAGGATTCGGCCAAAGATCGCAAACGCGGTGAGCGAGCTGTTGCAGAACCATTCGAGCACTTCGCGTGATGCAGCGACGACGAGCCACACATCGGCGGGCGTTCGTGAAACGAGTGAAGCGACACGCGAGGGCTTCATGCCGAGCTCGCCGAGCGTCTTCTCGGTGTAAAAGGCGTCGTGTCCGGCCTGTCGCAGCCGATGCAGCATCTCGGTGATGACCTCCCACCCTTGGTCGCTTTTGTCGCCGAGCAGAATCGCGATGCGCAGCGAGCTGGCGGGCTGCACCGCACCCTCCCGAATCCTCCGGCGGCGGCCTTTGCCGGGATTGTCCAGCGTGCCCTCCTTTTCGAGCAGCCGCAGCGCGGCCTCCACCGTCTTGCGATTCACGCCCAGCTCGGAGGCGAGTTGATCACGCCCCGGCAGCTCGCCCTGCCAGCGACCCTGCAGCAGCAAGGTCCGCAGATGCGCGGTGACTTGGGTGGTGATGGTTTGAAAGGCGGGAGACATGTTTGGAAGCTTGTCCCCAAACCGGACATGTTGTCGATGAGGATTTGTTGCGGAGGTGAACCGCCAATAACAATCCTCCATCTCTTCATTGAAGTGCCTCTCGGGCCATTGTGCGGCTTTTGCCCGGCTCCACGGCCATTCTGCACAAGACGGTGCCGATGGAGCGCTTTAGCATCTCCATCTTGTGAAACGCTACCTTCCCCTGCTCATCTCCGCGACGGCATGTCTGCTCGTCGCCAGCGCCATCGCGGCTCCAGCCACGCTAACGCCTCCCGACTTCACCAAAGGCGACCAACCCGGCAAGGAGCACGATTGGACACTCGGGCCCACCGGAGCTCGCGGATGGATTTTCAGCGCGAATGGCCATTCTCGCGATGCACGACAGATTCTCGTCACCGAGGTCGCGAGCGGTTCACCGGCGGAAAAGCAGCTCGCGGTCGGCGATGTCATTCTCGGCGTGAATGAGGCCCACTTTGCCGATGATGCCCGCATCACCTTCGCGAAGGCCATCGCGGCCGCGGAGGCAAAAGAGGGCTCTTTGAAGCTGCTGCGCTGGCGTTCTGGCAAAACGGAAATCGTGGAGATCAAGCTCGCCGTGATCGGCAGCCGCAGCGCCACCTCGCCGTATGATTGCGTGAAGTCGAAGCGCATCCTCGAACTCGGCTGCGCCTCACTTGCGAAGCGCATGAGCGATGAGAAAAGCTATGTGCGCAGGCTCGATGGCATCTCGCGAGCCCTCAACGGCCTCGCGTTGCTCGCCAGCGGCAACAAGGACTACCTGCCGCTCATTCAGCGCGAGGCGAAGTGGGCCGCGGACTTCACCACCGATGGCTATCTGTCGTGGTATTACGGCTTCATGATGACCTTCGTGGCCGAATACGTCATGGCCACCGGCGACACCTCCGTCATGCCCGGCCTCACGCGGCTCGCGCTCGAAACGGCACGCGGTCAAAGCGCCGTCGGCACCTGGGGGCATCGCTTTTCACCGAACGGCTACAACCTCGGCGGCTACGGCGCGATGAATGCGCCCGGCATCCCGCTCACCATCGGCATGGTGCTCGCCCGCGAGGCCGGTGTGAAGCACGTCGATCTCGACAAAGGCATCGCCAAGGCTGCGAACTTCCTCCGTTGGTATGTCCACAAAGGCGCGGTGCCCTATGGCGATCATCAGCCGTTCTTCGCGCATGAGGACAATGGCAAGTGCGCGGCCTCCGCGGTGCTCTTTGACCTGCTCGGCGATCGCGAGGCGGCGGAGTTCTTCGCGAAAATGGCCGCCGCTGGCTACAGCGAACGCGAGCGCGGCCACACGGGCAATTTTTTCAACATGCTCTGGGCCATGCAGGGCGTCGCACGCTGCGGGCCGCTCACCAGCGGCGCTTATTTGCAGGAGCAGGCCTGGTATTATGATCTCGCTCGCAGTTGGGACACGCGCTTCATTTATCAAGGCTCGCCAGTCGGCGAAGAGGAGCACGGCGCCTACAAAAACTGGGACTGCAGCGGCAGTTACCTGCTCGATTGCGCCCTGCCGCTGAAAAGCCTGCGCATCACCGGCAAGAAAGCTTTCAGCGTGCCGCCGCTCGATGCCGCGCAGACCGCCGAAGTCATCGCCGCAGGCCGCGACTTCGCCTACAAGGGCGATGCGAACCGCTACGAGCAGCGCACCACGCCGCAGCTCCTCGCCGGACTGGCGAGCTGGTCACCCTTTGTGCGTGGTCGCTCCGCCGCCGCGCTCGGCCAACGCGATGGCGATCATCTGCCCGCGCTGCTGAAGATGCTCGCAGGCAAGGACCGCGATGCCCGCTACGGTGCCATCGAGGCACTCGGTGCTCTCGGACCGCGTGCGGATGCCGCCGCGCCCCAGTTGCGGGCGTGTTTGACCGAAACCGATCCCTGGGTGCAAAGCCTCGCCGCCGAGGCCATGCCGCAGCTCAGCCCCGAGCTGCGCAAGGCCTGCGTGAGCGATCTGCTCGACATGACGCTGCGCGAAAATGCCGCCGACCCGCGCCGCATGGCCCAGCGTGCGGCCAGCATCGCGCTCTTCGCGCCTTTTCCCGGCAAGCGAACGCCTCGCAGCATCCTCACCGATTCGCTCGATGGCGTGGACCGCGCCCTGCTTCATCCCGCCATCGAATCCCTGCTGCAAAACGAAGACCCCATCGTGCGCGGCTCGCTCGCGAAGTCGTATCAAAAACTCAGCGATGAAGACCTCGTGCGTCTGCTGCCTGCCATCGTGAAAGCCATCGAAAAGCCCGCGCCGAGCAATGAGATGTTCGCCGATGGCGTGCGCCTCGCCGGCCTTGATCTCCTTTCACGCCTGCACATTCGCGAAGGCATGGCGCTGACCTTGCAAGTCATCGAGCCGCAGCGTTGGGGCGAAAAAAACCGCAGCAAAGCCTGCCTCGACTACCTGAAACGCTACGGCAAACACACCCAGGCCATCCTCCCCCAACTCGCCGACATCCGCGCCCAACTCGTCGCCGCCAACAAATCGAAGCAACACCTCGCCGAGTTCGACGAGCAAGTCGCCGCTCTCTCCGCGAGCACCGAGATGCCGACTTTGGTCGATCTGAAAGCATTCAAAGTCGCGCCATGACACCCGTTTCCATCTTCAACGATGTCATCGGCCCCGTGATGCGCGGCCCATCCAGCTCGCACTGCGCCGCGGCACTGCGCATCGGCAGGCTCGCTCGCGATTTGATGGATGGCGAGATCACCGAGGTGCTCGTCGAATTCGACCGCGCAGGCTCGCTGCCGACCACGCACGAGAGCCAGGGCAGCGACATGGGCTTGTTTGGTGGGTTGCTCGGTTGGGAGGCCGATGACGAGCGCCTGCCAAACTCCGCGCAAGCCCTCGCGGAGGCAGGGATCAAGCTGCGCATCGAAACCGTCGATGTCGGAGATCCGCACCCGAATACGTATCGGCTCACGCTTAAGAACAGTCGCGATACGCACACGCTGATCGCGATTTCGACGGGTGGCGGCATGATTGAGGTGATCGAGATCGATGGCGTGGCGCTGCGGATGGATGGTGGGTATCACGAGACGCTCGTTTGGAGTGATCGACAGAAAAATTGGGGACAGGAAGATTGGAAAAAATGTTTCTGTCCCCAATCTTCCTGTCGTGATGGAATTGAAGTGATTGTGCGTGAAGTAGGTGAGAGGCAGTTCGTGCAGGTGAAGGCAGACCGATTTGTGGAAGTGGAAGGTTTGAGAGTGAAGCGGCTTTCTCCCGTCCTCCCCGTCCCATCCCGCAAAGACCTCCACGTGCCCTTCACGAGCTGCGCGGCCATGCTGGAGCATGACGCGGACAAAAACACGCCGCTATGGCAACTCGCCATCGAGTATGAGCGTGCTCGCGGAAACTTCACCGAGGAGGAAGCCATCGCAAAGATGACCGACATCGTCCGCATCCTGCGCAAATCCATCGCCAGCGGCATCGCGGGCACGAGTTACGAAGATCGTGTGCTGCATCATCAAAGCGGGCGATTTGCCGAAATGATGCAAAAAGGCCGCTTACTCGATGGCGGCGCTTTGAACCGCATCATCCTCTACGTCACCGCGATCATGGAAGTAAAGAGCAGCATGGGCGTCATCGTCGCCGCTCCAACGGCAGGCGCTTGTGCAGCACTGCCAGGTGCGGTGATCGCGATGGCGGAGGAGATGGGCAAGGACGACGAAGAAATGGCCAAAGCCATGCTCGCGGCCGGATTGATCGGCGTCTTCATTGCCACGCGATGGACCTTCGCGGCGGAAGTGGGCGGTTGTCAGGCTGAGGGCGGTTCCGCGGCGTGCATGGCCGCCGCCGCGCTCGTCACACTCGCGGGCGGGACACGCGATCAAGCCATTGCAGCGGCCTCGATGGCGTTTCAGAGCATGCTGGGGCTCATTTGCGATCCCATCGCGAATCGCGTCGAAGCGCCGTGTCTCGGCAAAAACGTCATGGCCGCTAGCAACGCTCTTTCCTGCGCAAACATGGCTCTCGCGGGCTACGATCCGCTCATCCCGCTCGACGAAGTCATCGACGCCGCCAAAGCCGTCTCCGAGCGCATGCCCCGCGAGCATCGCTGCACCTCCCTCGGCGGCCTCGCCGTCACCCCGACCTCCCTCGAAATCGAAAAACGTCTCGCCGGCCTCAAGAAGGGCTGCGGAACCTGCGCTTGTCATTGAATCATGCGCCCGCGCTCACGCCAGTCACAGACTCGGAACCGCGATCACGGCTTCAAAGTCATGCCCCGGCAGCAAACGCGGCTGCACATCAATCGCAATGATCGTCTCATCCGGTGCGCGGATGAAATTGCGATCATGTGTGTCAGCGAGTTGCACCCCATCGCCGCGTTCCCAGAGCATCAGGCAGTCGTTGTAGCCAAAACCCAGCGCATGCAGCAAACCGTGAATCTCCTCCTCCGTCGGAATGAAGCGCACGGGATGCGGCTGGATGAACGGCTGCGAGGTCACGATGCTCAGGCCACCCGGACGCTTCCAGATGCCCTCAAACTGAACGTCGTCGCCAAAGATGCGATTGCTGAGCCTCAATCGCCGCAAGTAACCCGCTGGCGTGTAGTAGCCAAACTGCCCAAAGCCGGACTCGCCGGGGAAGGTGGACTTCCAAAACCGCGCGCCAGCACCTGCATGAAAAACCTCATGCTCGCGGCCCGACTTTCCAAACGCTCTGGAAGGAAGGTCGCGATCCTTCAGAGAACAGCCGCAGCTTTTTGCAAAACTCGCGAGGGCTTTAAACTGCGCGGAGACTCTGTCTTCCCACTCGGCAACCGGATCCCGTGGCTGACCCACATCTGCCATTCGGCGGCTTGGTGGAGAAGGTCGATGTCCCGCTGCGAGAGCGGCTTGTTCTGCTTCTGCAAGGTCCATATCCGTTGCGCCTCCTCCAGGGGGATCGGTTGGGGCTCGTTTGAGTTCATGGCTTATTTTGACTGACAGATTCCCGTCCGGCAACCATTCGTTTAATCAATAGTCCAAGTTCCATGAATCTCCCCACTCCAAGACTGCTCTATCCTTCAGACTGCTTTCAGCCGAAACAGCCGGATGAAGTTTATGCCGAGGAATATGAGGCTGCGGTGGCTGCGGGTCTGCCTGTTTCTTTGTTCAGCTTTGAAGATTTTCAAGCGGGCGACCTCAAGTTTCGACTGAAGCCACAGCCCGGTGAAGCCATTCTCTACAGAGGCTGGATGTTGTCTGAGATGGATTACCGGCGATTGCACACATCAGTTGGCGAACTGGGTGCGCAGATGCTGACGAGCCCTGAAAGTTACCTGCTATGCCACCATCTTCCGCGCTGGCTTTCATTGCTACCGGAGTTCACAGCAGAAACAAAAGTCTTTGCGGAAACTGATGACATCGCAGGCGCACTGAAGGCCGAAGGCTGGCAAGGATGCTTCCTGAAAGACTACGTGAAGTCATTGGCAACAGACGGAGGATCGCTCGTCACCGATCTGTTCCGCATTCCTGAGATAGTTGCCAAGATGAAGAAGTATCGCGGCCAGATTGAGGGCGGAGTTTGCGCCCGCAGGATTGAATCATACGATCCAAATTCCGAAATGCGCTTCTTTGTCTTTCGTGGCGTCCCATTTGGCGATGACACTGATATTCCCGAACCAGTCCGTATAGCTGCTGAGCGAATCTCCAGCCCATTCTTCACCGTGGACACTGCCATGCGAAGTGACGGGGTTCTTCGCATTATCGAACTTGGTGATGGCCAAGTCTCCGACCGCAAACACTGGGACAGCGAAACATTTGTCCGGATGCTCCGCGGATCCTTGATTCAAATCTAAACAACCCAGCATGCTCTCCCTCATCCTCCTCGCCAGCCTCAGCACCGCCGCGCCGCGTGAAGCCTTGCCTCTCGATGCGCCGGAATGGCCGTTGAACTACCGTCTGCATATCGAAGGAGAAGCCAAAGTGAGGCTCGGCGATGAACTCATCCTCGATGTAAATGGCTCGCAAGACATCGCGGTCGAGCATCCGGCGAAAGGAGCGCCGGTGTTGCGAGTGTGGAGGGCGGGAAAACTCGTGCGCGGGCCGGAAGAGGTGCCAGCACTGGCCAAAACGGGCGCGAAGGACTTTCCTGATGCAGGACTCGATCTCGGCGCGGACTTCACGGCGATGGCGCAGTTTGAGTCGAGTGGCGAAGGCACGCTGTTTTCGATGTGTGCGCCGACAGGCAAGTGGTCGCCGGATGCGAAGGCGCTATTCATTCGCGGCGGCAGGCTGGTGTATGACATCGGCTGGCTCGGCGCGATGAACTCGGGACC
>CALMTT010000461.1 GCA_937872615.1 uncultured Verrucomicrobiaceae bacterium | reverse complement strand
TGCGAGTTCGGCTTCCTGATCGGCCGCGGCATCAGCTACTCGAAGAAGCTCGGCGACCCCTACGTCTTCTTCGATCCGGACTCGATGTCGCCGCGGCTGGCCGAGCCCGGCTGGGTGCAGGCGCTGGAGCGCAGTGATCATGCGGAGATCGTGGCCGGATGGAATGCAAAGACGCTCGAAGAAGGCGCGATGATCTACAAGACCCTCTGCGTGGTGTGCCACGGCACTAAGGAGCAGCCAGGATCGCTGCCCACGGCGCTGCGTTTTGCCGAAGGGCAGTTCAAAAACGGCAGCGATCCCTTCTCGATGTATCTCACGCTCACCAAAGGCTTCGGCCAGATGGTGCCGCAGCCGCAATACACCACCGCCCAGAAGTATGCGGTCATCCATTACATCCGCGAGACCTTCCTGCGCCCGCACAATCCCTCGCAGCTCAAGGATATCGACCTCGCCTCGCTGCCACGCGGTCTCGCCCGCGCTGAAGCCGAAAAAATCGACACGACGCTGCCGCCGTATCAGCGCATGGAACTCGGCAACGCGCTGTTTTGGACGCTGGAGGTCGCTGCGGACAACATCGCGCAAAAAGGCATCGCCATCCGGCTCGATGATGGCCCCGGCGGGGTGACGAAAGGCCGCGCCTGGATGGTCTATGATCACGACACCATGCGTGTCGCCGCCGCGAGCACTGGGGCGTTTGTGGACTGGAAAGGTATCGCCTTCGACGGCAGCCACGGCACGCACACGAGCCTCATCGGCGAAAAGCAGTTCGTCATGCCCGTCGAGCCCGGCTGGAGCCTCAGCGGTGATTTTGAAGACACCCGCACCGCGGCCAAAGACGGCAAAAAATACGGTCCCATGGCCGGCTTGCGCTTTCTCGGCCTCTACAAGCATCAAAACCAAAGCGTGATCGCCGCGAGTATTCACGGCACGCGCGTGCTCGAATCGCCCGCATGGATGGATTACGGCTCCACGCCGATCCTCGTGCGCACGGTGAACGTCGCCGAGGCCAAACAGCCGCTTTTTCTCCGCGTGGCACCGGAAAGCATGAACGTCGTTTTGAAAGGCGAAGGCGAGTTGAAGCGCGAAAAGGGCTTTTGGGTCGTCAAACTGGCTTCGGGTACTCAATCACGTTTTTTCATCTCCCGCGTCGATCCGGCCTCGCTCGACACGATGGCGAAAAACTTCACCGCGCCGCTCGATCTGGCTCCGCTGACGAAAGGCGCACCTTCGCAATGGCCGCAAACGGTCACAACGACCTCCGTGGCAGGCAAAGACGATGCCGCGTTCATCGCCGATGATTTTTCGCTTCCAGTCGAGAATCCATTCCAAAGCTGGATGCGCCCCGGCGGCTTCGATTTCACGCCCGATGGCAAGGCTGCCATCGTCGCGATGTGGAATGGCGATGTGTGGCGAGTCGATGGCTTGATGGCGAAAGCGCCCGCCAAGCTGACGTGGCGCAGGATCGCCAGCGGGCTGTTTCAGCCGCTCGGTGTGAAATTTCGCGATGGCGAGCTCTTCGTCCTCTGCCGCGACCAGCTCGCGAAGCTCGTCGATTTGAATGCGAATGGCGAAACGGACTTCATCGAGTGCTTCAACGACGATGCGCAAGTCACCGAGCACTTCCACGAGTTCGCGATGGGCCTGCAAACCGATGCTGCGGGCAATTTTTATTATGCCAAGAGCGGCCGTCATGCGCTCGACAGCGTCATTCCGCAGCACGGCACGTTGCTCAAAGTCAGCGCCGATGGTGCGAAGACCGAAATCCTCGCCACCGGCTTCCGTGCGGCGAATGGTGTGTGCCTCAATGACGACGGCACCTTCTTCGTCACCGATCAAGAAGGCTTCTGGACACCGAAGAACCGCATCAACCGCGTCAAAGTCGGCGGCTTCTACGGCAACATGTATGGCTACACCAGCGTGACCGATGAATCCGACGCTGCGATGGAGCCGCCGATGGTCTGGATCACCAACGACAAGGACCGCAGCCCTGCCGAGCTCATCTGGGTGCCCAAAAACGCGTGGGGCAATCTCGGCGGCAGCTTACTCAATCTCAGCTACGGCACCGGGAAGGCTTTCATCGTGCCACATGAAGAGGTGAACGGAAAATGGCAGGGCGCGGTGTGCGAGCTGCCCATGCCCGCCTTCGCCACTGGCATCATGCGCGGCCGTTTCGGCCCCGATGACGCGCTTTACACCTGCGGGATGTTTGCGTGGGCTGGGAATGCGACTGCGCCTGGAGGGTTTCATCGCATCCGCCGCGGAAACAAGCCTGCACTGGTGCCTCTGGCGGTGAATGCGACGAAGGGAACACTGAGCGTGACATTCAGTGACGTCATTGACCCCACTGACTGCGCGATGAAGGTTTGGTCGCTCAAACGCACGAAGAACTATGGCTCAAAGCACTACGACGAGCACGAGTTGATGATTCGGGGCGTGGAGCTTAGCGACGACAAGCGCACCGTGACGCTCGACATCCCCGATCTGGCTGCGACGTGGTGCTACGAACTGATAATCGGCGGCCATGTGCTGCACGGCACGATTCATGAGCTGAAGTGAGGTGATTCACTCCTTGTTAGCCAGAGCAGCAACTTCTTTCCAATCGGATGTGTTTCGATGAAGAGACAGGCCGATGTAATCGAACTCATCCACCTCTGAGTTCGAAACAACGCCTATTGCTCTCAGCGCCTTGTTGATAACGCCATCCCCGGATTGAAGCGTTGTTGGGATGATGGAACCACCTTCGAATGCAACGGCGCTTTGAGAGCCCATTCCTCCGAAATACTCCGTTTCAAAATAGACCAACCTGCCCGACATAGACAGCTCACTCAAAGTGTGGATAAGGTCTTTAGAAAGGTGAGTGAAGCCATGGGTTGGCGGACCATCAAAAGTGGCGATCAGGTCTAGATCTTCGTCTTCCAGTGGAACGAGTCTCATTCCATCCCGCAGGGCAGCAGAAGCCAGCTTCTTATCGCGGTAAAGCTGTTCTGCTACCGACGATACCGTGATGATGCCTGTCACATAGTGACCCATGCGAATTTAGGGTGATGTCTGCTCTACTTGGACTTGATCTCAAACGCATCCAGCCACGGAAGAGTGATCTGCGGGGGCATGCCGCCGAAGGGTTGGTAGGCGGGGAGTTGGACGATGCTCATGCTGTGCGGCTGGCTGGCGATGAAAAACATCGCGTCGGCGCAGTCTTCGCAGGTGATCATGGCTTCCTTGTGCTTGGCGGAGGGCTGCACCGGGCGCTTTTTCACGAGCGGGGTGTCCGCTTCGCCAGGAGCATATTCAGAAACGACGATGCCATGCGCATTCAGCTGCATCCGTGCCGTGAACAGCATGCCATGCACAGCCCACTTGCTGGCGGTGTAGGGCACGCCGGCGAAGGAATCATAGCCATGGCCGGCTGTGGAGGACACGACAACGATCCTGCCGCCACCATTGGCGGCCATCGGCTTGGAAACGGCTTGAATCATGTTGGCCACGCCGATCACGTTGATCTCCATGACCTTGCGCCAGCTCTCTTCGCTCGCGATGCGCGTGGAGTCGACGTGAGCCATGAAGCGGTCGGGCGTGTTGATCCCTGCGGTGTGGATGAGTGCGTGCGGCACGCCGGTTTTTAGCACCGTTTCCATCGCTGCCGCCACACTGGCACCCTCTGCCACATCGCAAACGACAGGGATGATGTTCGCTGAAAGCGCGGCGCTTTCCTGGAGTGACTCCAGTGTGCGCCCAAACACAAATGTCTTTGCCCCGGCATTTGCGAAACGCTTTGCCGCTGCCTGCCCCATGCCGCCGCCACCGCCGGTGACGATCACGATTTTGTCTGTCCAAGTTTGATCCATGCTTCGATGCTAACGAGCGCGTGCGGGGCGTCCAGCGGCGGCGCTTGGCAAAAATCGCGGCGCGGGCCCCCAAAGCATCCAAGATGCACGGCGTGGGTGTAGCCATGCTGCGGCGAATCATGAGCAAACAGGTCATCATCCTCGGAGCGGGCGTCATCGGCCTCAGCACGGCGCTTTATTGCGCCCGGCGCGGCATGCAGGTGACAATCATCGATCAAAAGGCGCGTCAGCGGGATGGATGCTCGTTTGGGAACGCGGGCATGATCGTGCCAAGTCACTTCATTCCGCTCGCGGCGCCCGGAATGGTCGCTTTGGGCCTGAAATGGATGTGGAACCCGGAATCGCCGTTTTACATCCAACCGCGGCTGGATGCTGATTTGATGCGCTGGGGCCTGCATTTCTGGAAAGCGGCCACGAAGGCGCGTGTGGATGCCGCCGCGCCTGTTTTGCGTGATTTGAGCCTGCTGAGTCGCGAGTGCTTTGAGACGCTGGGGCTCGATTTCGGCCTCGTGAAGCGCGGATTGCTCATGTTGTGCCAGAAACAGCAAACGCTCGATGAGGAAGGGCACATGGCGGAGAAGGCGAATGCGCTCGGCATCCCCGCCGAGGTGCTGGATGCGAAGGCGACTGCGGCGCTCGATCCCGCGGTGACGATGCAGGTGTGCGGCAGCGTGTTTTTTCCAAAAGACTGCCATCTCACGCCGGGACGTTTTATCGGCGCGGTGGAGGCTGAACTGCTCAGGCTTGGCGTGACGTTCTTGTGGGAGACGGAGGTGAGGGGCTTTGAGGTCGAAAGTGGAGTGCTGAAAGCGGTCAAGACGTCAAGAGGTCAAGTGGAGGGTCAGGAAGTGGTGCTTTGTGGTGGTGTGTGGTCCGCGCAGCTCGCGAAAGAGCTCGGTTTGAAGATCCCGATGCAGGCGGGCAAGGGCTACAGCCTCACGCTGACGAATCCGAAGCAGTTGCCGGAGCTGTGCAGCATCTGCACCGAGGCGCGGCTCGCGGTGACGCCGATGGATGGCGCGTTGCGTGTCGGTGGCACGATGGAGCTGGCGGGCATCGACGAATCGATCACGCAGCGCCGTGTGCGCGGCATCACGCGCGCGTTTCCGCAGTATTTCCCGGCGTTTGACGATAAGGATTTCGCGGAAGTGAAACCGTGGAGTGGTCTGCGGCCCGTTTCACCCGATGGCATGCCTTACATCGGCCGCACGCAGCGCTGGAAGAACCTCACCGTGGCGACCGGCCACGCGATGATGGGCCTGAGCCTCGCGCCCGCGACGGGAAGAATCGTTGCTGAGGTGCTCAGTGGAGAGAGATCGAGTGTGAAGCTCGATTTGATGTCACCGGACAGATTTGCGTGACGACATTTCCATCTTGCTGTTCATAACGCCACCCGTTACTATCGGCAGACCTCAATGCATGATCCGTTCCTTTGCCTGCGACGACACCGCCCGGCTGTTCCGGCGGGAGAAAGTCCGTGCTTTTCCGCCGGACATCCAGCGTACCGCCTTGCGGAAGCTTGCCCAGCTCCACGCCGTCACGGATCTGCTGCAACTCCGAGTGCCGCCGGGAAACCGTCTGGAAGCCCTCAAGGGCGACCGCAAAGGCCGATACTCCATCCGCATCAACGACCAGTGGCGCATTTGCTTCCGCTGGGAGTCGGACGGGCCGCACGAGGTCGAAATCGTGGACTACCATTGAACCCGCCCCTGCCATGAAAAAACACGCTCCCATCCACCCCGGTGAAGTGCTTCAGGAAGACTTTCTCGTCCCCCTTGGCCTGTCCGAATACCGGCTCGCGCAGGATATCGGCGTGCCGCCACGACGCATCAACGAGATCGTGAAGGGCAAACGCTCGATCACTGCCGATACCGCCCTGCGGCTCTCACGCTACTTTGCCTGGCCAGCCGAGGTCTGGCTCAATCTCCAATCCAGTTACGACCGTCAGATCGCAGAGGACACTATGCGGCCTGTGTTGGACCGCATCAAGCCCTGTGCCCTGGCTGCATGACAACCGGCACCACTGGCTCGAACTCATGAGTCTTGAGTTGTTTGCGTGAGTGATCACGTCATGTCCGCTTCAGGAAACTCCCCCACTTCAAACGCAGGCTCGCCGCACTTGAGCGCGATTTGATTGAGCTGGCGGATCTCGTGGCGCGAGAAGAGCAGGCCGCCGTTGTGCGTGCATTTCTTGGCCCAGCGGGCTTCGAGTTCGCCGGGGAGGAGGCAGTGTTCGTTGCCGTGGGAGAGGATGTCGTGGAGGACGGCTTTGACGTTTTCGATTTGAGAGAGGCCGCCGGAGAAGGCACCGGATGAGAGAGCATCGGGATGGATGACCTGGAAGTAGAAGCATGGGGTTTGCTTCGTGCCGGGCACGGGATCGCGTCCGCGAAGGGTGGGCAGGGAACCGCCGATGAGCGCGGCGAAGAGCTCGTCGGCGAGCGCGAGTCCGTAGCCTTTGTGCTGACCAAAGGGCAGCAGCGCGGCGACTTGCGCGGGGTCGGTGGTCATGCGGCCGTCTTTGTCGAGTGCTAGGTCAGGCGGGAGCGATTTGCCTTCGCGGGCGAGCTGCTGCACTCGACCGAGCGCGATGACGGACGTGGCCCAGTCGATGACGATGGGGAAGCCGACGGCGTCGGTGGTGGGAAAGCCCCACGAATGCGGATTCGTGCCGAGTGTGGCGTGTTTGCCACCGAAGGGCACGACGCCGGTTTTGGCGGAGGTGCAGTTCGTGTAGGCGACGTAGCCGCGACGCGCTGCCTCCATGACGTAACCGCCGCCCCAGAGGTAGTGAAAGGCATTGTCCACGGACACCTGGCCGATGCCGTAGCGCTCGGCGAGGGCGATGCAGGTCTCGATGGCCTGCTCGGCGACGGGCTGGCCGAGTTTGCGATGCGCGTTCCAGACTTCGGTGGCGGGAAAACGTCCGGGCAGCTTCTCAATCGAGGCGCGGGGCATGCAGCCGCCGACTTTGGAGCCAAAGTGATCATCGAGGCTGAGTGCCTTGATGCCGTTGTGCGTGCGCACGCCATGCCACGAGGCGCTTTGCGCGATGCGCACGGCGGATTGCGTTTCGTCCTCGTCGTAACCGCGGGCGAGGTAAGCGGCGGCGATGACCGCATTGTGCCGCTCGACCGGCACGACGTGCATGATTTCGTCGTCAGCGTTCATCATTGGGGGGCATCTGTGCTTCGCGTCTTCATGAGATGGGATGCCATTTAAACCACGAATGGGCACGAAGGCTCACGAATGACGGGGAATTAATTCGTGAATATTGGTGCCCATTCGTGGTTTGATTGGTGAAAGCCGGACGTGCTATTCATGATTCAGAGATTTGTCGGCCAGGCTCAATTTTGCTGCTGGAAACTGTCTTGGATTCTCTGCGGTTGGCGTTGGTTTTCGCATCATGGCTTCGGGCGATGGCCCAGGCCGAGGCTGAGGATGATCACGGCGCTCACGGTCATGGACGCGGTGAGCACGTAGATGCCGGTGGCGAAGGAGCCGGTGCTCTTTTCGAGGCTGCCGAGCAAATACGGGCCCATGAAGCCGCCAATTTGGCCGATGGAGTTGATGAGGCCGATGCTGCCTGCGGCGGCGGATTCGGTGAGGAAGAGGCTGGGCAGCGCCCAGAAGGCCGGCTGGTAGCCTTTGACGCCGGCGAAGAAAATCATGAAGCACAGGATGGTGAGCGCGAGGTTGCCCTGCGTGAGCGGTGCGAGTCCCAACGCGATGAGGCCGATGATGATGGAAAAAGCCGCATGGCAGCGACGCTCGCCGGTCCGGTCGGAATTCCAGCCGATGAACAGCTGCGTCACGAGCGCCAGGATCGGCGGCAAGATGATGAGCCACGTAATCGCGTCGAGCTTCAGCGAATACCACTGCTGCAGGATGCTCGGGAGGAAGAACTCGATGCCGTAGGTGCCGGTGACGTTGCAGAAATAGGCGAGCGCGAGCAGCAAGACCAGCGGATGGCTGAGCGCCTGCATGAGAGTCATGCGTTTCTTGCCGCCGGCCGCCTTGTCGATTTCCAGCTGGGTCTCGAGCGCCACGCGCTCCTCGCTGGTGAGCCACTTCGCGTCGCGAGGGCGATCCTTCAGCCAAAAGACCACGACGAAACCCAGCGCCACGGCGGGGATGCCCCAGAAGACATAGACCCATTGCCACCCCTCGAGCCCGAGCACCTCGGGATGATGCACGGTCACGCCATTCACGACCTCGTCGGTGCCGATGCGCAGGAGGGCATTGGAAATCTTCGGGCTGATGATTTGCGCCACGGGCGTCGCGACGAAAAAGAGCGCGAGCGCCTTGGTGCGATCGCGCACCGGGAACCAGTGGGTCAGAAACACGATGATGCCCGGAAAAAAGCCCGCCTCGGCCAGGCCGATCAAGAAGCGGACGGAATAGAACTGGAAGATCGAGAGGCCCGAGGCGCCTTGAAACTGGGCCAGCAGCCGGGCCGAGGTCGCCGGCATCCAGTCGAGGAGCCAGGAAAACCAACCCATCCACTCAAAGTTCAGCGCGGCCAGCGGCTTTAGGACAACCACGATGGCGGCCATCAGAAGCTCCGCGACCTGGGTGAAGCCGGGAATGCGGCAATGCACAAACGCCGTCATCGCCGCCATGATGCCCCACGTGATCATGATGCGGCAGATCCACTTCCGCGCGCTCCACTTCTCGACGATGAGCGAGCCCGGCACCTCGAACAGGAAATAGCCCCAGAAGAAGATGCCGGCGCCGAAGCCAAAGACCGAGGCGGTGAAGCCGAGGTCCTTGTTCATGGTCAGCGACGCGAAACCGATGTTCACGCGGTCGATGAAGGCCACGAAATACAGAAGCATGATGAAAGGCACGATGCGCAATGAAATCCTGCGCAAGGTCCGCGCCTGAAGCTCGTCCGCCATCCCCGGTCTCCCTAGACCTTGTTGTGTTGGCGCGTTTTCGCGCTTCCGGCAGATACAGGGAGTTCGGGTCCGGTCTCAATATCCGCTGGATTATACAATAACATGACATAATATAGCGGATATGGAACTGCATCAGCTCCGCTGCTTCCTCGCCGCCGCCGAGGAACTGCATTTCGGCCGCGCGGCGCTACGCCTGCAGATGCTGCCATCGGCGCTCGGCCGGCAGATTAGGCTGCTCGAGGAAGACCTCGGCGCCCGCCTGTTCGAGCGGACGACGCGCGCCGTGGGGCTGACCGAGGACGGCGAGCGTCTCGTGCGCGAAGCGCGCGGCCTGCTCATCCAGGCGGAAGCGATCGAGGCGGGATTTCGCGACGCAAGGCGGCAGCCGCGCGCGCGGCGTTTCCGTATCGGCGCCATCGACAGCGCAGCAGCAGGTCTCCTGCCGGCGCTGCTGCGCGACATTCACGCGCGCCATCCCTCGGTCGCAGTTCAATTGCTGGAAGACAAGACGGTGCGTCTGCTGCCCAAGATACTTTCGGGCGCGCTCGACCTCGCCTTCGTAAGGCCGCCGGAACGGCCGGACAGGCGTCTCGAATTCATGCCGCTGTTCGAGGAGACGGCGGTGGTCGCGGTTGCGCGCACGCATGCCCTCGCGAAGCGCAAGATCGTCTCGCTGAAAGATATTGCCGAGGAACCGCTGATCGTGCCGGACCGCCGCTCGCGTCCGCATAGCCACGACCTCACCGTGAAGCTGTTCGACGAGGTCGGACTTCGACCGCATATCGCGCAGATCGCGGACGAAAAACAGACCATCGTCAATCTCGTCGCCGCCGGCCTCGGCGCGGCCATCGTGCCGCGCTGGACGGCGCGAGGGACGCTGGGCGCAGAGATCGGGCCGGTCTCGCTTGCGACCTTTGTGAACTACCGCGCCGGCATCACCAGTAATTTCACGACGCCGACCGGTATCGGCTCATACGAGTCCGACCCTTATGTCACAGTCGACTTGCGCTTGGCGTGGACGTTGCCGGACTCCGGCTGGAGCCAGGGCACGGTGCTGTCGCTGCAGGTCAATGACGTCTTCGATGAGGAGCCGCCC
>CALMTT010000460.1 GCA_937872615.1 uncultured Verrucomicrobiaceae bacterium | reverse complement strand
AGCGCAACGCCGGCACGGAGGTCACGACCGACATCGTGATGCTGCGCAAGCTTCGCCCCGGCGAAGCGCCGACCGGCCCGGCTTGGAAGGAAACTGCCAGCCACACCAACGACATCGGCGAAGCCTTCACCATCAATGAATACTTCGCGGCCCGACCAGAGATGATGCTTGGCCAATTGCGATTGACCGGCCGCATGTATCGCGACAATGAGCCGACGCTTGAGCCGGATGGCCGCAGCCTGGCTGACGCCTTGGCGCAAGCCATTGAACGCCTGCCGCAGGGTATCTATCAGGCCCACAGTCACCAAATCGCCGAGCCGACTATCGAGGAAACCATTCCCGCGCCGGATTTCGTCAAGCCGAACGCCTTCTGTCTGCACGATGGCATGGTCTGCATCCGTGAGGAAAACATCCTGCGTCCGTTGAACGACTTGCCTGCCGAAACCCGTTCCCGGATTCGCAGCATGATCCAGGTTCGTGACGCCGTGCGCGATTGCCTGCGCTCCCAGGTTGACGGCAGCCCGGAAGAACGTGTTGTTGAGACGCGCCAGCAACTCAACATCGCTTACGACCGGTTTGCGGCGCGCTTTGGGCCGCTGAATCTCCGTGCCAACCAACGCGCCTTCGACGGCGACCCCGATTTGCCGCTCCTGCTTTCGCTGGAACACTACAACGACGAAACCAAGCGGGCGACCAAGGCGACTATCTTCACCGAACGGACAATCCATCACCGACAGCCGGTGGAGTCCGTTGAAACGCCAAAGGAAGCGTTGCTCGTGGCGCTCAACGAATGCGGTTGTGTTGACCTCGACCGAATGGCTGGATTGCTCAACAAGCCGGTCGAAGAATTCCTTCCTGACTTGAAGGGATTGATTTTTCGCAATCCCCAGACAAACGAATGGGAGACTGACGACCAATACCTTTCCGGCAACGTGCGGGAAAAGCTGGCCGTTGCCGATGCTGCCGCTGTGACCGATCCGCGCTTCGCCGAGAACGTCGAAGCGTTGAAGTCGGTGCAGCCCGCCGATCTGGCTGCCAGCGAGATTGACGTGCGTTTGGGTTCAGCCTGGTTGCCGCCCGAGGACGTGAAGGATTTCACCAACCAGCTACTGAACATCCCTTCCGGCGTTGAGGTGGGGCACATTCACGCGCTTGGCACGTGGCACATCAATGCAAACTGGGAGGCCAAGGGGGCGACGGCCAACACGACCGATTGGGGCACGGACCGTTATACGGCGCTTGAACTCATCGAAGACGCCCTGAATCTCAAGACACCCACGGTCTATGACACGGTTGACGACAAGCCCGTGGTCAACGCGCAGGCAACCGAAGCCGCCCGCGAAAAGCAGGAACGCATCAAGGAGCGATTCAAGGAGTGGGTTTGGTCGGATGACGCCCGCCGTGAACGGCTCTGCCGCCTCTACAATGATACGTTTAATCACACGCGCGTCCGCACTTTCAACGGCGATCACCTGACGCTGCCCGGCGCGAGCGGGGCAATCCAGTTGCACGGACATCAGAAGGCCGGCGTCTGGCGCATCTTGCAAACGCCGAACACGCTGCTCGCCCATGTCGTGGGTGCAGGGAAAACATTCACAATGGTTGCTGCCGCGATGGAATTGAAACGGCTCGGCCTTGCCCGAAAACCGATGTTCACCGTGCCGAATCACATGCTCGGACAGTTTTCAACGGAACTGCTGACGCTGTATCCCGGCGCAAACATCCTGGTCGCGGGCAAGGAGGATTTCGAGTCGCAGAACCGCAAGAAGTTGTTCAGCCGCATTGCCACAGGGAATTGGGATGCCGTCATCGTCACGCACTCGGGTTTCGAGCGCATCCCGCTGGCGCGCGAAACGCAGGAACGGTTCTTCGAGGAACAGCTTCACGAGTTGGAGATGATCAAGCGGCAGCACGCGGACTCCTCGAATCGCCGTCTCGTGAAGGAGATCGAGAAGGCTAAGAAGCGGCTGGAAGCCAAACTGCAAGCGCTCGCCGCCGAACACAAGAAGGACAACACGCTGACCTTCGAGGAACTTGGCGTGGACCGAATCTTCGTGGACGAGGCCCACTACTTCAAAAACCTCTTTTACGTCACCAAGATGACGCGCATCGCGGGACTGCCGCAGACGGCAAGCGAGCGGGCGTTCGACATGTATCTGAAGGTGCGGCACGTCCAGTCGCTCAACGGCGGGGGCGGTGTGGTGTTCGCCACCGGAACTCCAATCGCCAACAGCATGGCCGAGATGTTCACCATGCAGCGGTATCTCCAGCCCGAGGCACTGAAACAGCACAACCTGCATCATTTCGATTCTTGGGCGGCCACGTTTGGCGAACCGGTCACCGCGATGGAACTTTCGCCGGACGGTGCGGGCTACCGGCTCAACACGCGGTTCGCGCGCTTTATCAATGTGCCAGAGCTGATGCAGATGTTCCGTCAGTCCGCCGACGTGCAGACTGCCGCGATGTTGAATCTGCCGCGCCCGAAGCTCGACGGCGAGAAGCCCGCCATCCGCAACGCGCCGGCAACCGAGGAATTGAAGGAGTTCGTTCACGAACTTGCGGCTCGCGCCGAGCGGTTGAAGACCGGCCGAATTGACCCGAGTGAAGACAACATGCTCAAAATCACGTCCGAGGGGCGGAAGGCAGCGCTGGATCTGCGGCTGATGTTTCCGTCCGCTCGGGACGAGCCGCAGGGCAAGGTCAATCAAGCGGTCGAGAACATCCATCAAATCTGGCAGGCGACATGGAAAGAACGCGCCACCCAGCTTGTGTTCTGTGACCTGTCCACGCCGAAAGACAAAGGCTTCTCGGTTTACCGGGACATGGCGGAGAAGCTGCAAAACCTGGACGTGCCGGAACAGGAAATCGCGTTCATTCAGGACTGCGACTCCGATGCCTCGAAACTGGCGCTATTTCGTGACGTGCGCTCGGGCAAAGTCCGCATCCTGTTCGGCAGCACGCAGAAAATGGGTTCAGGCACGAACGTGCAGGAGCGATTGATCGCACTGCACCACCTCGACGCGCCATGGCGACCGGCGGACGTGGAGCAGCGCGAGGGACGGATTCTGCGGCAAGGCAACAAGAATGCAGTCGTCTCGGTTTTTCGCTACGTCACCGAAGGGTCATTTGATGCCTACATGTGGCAGACCTTGGAAACCAAGGCGAAGTTCATTGCCCAGGTCATGAGCGGCGACATCACCATTCGCCGCCTTGAAGACTTGGATTCGGCCGCACTGACCTATGCCGAGGTGAAAGCCATTGCGTCCGGCAACCCGTTGGTGATTGAGAAGGCGCAGGTGGACGCTGAATTGATGCGGCTCACGCGATTGCGCTCCGCTCACGCCGAGGAGCAATACCGCATCCGGTCGAATCTACGCCGCTCGCACGAGGATGCAGAAATGTTCACCAGTCGCCTGACGAATCTTCGCCAGGACATCTCGTTCCGACTCGACACGTCCGGGGACAAGTTCGTCATCGAACTCGACGGGCAGGAAACCAACAACCGAGGCATCGCTGGCGAACTGATTCTCCGGCGGGCGGAGAAGCTGAAGAACCGTTTCGGTGACGATGTGCGGATCGGGCGTTTCGCCGGTTTCGATCTGCTTCTACGCCCCAGCTTCAATAACACCGTCGAAGTCGTTGTGCGCGGCAAGAACAGCTATGCGGCCCGCGTCACTGACACTGCTCTTGGCACGATCCGATCGCTTGAAGCAACGGTCCAAGGATTTGAGGAACGTGCCGTCAAGCTGGACGCCGACATTGCGGATGCCCACAAGCGCATTAAGGAACTCGAAACCAAAGTCGGCACGCCATTCGAGAAAGAGGAGCACTACCAACGCCTGTGCCGTCGTCAGAGCGAAATCGAGGAGCAGCTCGACCTGACCAAGAACCAAGCGCCGAGTCAGGTAGAGGTGGAGTCGTC
>CALMTT010000459.1 GCA_937872615.1 uncultured Verrucomicrobiaceae bacterium | reverse complement strand
CATCGTCATCGCACCGCCGATCCGGCCCTCGCTGCCACCCGCGATCCGCACGGAGGGCATGGAAAAGAAAACCGAGGCCGGCTGGCTGCGCTTCAATGCCAGCGACAACCTCGACAAGCTCGAAAAGGACCTCACGCCGATGCTGGAGAAGCGGGCGGGCTCGCACACGCAGATCCCTGCCGTTCGTGACAACTGCCGCCGCTCGGTGGCAAAGTTTGTGAGGCAGTGGCTGCTGCGTGAATCGGGCGCCGAGGGCGCGATCAAGGACATCGTGGTCATCTTCCCCGATGAACCGGAGGTCAAGGAAGCCGAGGCCGCCGCATCGAAACTGCCCGCGCATCCGGTCATGGATGCCGCCTCACACTAAAACGCGACATCACAGCGGTTGCGAGCCGGTGTAATCGTAGAGGATGAGTTCGTTCTCCATCTTCACAAAGGGCAGCGAATCGGCGAGTTGCTCGAGTTCGAGGCTGGTGAGCCGGAAGAGCTTGCCTTTGTAAATGCCGGTCGTGCCGTAAGTGCCGAGGATGAGGTTTTGGATGGTGTTGAACTTGTCGCCCGGCACCACGAAATCGCAGCCTGCCACGGTGGCGCATACCGCCATGTTCACGATCTCCTGCGCATTGCGCTGGCGGGAGACTTTCACCACCACATCACGATGACCTGCATACCAGCCGATGGCGAGCGAAGCGAGAATGCCCACGATCAAAACGCACGCCAAGGTCTCCAGCAGCGTGAAGCCGCGGGTTTTCGAGGGGCGCGATGAGGTAAAGGCATGCATGAACGTGAGAAATTTCCCACACCACACGAATCCCGACAACTGTCCTTTTTGACACTCACGTTCGCAGGTTTAGGAAGGAGGCATGCCCGCACCTTCACTCGCCGATCTTCCCACCGCCTCGCACGACGCGGTGGCCTCGGCGGGCTATCGCCTGACACGCTGGCAGGCTGCCCGTGAGGTGCTGGAGCATCGGGTGGCGAAAAAAAGGCTGCCGGAGGCCTTGCAGAGCTTTTTGGAGAAGTGGATGCCGAGGCTCGAAAACTCCGCGGAAGCTCTCGAAGTGCGTTTTGAAGGTCGCGAAGATGAAATCTGGCTCGTCGAGGGCGGTTTGGCCTCATCCGCGGCGGAGCGGGCGCTGCTGCATCTGCCGGCCTTGCGGTCGTTGTGGGCGCAGGAGCTTCGTCAGGCGCACTTTGAGGCGTTGCGGCAAAGTGTGCCGCAGGCGTGGTTCGCGGATGACGCGGTGATTCCGCCGGGAGCGGTGATCGCGGGCCTTGGCGTCGCGGATTGGAGCCAGGCACGCGATGTGGTGAGGCAGGAAAAGCTTTTCGTTCGCGTGAAGGAAGCCTCATGGGCCGCGAAAGCCGTTTTTCATCGCGATGCGAAGGGGCACATTGTGCTGCGAGATTGGCAAGCCATGCCTTGACGATGGGGAGGCGTGCGTGCGATGGTTCAGCGCCCCTCTCCCCCACCCAAAAAACTTCATGGCCCGCGGCTCCAACGTCACCCTCTGCTCCTTTTGCGGCAAAAGCCATGCGGAGGTGCGCAAACTGATCGCCGGCCCCGGGGTGTACATTTGTGACAACTGCATCAACGTCTGCAAAAACATCCTCGACCGCGAATCGAACAAGGAGCAGGACAATCCCGCCGGGATGCTTGTCCCCCGCCCTGCCGACATCATGGCGCTGCTCGACCAGCATGTGATCGGCCAGCCGCAGGCGAAGAAGGTGCTCAGCGTGGCCGTGCACAATCACTACAAGCGCATCCTGCACGCCCAGCAGCAGGCCGCCCGCAACGGCGGTGCCGCGAAGACCAAGGTGGCCGCCACGCTCGACCCGAATGATGTCGATATCGAGAAGAGCAACGTGCTCCTCATCGGCCCCACCGGCTGCGGCAAGACTCTCCTGGCCAAGACGCTGGCGAAGCTCCTGAACGTCCCCTTCTCCATCGCCGATGCCACCACGCTCACGGAGGCTGGTTATGTAGGTGAGGATGTCGAAAACATCATCCTGCGCCTCCTTCAAGCCGCCGACTACGACGTGGCCCGCGCCGAGGTGGGCATCGTTTACATCGACGAGATCGACAAGATCGGTCGCAAGACCGAAAACGTGAGCATCACCCGCGATGTCTCCGGCGAAGGCGTGCAGCAGGCGCTCCTCAAAATCATCGAAGGCACCGTGTGCAACGTGCCACCTCAGGGCGGACGCAAGCATCCGCAGCAGGAATACATCCAGGTGAATACGGAGAACATCCTCTTCATCTGCGGCGGCGCTTTCGTCGGTCTGGAGCAGATGATCAAACGCCGCCGAGGCAAGAAGACGCTCGGCTTTGCCAGCATCGAATCCCACATCGCCGCCGAGGCCGATCCGAAGAAGATCACCGTCGAACCCGAGGACCTGCTCGGTTACGGCCTGATCCCCGAATTCATCGGCCGCCTGCCCATCATTTGTGCCTTGGAAGCCCTCACCGAGGCCGAACTGATGCGCGTGCTCACCGAGCCGCGCAATGCGCTCACGAAGCAGTTCTCCAAACTGCTCGGCATGGACGGCGTGGAGCTTTCGATCACGAAGGATGCCATGCTGGCGATGGCGAAGGAAGCCGTCGCCCGCGGCACCGGTGCCCGCGGCCTGCGCAGCATCTTTGAGCGTATCATGCTCGATGTGATGTATGACGTGCCCAGCCGCATGGATGTGCGCTCGGTGACGATCAATGAAGGTGTGGTCAAAGGTGAGCGCGCCCCACTGCTGCGCCGCCGCATCGAACGGAAGGCCGCCTGACCGGATGAAGGTGCCTCCCCACATGCTCGATGAGATCGTGAACGCCCTCGGCGAGGTCTTCGCGGGCCGTCGCTATGCCGACCGCGTGATCGAGTTCACCTTCAAACGCCATCGCAAATGGGGCAGCCGCGACCGCCGCCTCTTCGCGGAGTCGATTTACGAATGCGTCCGGTGGTGGCGCTGGTTCTGGCACCTCGCCGGCCTTCCCGATGCCGCTCACGCCAATACCGATGAAATCACGCCGGAGACCTGCGCGAAGGTTTGGTCCGCCTACTGGCTCTCCCACGGTCGCGAACTGCCGCGCGATGATGAACACGAGCCGCTTTTGACCGCCGCCGAGGTGCAGAAGCGCTCGAAGCAAAAAGTGTCCGATGCTCTCCGCGCCTCGATTCCCGATTGGATGGACGCTCGATGCTCCGCCGAGCTCGGTGCCTCCTGGCCCGCATTGCGCGAGGCCATGAACGAGCCCGCCGAGGTCTTCCTCCGTGTGAACACGCTCAAAGCCGATCGCCGTGCCGTGCGTGAAAAGATGGCGGAGTATGGTTTCGAGGCCGAAGCCGTCGAAAACGTGCCTTCCGCGCTTCGTCTCGTGCAGCGTCAAAACGTCTTCAGCACGCCTGCGTTCAAAGAAGGCTTGTTTGAAGTCCAAGATGCCGCTTCGCAGCTCATCGCACCCTTTTTGGAAGTCGCCCCAGGCATGAAGGTGATCGACGCCTGCGCTGGTGGCGGAGGCAAAGCCCTTCACGCCGCCGCTTTGATGCGCAACAAGGGCAAAATCCATGCTTTGGATGTTCACGCCTGGAAACTCGCCGAACTCAAAAAACGCGCCGCCCGTGCCGGAGTGGACATCATCGAGACTCGCGAGATCGAAGGCTCGAAAACCATCAAACGCCTCGCCGCGCATGCCGACCGCGTTTTGCTCGATGTACCATGCAGCGGCCTCGGCGTGCTGCGCCGCAATCCCGACACGAAATGGAAGCTTTCCGTAGAAGAAGTGAACCGCCTCCAAGGCCTGCAGGCCGAGATTTTGGAGAACTACAGCCGCATGGTGAAGCCCGGCGGCAAGCTCGTGTATGCCACCTGCTCCATTCTTCCCGGTGAAAACGAGCATCAGGTGCAAAAATTCCTGCTGCGCCATGCTGGTGAATGGGAGCTGGAGGCCGAGCTGCGTCGTTCGCCACTTGATGGCGGCTTCGATGGCTTTTACGCCGCTCGTTTGGTGAAGATCACGCGTGCCGTGGAGCCCGCGCCACTCGCCGAGGCGGAGCCGATGAAGCTGGCAGCGTGAGCGATTCCTTGCGTTCACGTCCGCATGCGCTCTGAATGCTGAGCCCCCATGACTCTGCGCCGTTTCTTTGCCCTTCTTCCCTGCCTGCTGCTGGCCGCCTGCCACTCTTCTGAGAATGGCGGCATGCCAGTCACGATGTTTGAATGCGATGCAGGCGAGGCGACGATGCGTCACATGATCACCAATCTGCCGGATCTGAACCCTGGCGTGGCCAAGACCTACTCCATCGTGCTGGGCGAAATCAGCCGCGATGGCATGATGACACCCGCCGAGGATTCGTTTGTGAAGCGCTTCGATGATTTGAAGCTCGAGTTCGTCAACGCCATCAACCTCAAGGCCCACGACCCGGACCAGATCATCGTCGATAACAAAAAGTTCCTCGCCACTTTCGTGCTGCAGCTTCGCGTTTTGCGTCAACTGAGCCCCACGACCTGGGAAGCGGAAACGGGCTGGAGTTACAAGAAGGACTTTGGCCGTGAAAAACTGATGCTGGAGTCCAAAGACGGCAAAATCACCGTCACGAAGGCGGAGAAGATCAACTGAGCCCGCCGCGCATGATCAAGCTCCTGCTCATCGACGACCATTTTGTCGTGCGCAGCGGCCTCTCGGCCTCGCTGGAGCTCGAGGATGATATGAAAGTCGTGGGCGAGGCCGAGCGCGGTGAGGATGCCTGCGGCCAGTTTGAGCGTCACCAGCCCGATGTGGTGCTGATGGACCTGCAATTGCCCGGCCTCAGCGGCATCGAGGCCACCGCCGCGCTGCTCCGCGGCCATCCGCAGGCCCGTGTGCTCATTTTTTCGACCTTTGCCCGCGATGACGAGATCCAGGCCGCATTGAAAGCCGGTGCGCTCGGCTATTTGCAGAAGTCTTCCTCACGTGATGACCTGCTCTCGGCGATCCGGCAGGTGGCCAAAGGCGAGCGCACCTTGCCGCCGGATATTGCGAAGCGCCTGCAAGACCGTCTCGCCGAGCCTGAGATCACACCGCGCGAACGCGAGATCCTGACGCTCGTGACTCGTGGCAATGCCAACAAGGAAATCGCCGCCACGCTCGGCATCAGCGAGGACACCGTGAAGCAGCACGTCAGCCGCATTCTCGTAAAGCTGAAGGTCAACGACCGTGCCCAGGCCACGGCGGAGGCCATCCGCCGCGGTTTGGTCAGCGTGGACGAGCCGCACCGTGGCTGAGCTTGCATCCTGAGTCCGCGGCGGCAGTGTCGGCGCTCACAATGGAACTGCGTCATCTGCGATATTTTCAGGCCGTGGCCGAGGAGCTGAGCTTCTCGCGTGCGGCGCGGCGTCTGCGCATCGCCCAGCCGGCGCTCAGCCGGGCCGTGCAGGAAATGGAGCGGGAGCTGGGCACGCAGTTGATCGAGCGCGAGCGGAAGTCTCCGCGGCTCACGCCCG
>CALMTT010000458.1 GCA_937872615.1 uncultured Verrucomicrobiaceae bacterium | reverse complement strand
CGAACCTTCCATCTGCCGGGTGTTGGGCTTGCCCAGCACATAGCGGATGGCGCCCCCCAGAGACGACGACCCGTACAGCGCGCCCTGCGGTCCGCGCAGCACCTCCACCCGCTCCAGGTCGAACGGGGCGAGGTCGGGCACCGACACGAAGGCGAACGGGTCGCGTCCTGATGCGTCACGGCAGGCGGGGCGCGATGCGCATCGAGCACGAGCACCTTCGTCATGAGCCACTTGCTGTAGAAGCGATACGCCACGGCAAAGGAGCACAAACCGGCCACCACGAGCCACAGCGCGTTGATGGTCTCCCTCTTGTGAAGCGCGGAAAAGGCGACAGCGCCGGCTCCGAGGGCGGAGATGGCGATCCAGACGAGAATTTGAAGCGGTTTGGGCATGGCGGGCGCGAGACTAGCGGGAGGCAAACGCGGCATCAACCGCGAATCCAGCAGGCGAAGCGATACGAAATGCCGGTGGCGGCTTCGAAGATCGCTTCTAACCTGCCCTTGCCCTTCATGAACTTCGTCTCACGCCTCCTTCGCTACCTGACCTTTGCCCTGTCCATCGCCGGTGTGGTGATGATGACGCAGGTGATGAAGACCATCCACGGCCAGGAGGTGAAGATTCCGCCGCCGCCCGTGGCTCCGCCGGAGAAGCGTGCTCCGGATGACATCGGCGCGACGGGTATTTTGGAGGCCAAAGATGAAGATGTGGCCATCGGCGTGCCGGTGCCCGGCTTGGTCAAAGAGGTCAAAGTGAAAGTCAATCAAGTCGTGAAGGCTGGTGAGCCGCTGCTGCTGCTGGATGACCGCGAGCTGGGTGCGTCCCATTTGAAACAAAAAGCCGCGGTCGCGGTCGGCGAGGCGAATCTCGTCGTGGCGCAGGCGCAACTGGCAAAGGTGCAGGACATGCTCGACCGCCTCAAATCCGTGCCGGATCAGCGTGCGATCAGCCAGGATGACCTGCGGAACCGCTCGAATGACGTGCTGGTGGCCAAAGCTCAGCAACAGGCCGCGGAGGCCCAGCTCGTCGCGGCGAAGGCGGACGTGCAGCAGACCGAATTGCTCATTCAGCGCCTCACGGTGCTCGCGCCACGCGATGGCACGATCTTGCAGGTGAACATCCGTGCTGGCGAATATGCCTCGCCGCAAAACAAGCAGCCCGCCCTCGTGCTGGGTGAGATCGGCACGCTGCATGTGCGTGCGGATGTGGACGAACAAAACGCCGTGTCCGTGCAGGAGAACGCTCCGGCCCGCATCTCATTGAAGGGCGACTCGACCAAGCAGTTCGAGGCCAAATTTGTGCGTGTGGAGCCCTATGTGATCCCGAAAGTCTCGCTCACCGGCGCGAGCACCGAGCGTGTGGACACACGAGTGCTGCAGATCATTTACGAGATCGAGCGCGATGTGAAACCGGGCGCTCCGAAGCTCTATGTGGGCATGCAGGTGGATGTGAGCATCCCGCGGCGGAAGCCTTGAATCCAGGTTCCGAAGTTACACGGGGCAGGAATGCCCCGACTACTTCAGCAATTTGTGGGCACCTTTTGCGCGAGCTTCACCGAATGCGGGATGGCTCCGAGAACGAAGGAGAGGCAATCGACAGCACCTTGAGGCTTGCCGGGCAGGGCGATGACCAGCGAGCGATCCACGACGGCGGCGAGGCTGCGGCTGAGGATGGCGTTGGGCGTGAGCTCGAGGGACTTCATGCGCATGACCTCGCCGAAGCCGGGGATCTCGACACGCATGATGCCGCGAATGGCCTCGGGAGTGACATCACGCTCGGCGATGCCGGTGCCGCCGGTGGTCAGGATGAGCCCGCAACCTTGGGCTGAGAAGGAACGGATTGCGTCTTGGATGCGTGTCTGGTCGTCAGGCACGATGGCCTCGGCTTGAACCGTCCAGCCGTAACCCTCGGAGGCCTTCCGCAAAGCCGGGCCGCCAAGATCCTCGTAAACGCCCTCCGAAGCGCGATCGGAGACGGTGATGATGCCAACTAGCATTTTTACTGCGCCTGGGGCTTGCTGGCCGGTGCTTCGGCGGATTTCGCGCCTTTGTCGGCGGTGGTCGGCTTGTGCTCGAGTTGGATGAGGTCGCGGAGGATGTGGATGGTCTCCAGCTTCACTGGCTCGATGCCGTAGGGGAACTTGGAGCCGTCGGTGACATTCTCCTCGTCCTCGTCGTCCTTCTTGGCGGTGCGCATGCCGGTGCTGTCTTCCTTGGTAAAGGTCGATTCGAGCACGAGGTCGGGCTTGTCCACGTTGTCGAGGGTGAGTCGATACACTTTGAAGCCGTTGTCCTTGAGGCGGTCGGCGACTTCCTTGGCACGCTTGGAACGCTCGTCGATGATCTTGTCACGACGTTGCTCGACTTCGAGGCGCTCTTTCTCACGCTCGGCAAGGTTGAGCGTGACAGTGTTTTTGTCGATGCGCTCTTTGAGGCGCTTCGAGTCGTCTTCGATGATCTGAAACTCCGGATTGGCGGAGATGCGGCTCTTCACGCTGGCATTGAGCTCGTCCACCGGGAAGGCATCGGGGCGCCAAGGAGCGAATTTGCGCGGCGGGATGGTGTCGTAAGGCAGTGGGTTCTTCGCGGAGCCTTCGCCGATGTCGAGCACATCGAGGCGGGAAGGCAGGTGAATGTCCGGGATGACGCCTTTGAGCTGGGTGGAGCCGCCGGCGATGCGATAGAACTTTTGAATCGTGACCTTGAGCGAGCCCGCGCGGCTCTTTTCGCTGAAGAAGGGCATGTAGCGGGCCACGTCGAGGATGGTCTGCACGGTGCCTTTGCCGAAGGTGGAGCTGTCACCGACGATGACGGCGCGGCGGTAGTCCTGAAGGGCGGCGGCGAGAATCTCGGAAGCAGAGGCAGAGGCCTTGTTCACGAGGACGATCATCGGGCCGTCATAAACGGGCTTTTCGGCCTCGCTGTCCTTCCACGAGATGCTGCCACGCCAGTCCTTGGCCTGCACGACCGGGCCGGAGGGAACGAAGAGGCCGGTGAGCTTCACAGCTTCGTCGAGCGAGCCGCCGCCGTTGTCACGGAGGTCAAAGACCAGGCCCTGGATGTTTTCCTTGATGAGGCGGCGGAGGAGGCGCTCCACGTCGGCGCTGGCGCTGACGGTGCCGCTTTCCATGTCGCCGTAGAAGTTGGAAAGGTTGATCCAGCCGAGCTTGAGAGGAGGCCCCATCTCCGGCGGAGTCTGGAGCATTTCTGCATTGGCCAGCTTTTCCTTCAGCGGGACTTCGTCACGCTTGATGGAGATGATTTTCACGCCGGTGGGGTCATCGGCGGGATTGATCTTGAGGCGGACGGTGCTGCCGAGCTCACCCCGGATCATGTTCACGACCTTCTGGAGCTTGAGATACTTCACATCAACGAATTCGTCCTCGCCCTGCGCGACGGCGATGATGCGGTCGTTGAGCTGGAGGGAGCCTTCTTTGTCAGCGGGGCCGCCGACAACGATGCCCTGGATCTCCGCGGCCTCATCTTTCATGCCCAGGAGGGCACCGATGCCGACGAGCTTGTGCGTCATGTGCTGGTTGAAGGAGTCGCGCTCGTCCGTGCTCATGTACTCGGTGTGCGGATCGTAGGCGGTGGCGAGCGAGGAGAGGAAAAAGTTCACGGTGTCCTCGTTGTCGTTCTCGTTGGTGATCTCGAGAAGCTTGTCGTAGTCCTTCGCCACCCGTTCCTCGGGCGTCATGTCCTTCTCGTCCTTCTCCTTCTTCGCGTCGGCGACTTCCTTCTTCGGCTCTTCTTTTTTGGCCTCAGGCTTCACCTCAGCAGTGGTGTCCTTGGCCTCGGCCTTTTTCTTGGCGGCCTTCTCGGCTTTCTTTTTGTCCTCACGGGCACGCGCTTCGTCGGAGATGCGCTCTTGCAGGAGGTTTTCCTCGATGATGTCGAGCCACATCTTGTCAGAGGCGGCCTTGTCTTTCGGCCAGGGCATCTTGTCGCGCTTCAGGTCGATGGTGCGGTTGGAGTCAAAGGTGAACTTCTTGCTCTTGAGCGTGGCTTTGACGAAGTCCACACGCTCCTTCACGCGTTGCTTGTAGATGTCGTAGATCTCGATGGCGGGGCTGATGTTCCGCATGAGGATGTGGTCATCGAGCGTGGTGTCATACTTCTCGCGGAAACCGTCCACATCCTCCTGGGTGAAGTATTGGTGACGGAAATCGAGCATGTCGAGGAAGTTGCCCAGCATGGTCTTCGACATCTCATCGTCGAAATCGCGATGCGAGTAATGGTGGTTTTGCAGCATGTAGGCCACATGCATGGCCACCTGGCCGAAGTTCATGTCCGCAGCGCGGACGGAGGGTGCGGCAGGGGTGAGCAGCGCAAGGGCGGCGGAGGCCGCCACAAAAAGGGACGAGGGTTTCACGATCATACTTCCTGGGGTTTAACGAGCCGCGGATTCGGTTTTGCGCGGGATTTTGTCTTTTCCGTCTTGAATTGTCCACCGGTTTCCCGCATTTCGCGGGCCATGGCAGATGTGAAGATCGAAACCTACACCGGCGGAATCGCGGCGACGAATGGCCACCTTTTGAGGCTGCCCGGCGGCACCGTCCTCGTGGATGCACCCGAGGGTGTGGCCGACTGGCTGGACGCGGCGGGCGTGAAGGTGGATGCCCTGCTTTTGACCCACCAGCACTTCGATCACGTGCTCGACGCGGCGAAAGTCCGCTCGCGGCATGGCTGCCGGGTTATCTCGTGGGCGGCCCATTCGGTCAATTTGACGCTGGAACGCCTTTTCGGGGCCGTGACGGGCACTTCGATGGCAGTGACGCCTTTTGAGGTGGATGAGCTCGTCGAAGGCAAAAGCTCGGTCGAGGCCTGCGGAGTCACCTGGAGGCTGTTTCACGTGCCCGGGCACTCGCCGGACAGCGTTTGCTACCTTTGGGAGGAGCAAAAGCTGCTCTTCGGCGGCGATGTGCTCTTCCGCGACAGTATCGGGCGGACAGATTTCCCCGGTGGATCGATGCGCCAGCTTGTGGAGGGCATTCAAACGAAGCTCCTCACGCTGCCGGACGACACCCTCGTCTATCCCGGCCATGGCCCGCATACCAGCATCGGTGTCGAGCGGCGTGAAAACGAGTATTTGAGCTAAACCATGAGCCTTCCCCACATCGCGATCATCGACTGGCGCACCGCACCGCAGGGCGATGCCGAGTCCGCCATCGAGAAAAGCGTGATCGGCGGAGCGGCGAGGCTCACCCGGCATTTGTGCGACACGGATGCTGATCTTGACGACGAGGCCGCCGCGGCGCAGGCGATCATCATCTGGCATAACATGCCGCTGACGGCCGCGGGCATCGCGAGGCTGAAAAACTGCCGCGCCATCATCCGCAACGGCGTGGGCTTTGACAGCGTGGACATCGCCGCGGCCCGCGAGCGCGGCATCGCGGTGTGCAATGTGCCGGACTACGGCACGGAGGAGGTGGCGGATCATGCCATCGCGCTGGCGATGGCGCTTTGCCGCCAGAT
>CALMTT010000457.1 GCA_937872615.1 uncultured Verrucomicrobiaceae bacterium | reverse complement strand
GGCTCTGCCAGCGGCGGGTAGCCGTACTCGGCATCAAACAGCTTGGCCAGCACCTCGGCCAGGATATTGGCCACGATGACACGGAACTGCCCCGCCAAGCCTTGGGGCACGCTGCCCAGTCGCACGTCGAGCACGCCTCCTGCACCGGTGGACACACCGTTGCGCACCGCGTTCTCTTCCGTGACCTCCACTGCAATCGGGTCGATGTCCGTCGCGAGGATGCGCGTCGCACCCAGCTTGTGGGCCACGATTGCCAGCACCCCCGAGCCTGTCCCCAGGTCCAGAACGCTGTCGCCTGCCTGTATGATGTTTTCGAGCGCGGCAATGCAGAGGCGCGTGGTGGGATGCAGCCCCGTGCCGAAGGCCATGCCGGGGTCAAGTTCGACGACGATATCGTCCGGCTGCGGGGTGAACTCTTCCCAGCTGGGCTTGAGAATCACACGCTGCCCCACCCGCAGCGGCACACCCCGGTGATGATCGACAGGCCCAACCGCTTCGCCAGCTCGACATGCAACGTGGGCACGCAGGTCCACAAGCCAAAGCATTGAATGGCTGCAGCCGCCTTGCCGGGCTCGATGTTCAAATCGGTGAGCAATCCGGCATGCCCCTGCCGCTTGAGCGTCTTGATGAGCTTCAGCATCGCATTCTCCTGAGGAATGATCGTGTGGCCGGAACTCTCGCGAAGCCTCCGGAACAGCTGTGTCAGCGCCTCGTTCTTGAAGTCCTGCGCGACCACCGTGAAAGGAAACCCGCGATAACCCCAGACCATGCTGATGAGCTCGAAATTGCCGAAATGCGGCGTCACCCAGACACCGCCGGTCTGGCGGACCCGCTCCTCGATATGCGGCTGCGGGATATGAATGTCGAAGAACGGCTGCCAGGTGTCTTTGGTCAGCTTGGACGACCAGAAAAGGTCCAAAAAGGTGCGCGCAAAGGTCTGATACGATCCCTTGGCAATGCGGCGGCGCCCAGCATCATCATAACGGTCACCAAACGCGCATCGCAGGTTGTCGAGAGCCGTTCTGCGGCCACGTTTGTCGAGGTGAAAGGCCAGCGTGCCGATGCCACGCGAAAGCGCCATGAGCATTCCTCGCGGCAAACGGGGCAGAATCCAGGCCACGGCCTCCAGCAAAGCGGTTTCGAGGAAATAGCGGAGCTTCTTCACGAGATGTTGGCGTTTGATAAAAGTGCGTTACGGTGAGCCTCATGGCCCTCAGTCTCCCTAGCATCCTCAAGCGACTTCTCAAGCAGCCCACGGCTCCGTTTCACGAGTATCATGTCCGTGCCGAGATCGAGGCCATCCTGGGCGACATCCCACATGTGAAGTTGAAGCGCGACAAATTCGGCAACCTGCTGGCCACCTACAAGAACGGCAGCACGCGCAGCAAGCCCACCTGGGTCTTCGGTGCGCACATGGATCATCCCGCGTTTGTGCAGGGCGATGATGGCTGGCAGTTCCTCGGTGGCAGCTTCACCCCGGAGATGGATGCCGCCATCAAACGCGGCCTCCGCAAATCGCATGGTGAGATCGCCACATGGAAATTCCCGGTCAAAATCACCAACAGCCGCATTGAGGCCCCCGCTTGCGATGATCTCATCGGCTGCGCCATCATCGTGATGACCTTGCTCGAACTCGCCAGGCTCGACATCAAAACTACTGTGCATGCCGCCTTCACCCGCGCCGAGGAGGTCGGATGGCTCGGAGCATGGCATCTGGCTCAAAACTGGCCTTTCGGCAAAGACAGCGTCTTCGTCTCGATCGAGACCAGCCGCCCCGTGAATGGCGCCGTGATGGGCGATGGCCCCATGGTCCGCGTCGGTGACCGCGTTTCCGTTTTCGACAGCGAGGCCGTGGCCGTCCTGACCACCACCGCCAAGGAACAGGCCATCCGCGTGCAACGCTGCCTGCTCGATGCCGGTGCCTGCGAAGCCACCGCCGTCCAGGCTGCGGGCATCCGCAGCGTGGGCATCTCCGTGCCGCTAGGCAATTACCACAACATCGGCCTGCAGCGCCAGATCGCCCCTGAATTTGTGATGATGGACGATGTAAAATCCCTCATCGACCTGCTGAAGGCCCTCGTGGCCACCAAGCACGATGGCATCGGCGAGCGCAGCATCCGCGAACGCGTCGAAATGCGCATGGCCGAGCATGCGGCGCACTTCAAGGCAGGCACCAAGCTCTTCAAATAGAGTTCAAATCGGCTCGCCAATCGCTCTCAGCAATGCTTCACCGGCACGACGACCACTGAGCAGGGCTCCGTTGATCGACACGTCCTCGCACCAGTCGCCACAGCGATAGAGACCGGTTTCGATCACCGGATCGAGCGGACCTTCATCGAGCCGCAATTGACGGCTCTCCGGCTGCGCATGCCGCACCTGCACTGTGCGCAGATGTCTCCAGCGTTGGACACAGGAGCCATACCAGCGCGTCATCTGCTCGCGCACGACCTCTTCGAGCTCATGACTCGACGGCATGCCCACGATGGAGGCTGAAATGAGATGCTGGCCTGCCGGCGCATACTCCGGAGCGATGCGGCTGAGCACGACGGCCGAGTTCACCGGCCCACGACCATCACCATCGAGATGCAGGATCGGCTCCTTCACCGGCACATCGGCTTCTGAAGCGGCAAAATAAAGGCAGGTCGTCGAGCGGGCGGGTTTCGGCGTGTTCACCGCACCTTGCGGTAGCAGGCGGAAGGCCGCTTCCTCGCTCACCGCCATTACGATGTGATCCGCCTGCAGCAGTTCGCCGCTTTCGAGAGCCACCTCACCACGCCGCACATGCGCCACGGGCGTGTTCAGCTTCAGCGAGCCGGGCGGCAGCGCCTCGGCGAGCTGGTCCGGGATGGCTTGCATGCCTCGTGCGGGCAAAGCACTGCCTCCGCGATCAAACATCGAGAAAAGGAAAAGCAGCATGCGGGCGGAGGTGCGCAGGTCCTTCTCCAAAAAGATGCCGCCAAAGAATGGGCGGAAGAAGCGGTCGATGATCTTCTCCGAGAAGCCGAAGGCACGCAGGTAGTCCTCGGTCTCCATCTCTTGCAGCTCACGAGGCGGCTCCTTGAGCCCAAAGGCCTCCTTGCGCAGCACCAGCGTGAACCACTTGTCCCGCATCGGCACCACTTCCTCGTCACGCAGGTTGGTCAGCGCATCCAGCGGATGTCCCACCGGATCAGCCACGCGGTGAAAGCAGTCCTTCACGAAGACATCCGCGCCGCGGTAGATCGGCCGCAGGTCCAGCGCCTCGTAATCCAGCACGCGACGTGCCTCGGGATAGGCCGGCAGGAAAACCTGAAAGCCGCGATCAAGCCGGAAGCCATCCACCACATCCGTGCGCACGCGACCGCCGACACCGTTCGAGGCCTCGATCAGCGTGAAAGGAATGCCCGATTTCGCCAGCACGCAGGCACAGGCCAGCCCCGAGAGGCCGGCGCCGATGATCACGATTCTGGGAGATGTTTTGCCCACGGGAGAGAGTGCTCGTCAAGATGGGCGCATGCCCTGTCATTGCAAGGCGCAGCACCTCGTGTGCTCACAAAACTTGCTCCCCTGCCCTTCGCTGGCACCATACGTCATGCGGCACCTCCCACTGCTCCTCATTCTTTTCGTCATCGGCTGCGAGCCCGCGCCGAAGACGACGCCGCAATTCGAGCCGCCACCCGTCGTGCTGCCGGAAAACGTGCTCGAGCTCAACCCGAATGAAGCCGAGCGCTTCATCGCCGAGCACGCCGGCTGCCTCATCGTCGATGCCCGCACCGAGACCGAGCGGAAGGAGCACGGCCAGATCCTCGCAGCGCAGCCTTTTGACTACCTCCACGGCCAGCCCAGCCTCGACCGCCTCGCGCAGCTGCCGGACAAGTCCAAGCCCTGCCTCGTTTATTGCGCCATCGGCGAGCGGGCCCGCCTCCTCGCGGCGGAGATGGTCCGAATGGGCTTCACCGACATCCGGCTGCTCCGCGGCGGCTT
The DNA here is from genome assembly GCA_937872615.1 of uncultured Verrucomicrobiaceae bacterium. GTDB lineage: Bacteria > Verrucomicrobiota > Verrucomicrobiia > Verrucomicrobiales > Verrucomicrobiaceae > Prosthecobacter. The sequence continues at coordinate 1,858 of CALMTT010000457.1, read as the reverse complement.
CAATGCCTGGGTTGCCTCCGGCAAGGCGGTGGCGCGATAATCCGCTCAGCGGCCCAACTTGAAACTTGGAACCTGAAACTTTAAACCTAACATGCCCGCCATGCCCAAGAACCGACTCTCGCTCCTTTTGCCGCTCGCCCTCATCGCCGCCGCCGCGGCCTTTCGCTATTTGAAGCTCGGCCAGGTCGTGCAGGTGCCCGCTTTGGAAAACTTCGCGCCGTGGATGGCGCTCGCCTTCACCGGCACCCTCGTCTTCTCCAAGCGTGTCCCCTTCCTCGTGCTGCCGCTGCTGCTCGCGGTCATCGACCTCGCCGCCACCGGTTTGAAAGGCGTCATGCACTGGGAGGCCATCGGCGTTTACGGTGCCTTTGCCATCGCCGCATGGTTCGCCAGCCGCTCCCGTGGCAAACTCGGCCTGCTCGGCAGCCTCATGGGCACGCTCGCCTGCTCCGTCGCCTTTTACCTCCTCACGAACACCATGTCCTGGTTCGTTGATCCCGGTTACGCCAAGACCCTCGCCGGCTGGGTGCAGGCCATGACCACCGGACTGCCCGGCCTGCCGCCCACCTTCTGGTTCCTGCGGAATTCCCTCCTCAGTGATCTCGCCTTCTCCTGCCTGCTGCTGGCCGCTTACAATACCGAGGCCTCCTTCCGCCGTCAGGAAACGATCCCCATGCTCCGCGCCTCCGTCGCATGAGACTGCTCGCCGGCCTGCTCAGCCTCGTGATCGCTTCGGCGGCCGCCGCGGAGACCCTGCATCTTTACACCTGGGCGGACTACATCAGCCCGGACGTCGTCAAAAAGTTCGAAAAGCAGCACGGCTGCCAGGTGGTGATCGACACCTTCGACTCGAACGAAAGCATGTACGCGAAGCTCAAGGCCGGCGCCACCGGCTACGACCTCGTCTTTCCCACCGCCTACATGATCCAGGTCATGCACGCCGAGGGCCTCCTGCAGAATCTCGACCACGCCAAGCTGCCGAACCTCCCGAACATCGATCCCGCCGTGCTCTCGAAGGTCATCGATACCCAGATGGAGCACAGCGTGCCCTACACCTTCGCCTACGCCGCCCTCGCCATCCGGAAGGACAAGATCAAGGACGCCGAGGCCAGCTATGCCATGTTCGACCGCGCCGCCCTCGCCGGGCGCATCACCCTGCTCGATGACATGCGCGAGAGCATCGGCGCCGCCTTGAAATCCCTCGGCCACAGCCTCAATACGCGAGACGACAGCCAGCTCGCCGCCGCGCAAGACGTGCTCATCCGCTGGAAGAAGAACATCGCCCGTTTTGACAACGAAGGCTACAAGGCCGGCATCGACTCCGCCGAGTTCCACCTCGTCCACGGCTACAGCGGCGACCTCTTCCAGGTGCAGATGGAAAACCCGAAGATCGACATCCTCATCCCCCGCGAGGGCGTCACCATCGGCTGCGATGAGATGGTCATCCCAAAAGGTGCCAAACAGACCGCGCTGGCCCATGCCATGATCAATTTCCTGCTCGATCCCGACATCGCCGCCGAAAACATGGAATGGATGGGCTACTACTGCCCGAACAAGCCCGCCAAGGCCAAGCTCAGCACCGAGTTCCTCGCCAACCCCGCCGTCACCCTCCCCGACGACATCGCCGCCAAATGCGAAGTCATCCAAGACCTCGGCCCCGACCTCGCCAAGTACTCCAAAGTCTGGGACGCCGTGAAAGCCGCGAAGTGAGTCCACGAGAGCGAGACCGGGAGACAAGGAGACTTTGAGACTGGGAGCGAGGGCATTGCCTCGCCGTTTGTCATTCATCGTTCTTGGTTCGTAGTTCGGGCTTCAGCCCGTGCCTGGCGTGCTGGAGGCCCGCCGTCAGGCGGCTCAG
>CALMTT010000456.1 GCA_937872615.1 uncultured Verrucomicrobiaceae bacterium | reverse complement strand
GCCCTTGCCGCTGAGGTTGGCAACCCGGCAGGGGAACGACCGGGATTTGAGCATGGCCTGCAGGTAGCCGAGACCAATGGGCAGGAAGGTCATCCACTCGTCCCCGAAGCCGCTCCGGGGGGCGCTGTAGGCGAGGAGGGTTCGAGGGGAGGGCATCGGGGATTCCAGAGCTTTCCAGTCTACGGGAGCCCCTGCATGATGGAAGCACGAACACCTGTGGAGGCGCCTTGGCGGGCAACCTGATCCGGAACGCGGAGAGCATCCTGGAGATCTTCCAGCGGGCCTGCAACCGGCGGGAGCTGCTGATCCTCGCCACCCCCTACCTCCGGGTGGACAGCCACTTCGTGCGCATGGAGGGCAACGAGGTGCACGTGGCGGCGACCATGAGCCGGGATGACGCCATGTACGGCCTCAAGAGCAACGCCCTCCGCATGCGCTACCTCATGCTCCCCGCCGCCCGGAAGCGCGCCGGGCAGCTCAACGAGGCCGGTGCGCTCTTCCCGTGGCGCACGATCAACGGTGAAGAGGCATCCGCCTACTACGCCGCCGGAACGGCGCAGTACCACATCAACGCCGACGTCAGCTTCGCGCTCGGCAAGTACGTGCGGGCGACGGGGGACGACGAGTTCCTCTATCGCGAGGGCGTCGACATCGCGGTCGAGACGGCGCGCCTGTGGTCGACACTCGGCTTCTGGCGCTTCAACGAGGACGGGGCGCCGGAGGTCTTCCACATCCACGGTGTCACCGGGCCCGACGAGTACACGACCGTCGTGAACGACAACCTCTTCACGAACGTCATGGCCCGGTACAACCTGCGCTTCGCGGCGCGGGTCGTCACCGAGATGGCCGAGCGCGCGCCCGAGGAGTACGCCCTGATGGCGGAGCGCCTCGGCCTCGGGGCCGAAGAGGCGGAGGGGTGGGATGCCGCGGCCGAGGCCATGCACATCCCGTACAGCGAGGGCCTCGGCATCCACCCCCAGGACGCCGTCTTCCTCGAGCGGGAGGTGTGGGATCTCGAGTCCACGCCGCCTGAGCAGCGCCCGCTGCTGCTGCACTTCCACCCGCTCGTCATCTACCGCTACCAGGTGCTCAAGCAGGCCGACGTCGTGCTCGCGCTCTACCTGCAGGGGAACCACTTCACCGACGAGGAGAAGCTCGCCGACTTCGAGTACTACGACCCGCTGACCACCGGGGATTCCACGCTTTCGGCGGTCGTGCAGGCCATCCTCGCCGCCGAGGTGGGATACCAGGATCTGGCGCTGGAGTACTTCCGCGAGTCGATCTTCGTCGACCTGTGCGACGCGCATCCGAACCTGCTGGCGCTCAACTTCTATATCCGCGGCCTCCTGGGGGATGGCGTGGCCTCTTCGACGCGGCTCGATCCGCAGGCCAAGACCCTCCGCCACCTGAAGGTACGGTTCGACGTCCCGCCACGGATCGAGCACGGCCGCTCGACCCGTCGCTTCCGAGGCGATCAGGTAGGAGGCGTTGCCCAGGCCCTCGTCGACGAATTGTTTGATGAACAGACCCTTCATCGGTTCGCTGTCCTCAACGCTGACGTTGCGAATTTGTATTGCGAAGTGCTCGCTTCGTCATGGCCCGGGATTCCGGCCTATTCGCGCGTCAACCGGCCCCTAACGTTTCCCCATTCTCGGATGTTGGCGGGGTCGATGCTGTGCGCTACACTCTGCCCGATATTTTTCAGGATTGAAATGGACGATATTCTTTGGTTTCTCGCCTGGTATGCCGCTCTACTCGTGGCGGGCATACTGGGCCTGCCGCTGGCCTGGCGTGGTCTGGGTTCGCTCCCGGATCGGGGCCTGACCCTGGCCCGTCTGGTCGGCCTTCTGGCGATCGCGACCGTCTACGGCCTGATCGCGCTGACGGGCTTCGTCGCCACCGGCCTGCCCTCCGCCATCCTGGCCATCGCCATCGTCGCCTGGCTGATCATCCGCAAATCCTACCGCGCCGCCTATGCGGCGGGTTCGTCGGAGGTTGCGGCCTTGGAAAGGCTCACACGCAATTGCGTGTGCGGACGCAGGATCGATTCAAACAGCTCGCTGTTCATCAACACGAGCGCCTGCGGCATGCTCGCATCCGTGCTGGCATTATCGATGAGGTCACGATCACTTTGCCCAAACTCACGCAAATAGTGTCCGCGGGGTGCTGGCGACTCCATGTCGGCTGCGCGAGGCCAGTCACGCGTTTGAGCCTCACGCGTCTTTACATATGCGGCAAGGTCCTGAATGCCAAAACGGGCCGCTTCAGCCCGAAAGACCTCCTCGCGGGCTTTGACAGCCTTTTCCTCCTCCAGCGGAATGCGGCGATCAATGTCGTAACCGGGCACATCGATGTAGTCGCGGTTCTGGCCGGCCTTTTTGAGCTCTTCCATCGTGGGTTTCCGCACGGGAATCGGCGGCGGAGCAGGTTTACCGGTCTTCTTCTCGTAAAGCCTAGCCACGGCAGGCACGACGACATGATCGTGAATGCCTGTGCGGGCCACAAACTCGATGCTTCGGATCTCGAGGTTCAATTTTTCGATCAGCGGCTTGTCCTTGGCCTTTTGAGCCGCGGTGTAAGCCTCGCGCAAAGGCTTCGAGCGCTCTTGAATGGCCTCATACCCTTCGGACGCCTTCATCGCTCCGGCGAAAATCTCCTCCGCGGAGAGCAAATCGAGCGCATCGCTCAACTTGCCACGATACACGAGCTTGCCCGCCATCTCCGAGTCGATGCCGTGCCGTCGTGGAAGGTCCGGCGTGGGATGAATCAGCGTGGCAAAGCTGTCGTAAATCTGCTCCGCGGTCATGCGACGCAACAACGGACCGGTGAACCGGCAGGGCTCACCCGCATACAACTCGCCACGCGTGGCCTCGCTTTGATAGGCACGCGTTTGATAGAGCACACGGAGAAAGGCCCGCACGTCATAGCGCAGCGAGACCATGAGCTTTTCGAGATGCTTCATCAGCGCCCGATTCGATGCTACTGTGCTGTCGAGGATCTCATCCGCCGGCTCGATGAGCCCAACGCCGAAAACCTTCTTCCACAGCCGGTTGGCGATCACGAGCGTGAAACGCGGATTCTCGGGCGAGGTCATCCACGTGGCAAACGACTCCAAATCACCCTTCGCAGCCGCACCGAGCATCGTCGCGGCCTTCACCGCGTCGTGAGGCTTGGCGTCATCGTAAACGTAATCGTGCGGCAGCTTCAGCACACGCTCCGGCAGCGCAGCCACCTTGCTGTAGCGCACAAAGTCCCCCAGATTCTCAAACACACGACTCAGATGCTTGCTAGTGGCGGCGAGCGCGGTGTCCTTTCGTGCGGCCGCCATCATCGTGTTCGCGCCTTTTTGCTGCGCGATGCCGGTGAAATTGGTCTCCAGCGGGAAGGTGAAAGCCGCCATCTGGTAGAACTGCATCTGCGTCCATTTATCGAAGGGATGGTTGTGACACTGGGCGCACTCGATGCGGGTGCCGAGGAAAACTCGCGTGGTGTTCGAGAGGTTGTCCAAGGGCATGCCCAGATCACGCATGTAATAACCGATGGCCGGATTGTCCCACACCTTCCCCTGCGCGGTCAGCAGCTCGCGCACAAAGGCATCGTAAGGCATGTTTTCGCGGATACGACGCTTCACATGCTCGAGGTAGGGCTTCGAGGTCATATCCCCCTGCCCTCCATTCGCACGCGACTGCACGCGCAGCAGATCCGCCCAAAAGTGAAACATGTGTGACACATGGCCTTCACCGGCCAGCAGAGCATCGATGAGCCGCGAACGCTTCTGCGGGTCCTCGCTCGCGAGGAAGGTCCGCGCCTCCTCCAGCGTCGGGATGCGCCCGGCGATGTCCAAATAGATGCGCCGCACGAAGGTTTGATCATTCACCGGCGGATTGGCCTGCACGCCATGCTTCTGCCAGTCCTGCGCCAAAAGTTCATCGATACGCCGGGCTTCCTCGTTGGCCGGGAGAGCCGCCGACAGCAGGATTGTGGAAACAAACAGGCGCGTGAGTGAGGTCATGATCGCTGCGCGAAACGGGCCACGCCGGCGGCTTCTAGCCTGCCCGCCCGCGAATTCGTGTAACAAATCGAGCACGCGGGGCTTGTGAGATCATGACACGACCGCTAGCCTTCCCGACTCATGGCCATTTCCATTGATGACATTCTCCAAGCCGCCGAAGAACACCAGGCGAGCGACGTCTTCCTCCAAGAGGGCGAGGTGCCCCGCATGAAGATCAACGAGCAGCTCATGATCTTCGGCGATGAAAACCTCATGCTGCCTGCCATGGCAGGTCTCTGGCAGGCCTGCGGTGGCGACACGATGAAGGACCTCGATGTCGATACCGGCATGGTCTCCCGTACCGGCACGCGTTTCCGTGTCAATCTTCACAAAGTGCTCGGCCGGCTCGCCGCCACTCTCCGCCGCGTGCGCACGGACATGCCCGCGCTTTCAAAGCTCGGTGCACCCGAGTGGCTGCTCACCCGCTGGGCCATGCAGGAGCACGGCATGGTGCTCATCACCGGCTCCACCGGCCAGGGAAAATCGACGACGCTCGCCGGCACGCTGCACTGGATGAACCAGAACGTCGCACGGCACATCGTGACCATTGAGGACCCTGTGGAATACATCTTCACCAACAACCGCTGCATGTTCACGCAGCGTGAGGTGGGGCGTGACACGCCCAGCTTCCCCCGCGGCCTGCGTGCGGCGATGCGCCAGGCGCCGGATGTGATCTTCGTGGGTGAGATTCGTGACTACGAGACAGCCTTCACCGCGCTGCAAGCCTGCGAGACAGGCCATCTCGTGATCGCGTCCATGCACAGCGCCACCGTGGCGGACACGATGGAGCGCTTTGTGAATCTCTTCCCTGCGGATCAGGTCGGCATCGGCCTGCATTTGCTCTCGCATCAACTCGTCGGCGTGCTCTGCCAGAAGCTCGTGCCCAGCGTGGACGGCCATCTCACCCTCCTCGTCGAGCATCTGCAAAACGGCGGCGCGGTCCGCGACTGGATCGCACGTCGCGCCACGAGCGAGATCAGCGAATACATGACCCGCGCGAACGATCCGAACTGCCGCACCTTCCTCCAATCGATCGCCGTTGCCTACGAGCAGGGCATCATCGACGAGCCCACCGCCATCGCCGCCGTGGGGAACGAGGCCGAGTTCCGCCGTGCTGCCCGCGGCATTTCCTGATTCACCTGCTTCTTTTGCATCATGCGCACTCACGATCTCATCGACTACCTTTTCATGGTCATCGAACGCGGCGGTTCTGACCTCCACCTCGCTGCCGGCAGCCCGCCCATGGGCCGTTTCAACGGCGTGCTCGATCCGCTCACCGAGGAAGAGCTGGAGGTCACCGACCTGCGTGAGCTCATCCTCGGCGTCTTGAAGGAAAACCAGCGTGCGAAGCTCGAACAGGAGTGGGAGCTCGACTTTGCCATCCAGGTGGAGAACCTCGGCCGCTTCCGTGGCAATGCCTGCTACGTGCTCGGCCGCATCGAGGCCTCCTTCCGCTACATTCCGCATGCCATCCCGGAGATTCGCGATCTCGGTCACGGGCCCACCGTGGAGGGTTTTGCCAAATTGCGCGATGGTTTGATCCTCGTCACCGGCACGAGCAACTCCGGCAAGACCACCACGCTCTCCTCGCTCACCCAGCACATTTCCCGCGTGCGCAAGGCCAACATCGTCAGCATCGAAGACCCCATCGAATACGTCTTCCAGCACGGCCAGAGCGTCATCCGTCAGCGCCAGGTCGGCGCGGACACACACACCTTTGCCGCCGCCATCAAAAGCGCCCTGCGCCAGGATGCGGATGTCATCGTCGTGAGCGAGTTGCGTGACCTCGAAACGATGCGCACAGCCCTCACCGCTGCGGAGACAGGCCATCTCGTCATCAGCACGCTGCACACGCACGACGCACCCAGCACCATCTTGCGCATCATGGATGCCTTCCCGGAGGAGCAGCAGGACTTTGTGGCCTCGCAGCTCGCCAGTTCCCTCCGCGGTGTGATTTGCCAGTCCCTCATCGTGCGTCGTGATGAGTCAGGACGTGTCATGGCATCCGAGGTCATGGTGGGAAATTCCGCCATCGCGGCCTGCATCCGCTCGAAGCGCCTCACTCAACTGCCGAATCTCATCCAGATCGGCGGCATTGATGGCATGCACACCATCGATGACAGCCTCATCCACCTCGCCAGGCATGGCTTCATCACCGTCGAGGACGCGCTCGTCCGTGCACGTGATGCCAAATTCGTCGAGCTGAACTGCGCCGGATTCGAGAAATAAGCGCGGTGTGGCCACGCAAGCCGTCACGGGCGTTGCATTTGACCCCGCGACGGCCTCTACTGGTCGCTCATGACGAAAATCGGCCAGCGAAACACTCTCACCGTGCTCCACAGCACGCCCCGCGGCGTGTATCTCGACGCCGGTGAGCTCGGCGAGATCCTCCTGCCAAACCGTTACATCCCTCGCGGCACCGAGATCGGCCAGCCGCTGGACGTTTTCATCTACCGCGACTCCGAGGACAGGCTCGTGGCCACCACCGAGCAGCCCTTCGCGATGGTGGGAGAATTTGCCACGCTGGAGGTGGTGAGCGTGAACCGGAACATCGGCGCGTTTTTGAACTGGGGCCTCGCCAAAGATCTGCTGCTGCCCTTTCGCGAACAAGGCGAGCACAAGGTCGTGCCCGGCGAGAAGGTCGTCGTTTACGTCATGCTCGATGACAAGACCGACCGCATCATCGCCACCACGCGGCTGAACCGGCATCTGAGCAAGGAGCGCCCGCCGTTTAAGGTGAAGCAGGAGGTGCGTCTGCTCATCGCCGCCCGCACGCCGCTCGGCTACAATGCCATCATCGAAGGCACACACCTCGGCCTGCTGTATCACACCAACATCGGCGCACCGCTCGCCATCGGGCAGCAGGTGAAGGGCTATGTGATGATGATCCATCCCGGCGGCAAGATCGACCTCAGCCTCGATGCCTCCGGCTATCAACGGGTGGCCTCGCTGACCGATAAAATCCTCGATGCGCTGAAGCAAAGCGGCGGCCGCCTGCCTTACGATGATGACAGCCCGCCGGATAAGATTCGCGCCGTCTTTGAAGCGAGCAAAAAAGCCTTCAAGCAGGCCCTCGGAGCCCTTTACCGCCAGCGCCGCATCGAGTTCACGCGTCCAGGCATCATGCTCGTGAACCCCGGCGAGGCCCGGGCGGGCGATTGGAGACCCAACTGAGATTTCACGTCCAAAAAGCAGCCATCATCACCTTCTTCTTGCTCCATGAACCGCCGTCACTTTCTCCACACCTCCCTTCTCGCCGCCATCTCCGCTGCCGCCGCGGAAGGTCGTGCACCTCGCGTGCTGCTCCGCTCATCGTGGCAGACAGTGAACATCGGCGACATCGCACACACGCCGGGTGTCCTGGCCTTGCTTGAGAAGCACCTGCCGCAGGCCGAAGTGCGCCTTTGGCCGTCCAAAGTGGACAATGGCGTGGCCGAGATGCTTCAGGCACGCTTTCCCAAAGTCCAGATCGTCAACGGCGAGGCCGTGAAGAAGGCTTTCGACGAGTGTGACTTCCTTTTGCATGGCAGCGGCCCTTCGCTGGTGGCCGAGAAAGATGTCGTGAAGTGGTCGAAAGCTACTGGCAAGCCTTACGGCATCTACGGCATCACATTCAGCTCACAAGGTCCTACCTCCACCAAGCCCTCGGCGGATGGTGCGGTGGCCAATTCGGTCGAAGTGCTCAGCGGAGCCAAGTTTGCCTACTTCCGCGATTCTGCATCGCTGGAGCTCGCGAAGAAAAAAGGCTGCAGCTGCCCGCTCATGGACTACGGGCCCGATGGAGCCTTCGCCGTCGATCTGGCGGATGATGCCAAGGCGGAGGCCTTCTTGAAGGCGAACGGCCTCGAGCATGGCAAATTCCTCTGCTGCATCCCGCGCCTGCGTTTCACGCCTTACTGGACCATTCCCGAGAAGAAGGCCAAGCCCGATCCCGTGAAGCAGGCACGCAACGACGCGATGCGTGATCACGATGGCAAACCGCTGCTGGATGCGATCATCAAAGTCGTCGAGAACACCGATTTGAAGATCCTCCTCTGCCCCGAGGACAAGACGCAGATGCAGGTGGGCAAGGAGATGCTCTACGACAAGCTGCCGGAGGCCGTCAAAGCACGCGTCGTGTGGCGTGAGAACTACTGGCTCACCAATGAGGCCATCAGCACCTACCGCCGCAGCGCCGGCCTCTTCGGTCATGAGATGCACAGCCCCATCATGTGCATCGGCAATGGCATTCCCGCCATCGTCTGCCGCTGGGCGGAGCAGACCACGAAAGGCCTCATGTGGCGCGACATCGGCCTCGGCGACTGGCTTTTCGATCTCGACAAGGACGACGAACTCGGCCGCGTGGCCGACACGGTGCTCGCCATGGCCAAAGATCCCGCTGGCTCGAAAGCCAAGGCCGCCAAAGCCCGTGACTTCGTCATGAACCGCTTCGCCACCAGCATGGGCGTGCTTGCTGATGAATTGAAGAAGGCCTGATCAGGCTATTTCCAGCCCAGCTTCTCTTTGAGAAAATCATACGTGCCCACGCCGTGGATCATGTGGGGACCGTCGAAATGCTCGATGGTCGTGCGGTCGCCGATGAGGAGTTTGTTGTAGAGGCGGCGGACCTTGGCGAATTCGTAGTTCACCCATTCGTCGATGCCCACGCCGTCGTTGTGGCCTCGCTCGACCATGAAAGGACGCGGGGCGATGAGGGCTGCCATCTCGGCGTAGTTGAAGGTGCGGCCCATGTTCCACTCCCAGATTTCGTATTCGTGCGTGTGGATGTAGCTCATCGGCAGGTCCTTGCTCACGCACTTGCGCACCCACTCATTGAAGTCGCCGCTGCAAATGCTCAGGCAGTAATCTTTGAGCACCGCGGGAGTCCGCATGGCCGATTTGCCGCCGTAGCTGAGGCCGTAAAAGGCGATCTTCTCCGGGATCGTGAAGGGCTGCGCCTTCAACCATTCGAGGATGCGCTGATGCTGACCGTTGATGACGCTGTAGAGCGTGAGGCCTAGCGGATTGAGCTTCCGCTGTAACGTGCGGAACGCATGCATGCCGCGATACGGATTGTGCGGCGCAAAGGTCACGAACCCCTGCTCGGCGAGCTTCAGCGTGAAGGCTTGATAAGCTCCGAAGGCGCGTTGGGAGGCATCGGTGGTGATCGTGTCCTCCGGAATGCCTTCCAAACCATGCTGGCACACGATGACCGGCCGGCGTGTAGGCGCACTCACCAGAGTGCGGGCGTCACCAGCTTCCGCGTTCTGGCGAACGCGCCTACCATCCAACTCCTTCGGCAGGCACAGCCATCCCCACGCGAACACATCATCCCAAACATCGAGCGTGACTTCATAGATCGTGACCTTGTCCGTTTCGCGCACGAAGCGGCTTTTCGCATTCATGGGCTTGTCGGGATCTGGCAGACGGCCGATGACCTCGTTCCAGAAGCGATCACGCTCCTTCTCCGTGTGGGCTTCAAACTCCGCGAGGGACTTCAAAGGCAGCTTTTTCCAGAACTCGTTGTTTCGCTCGGTCTCGGTGCTCACGAGCAAACGCTGCGTGAAAGCCTCCAGTTCCCGCACGAGGCGTTTTTGCCGCGTGGGGTCCGGCTTCAGCGTGATGACCGGCGAAGAAGAGATGGTGATCGACACGGAAGGCAGCAGATGGTGGATGATCTTGTCATTCCATGTTTCGCCAGTCGCGGTGAGGATGCGGCTCGAAGACGCGAGTTGCTTTGTGCGAGCGATCTCGGCTTCGAAAGCCGCGAAGGATGGCTCGGTGAGCCTTCCGGGTGCCGCGATGCCACGAGCGCCTTTCGGAGCTTCCATCGACACGACAGTTTTGGGATAAAACAGGTGCTGCAACACCAGCGGACGCGGCGCGATAAGGCTGGCGATCTCCGCATCGCCAAGGTCGCGGAGCAAGCCGAAGACATTTCGCTCAATCGGCTCCTCCCACACGCTCTCGCGAGGGGCGAAGTAGCCCGCGGAATAGACCGAATCGATCCGCTCATCGATGGCCGCGGCATGCAGCGCGAGCATGCCACCTTCACCGACACCGGCAATGAGCACCGGCACCTGCTCTTGCTGCGCCTTGAACCAATCCACCAGCGCCAGCGTCTTCTGTACTTCATAGCCAATGAGGTGGCGGCCGAGCTCGTAGCTCTGGCGGTAGATCCACTCTCGATGCGAGCAATTGGTCTTCACGCCGAATTTGTCATTCGTGCTGAACTCCGAATCACGGCTGATCAGCGCTGGCAGCACAACCTCCGCACCACTGTTGATCAAAAAGCCTTCGATGAGCGTCTCCGGCGTGCTGGACGCATCGGGAATGTAGATCACGCGAGCCGTGGGCTTGCCCTTCGGCTGCACGTAAAGGCCCTCGCCATGCACTCCATCGAAAACAGGCCAGCGAACGCGGAACACGCGGCATGTTTCCGTCTCGTGAATCAGCGCCGGCGTGGTCGTATCGCCAACGAGTTCGAGTGCTTTGAAGGGGACACGCTCGTCCACGAGCCCGATCGCCGCTTTGAGCTTCTCCCGCGTGGGTTTGCGAGAGGTCTTGGATTGCTCGATGAGCCTCAGCGCCATCTTGTCGATGCCTGCGACCATCGTGGCGGAGAAATCGGGATTCGGCGGGAGCGGTTGTGTGCCGGGCAGGACTTGAGCGTGGGTGACGAGGCAGGTCAGAAACGTCAATGCCGTCAGGATTCCGGTGGATGGGGACATGAAGCTCAAACGCCTGCCGAATGGGCGCCCTTGCCATGGCATCGCATCGTGAAGCCACAAAAAAACCGCCGGACACACAGGGCATCCGGCGGTGTGGGTTTGCTTCAATCAGTGATCAGTTCTCCAGCGGTGTGGCCGGCTTGAGCAGGTCCTCGTGCTCCGGCAGGCTGCCGGGCAGTTCTTCCTTGTCCTTTGCGAATCCCGTCACGCCACCTTTGACGACGGGGAGCAGGATGCCCTGCGTTTGCCCATCGGTGGCTTGCGTGAAGATGTCCATCCCGCCGGCTTTCTGCGGCACGGTGACCATGCCGGTGCTGCCATTGAGATCGACGACCTCCGCGCTGCCATCCTGCCGGCCGATGATGACCTGACCGCCCGTCCAGGTGCGGCCTGGGCGGATCTGCCCGGCCACGCTGGCGTTCCATTGCGGAGGCCAGGCTGCAGCGACGGGGTTTTCAAACACGAGCGGCACATTGCTGGCGCTGGTGTCGGTGAGGCCGGCGGTCATGGCCCAATGGTTTTCATTGGCGGTCACCGCATTCGCAAACGCGGGTGATTTGCCAATCATGCCATCCGGGCTGTAGCCAGCGGGACTGCCGAAGATGCGCTCGTCGTCGATCACACGCTGCTGGAAGAGCAGGTGAAAGGCTTCGTTCGCATTTTGAGCCGTGCCGCCGGTGAGCGGGTTCAGCACCGAGTCAGGGTACTGCGACTGATTTTTGGCGGCGAACTGCTTCAAGGCCATGATGACCTGTTTGCAATTGTTCGTCGCCTGGTTCTGACGTGCCATCTTCAAGACCGCCTGCCCGGCAGGGATCGCCAGCCCCGCGAGAATCGCGATGATGGTGATCACCACCAGCAGTTCGATCAGCGTGAAGCCGACGTCCCTCCTGTGTGTGTTTGTTTTCATGGTATGGGTATGTCTATGTTTTATCTATGTGGAGCCGCCGTCTGATGAGGCGGCGGTTCCAGCACGATTTGACTCCTCCCACGCCATGCGTGTCCATAAAAAAACCCGGAGGGGATGCCTCCGGGTTCACATTGTTGAATCGTGATCCGATGATCCGATTAGCTCTTGGCGGAGATGGACTCGACCTTGTTGTGGCCGACCTTGGCGGTCACGTCCTTGCCGACGAGCTTCTCATCAACGGAGGCGGAAGGGCCGAGCTTGTAGCTCTTGCTGCCGATGGTGACTTCCTTCTTCTCGGAGTCGAATTTCTTGAGCTTGCCGCTGACGTCTTCGGTTTTGCCGCAGCCAGCGAAGGCGGGAGCAGCGAGGGCGGCGATCACGAGGGTGGTGAGGATGGATTTCATAGGTGTGTTTGAGTGGAGGGTTCCGTGCGGCGGACCGGTCTCGGGACGCCAAAAATCGCGGAATGCGGCATTAAACACGGGGGGAGGGGCCTTTGGCTATCAAAATTTTTGTGGGGTGAGCAGAAAGGGCTCGTCTCAGCCCCGGCTCCCGTGGCAGACTGGTCGGATGCGCCTCCCGCTCCTCCTTGCCCTGGCTTTCACCGCTTTCTGCGGTCTCGCCCATGCCCATCCGCTGCCGGAAATCCCCATCCATGCCTCCTTCGATGGCCAGGGCGGCCTCAGCTTCCGCACGGAGGTGGACCCGCGCTGCTTTGAGCCGGACCCGAACGTGGCCCCGTCCGTGACGAAGGCCGATTTTGCCCTCACGCCCGCCGCGCAGCAGGCGCAGTGGAAGACGCAGGCCAGCGAGCACATTCGGAAAACTGTGCGCTTCCTCCTCGATGGCGCCCCGCCGCTGGAGCCGGTGTTTGAGTGGACCTTCACCACGCATGAAAATGTGCCGCTGGCGAGCGACGACGACGTGGTGGTGCTCACCGGCACCGCCAGCGTGAAGCTACCGCATGCCGCGACCGGCTTCTCCATCGAGGCGACCAAGGCTGGCCAACTCAGCGTGATCCTGCGGAATGTGGTGCGCGGCACGGCCTTGGAGCGCTTCCAGGTGCTGTTCCCTGGTGAAACGAGCTACGTCCTCGACTTGAAGACCTGGCAGCCCCGCACGCCACCGCCCGCAGTGATCGAGGCAAAGGATGACGAACCTGCCGCGGCGCCTGCACCTGCCCCCGAGGCATCCGGCGGCAGCCCAAACGATCGCAACATGCTTTTGATGCTGTCCGGCGTGGCGCTGGTCGTCGCCTTCTTCGTCCTTCGAGCGAAGCGGAAGCAGGCGTGAACTTCCCATTTGCGCCTCTCGCCCGTGGCTGGTAGGACCGCCGCCGTGAATCAGGCTTTCGTTCTCGGCGCGGGCCTCGGCGAGCGGTTGCGTCCTCTGACGGAGCAGCTCCCGAAGCCGCTCATCCCCGTCTTCCACCGACCGCTCATCACGCATGCGTTTGATCATCTGCATGCGGCCGGTGTGCAGCGTCTCGTTGTAAACACGCACCACCTGCCCGGCGAATACGACAAGGCCTTCGCCGACCATCGCTACCGGGATATGCCCATCGCCTTTCGCAATGAAAGCCCCGTGCGCCTAGAGACCGCCGGCGGCATCGCCAACGTGCGCGACCTCCTCCACGACGAGCCCTTCCTCGTTTACAATGGCGACATCCTCACGGACCTGCCGCTCGCCCCGCTGATCGAGGAGCATCAGCGCAGTGGGAACATCATCACGCTCGCTCTGCGCAGCCACGGACCCGCCTTGCACATCGCTTACGATGCTGCGGGCCGCCGCGTCACCGACATCCGCAACAAGCTCGACACCGGCGATGAAGGCACGCACCTCTTCACCGGCATCTACGCCTGCTCACCGGCCATCCACGACTGGCTCACGCCGGGCAAAGTCGAGTCCGTCATCCCCATCTTCCTCGAAATGATCCGCCGCGGCGTCAAAGTCGGCGCGGTGGTGCTCGATGAAGGCCAGTGGTGGGATCTCGGCAGCCGCACGCAATACCTCGCCGCCCACGCCGCCCTCAATGGCATGCACGGCCCGGCGATTCATCCCGAGGCCCAGGTCTCGCCCGATGCCATCCTCCGCCGCACGAACGTCATCGGCCCCGGAGCCATCGTCGAGCCCGGCTGTCAGCTCGAAGACTGTATCCTCTGGCCCCACGCCCGCGTCGTCACCGGCGCCCGTCTCACGCGATGCATCGTGCGTTCAAACGTCACCGCCGCCGGCACGTTTGAGGATGTCGATTTCTAAAGCCGGGACAGTTTCAGGTTCCAAGTTTCAGGTTTCAAGTACCTGCCAAAGCACACGCCTCTTGAAACTTGGAACCTGAAACCCGAAACTCCCGCCAAATTCGTCATTCCGCATTCCTCATTCGTCATTTCACCGCATGCCTCCCGAACACGAAGCGCTCCTCATCCTCACCCGCGAGCAATTTCCCGCGCTTCGTGACTTCGCGTGCGAGGTCGAGCAGATCGTCAAAGGCGGCTCGGACAGGCATTTTTACCGGCTGAACTGGGCCAGCGACGCCCACGCGCCGATGATCCTCATGGTCTATACCATGGCCCGGCGGGACAATCCCAAGTTCGTGCCCGCCACGCGGCGTCTCGCAAAGCTCGGCGTGCATGTGCCCGGCATCCAGGCCTTTGACGAGCAGCGTCTCTGCGTGTGGCTCGATGATCTCGGCCGCGTGGATCTGCACAGCTTCCGCGAGCGGCCCTGGAGCACACGTTTTCCACTCTACGAGGCCACGCTGCGCGAGGTCGCCAAGCTCCACAGTATCGGCGAGGACCAGCTCAGCCGCGCCGACCATGCCGAGCTCGAGCCTGAGTTCGATGAAGCGCTCTACGAGTGGGAGCAGAACTACTTCCTCGATCACTACGTCCGCGGCTTCCTCGGCCGCGAGTTTCTCGACAAAGAATACAACGCCGCCCACGAGACCCTGCGCCGCCTCCGCCGTCGGCTTGCCCGGCTGCCGCGCTGCCTCGTGCATCGCGATTTCCAAAGTCAGAACGTCCTCATTCGCGGCGAAGACGCCTGGTTTGTCGATTACCAGGGGCTGCGCCTCGGCCTCGCCGAATACGACCTCGCCAGCCTGCTCTACGATCCTTACGTCACCCTCACCCGCACCGAGCGTAACCAACTCCTCAGCTTCTACGCCACCCATCGCGGCCTCGACCTCGCCGAGCTGCGCGAGATCTTTTATCTCTGCGCTGCCCAGCGCCTCATGCAGGCCCTCGGCGCCTACGCCAACCTCAGCCGCAACCTCGGCAAACCCCACTTCGAGCAGCACATCCCCGCCGCCATCGCCAACCTCAGCGAGGTGTGTGCGGAGGGTGAAGCGCTGGAGGAGCTCAGGACGTTGTTTGCGGGCGGGGAGTAAAGCCAAAGGTCAAGGATGCCTCTGCAAAGATGGCAAATCTATCCAGCGCACAATCTCGTGAATTCCCCGCTCTGATAGCGCCCCAGTGTGAACAGATCGCCGTCGTGGAACCCCCAAACTGGCATCAAGGTGCGCGGCAGGGTGAAACTCTCGAATACCTCTGCCAAGATCATGCCTGAGTAACCGAGAAAGAACACATAGTCGCACAATCCGGAGGATTCTCGCCATGCCGGACGCGAATAACAGGCCTGCATTCCAACCAATCCTTTGATTAAATGACGTGAGCCAATTCACCAAACACCCGGCACGCCATTTGCATCTGAGGCCGTCCACCGCATCATCGCGGCTCCTCTATGACTCCCAAACGCTCCGCCGGCATCCTCGCGCCTGTTTTTGCCCTCCGCCATGACCATGACTTCGGCATTGGCGATACCCGGGCGCTGCGGGAGCTGATGGATTGGGCGGCGGAGCATGGCATCGGCTTTGTCCAGCTCCTGCCCATCAACGAAACTGGGCCCGACAACAGCCCCTACAACGCGATCAGCTCCGTGGCGCTCGATCCGGTGCTGCTGGAGATTTCCCTCTACACCCTGCCGGAGTTGACCACAGCCGACATCGCCGCCGCGAAGGCGGGCGAGGACTTCAGCGGCGATCTGGTGAACTTCCCCGCGGCACGCCGCGTAAAGACGAAGCTCCTCCAGCTCGCCTTCTCCCGCTTTGGCAAAAACAAAACCCGCGCGAAGGCCTTTGCCACATTCTGCAAGGCCGAGGCCGCGTGGCTGAAGGATTACACCATCTTTCGCACGCTCATCGACAAGCACGGCAACGAACTCTGGGACCACTGGCCCGCCGATGCCCGCAGCAGCGTCGATCCCGACGGCCCGGAGGCCACCTACCATGCGTGGGTGCAGTGGATCGCCTTCACGCAGTGGCGGGAGCTGAACAAATACGGCACGAAGATCGGCGTGCGCCTCATGGGCGACATCCCCATCGGCGTGAACTACTACAGCGCCGATGTCTTCGCCAATCCTCACCTCTTCGACCTCGGCTGGAGCGGCGGCGCTCCGCCGGAGAAGATCTTCAAAGACGATCTCTTCGTCCAAAAATGGGGTCAGAACTGGGGCATCCCGCTCTACCGCTGGGATGTGATGGAGGCGGATGGCTTCACGTGGTGGCGTCAACGCATCGCGAAGCTCACCGATGTCTTCCACATCTTCCGCATCGACCATGTGCTCGGCTTTTACCGCATCTACGGCTTCCCCTGGCGTCCGCAGCGCAATGCCGAATTCCTCCCGCTCACCGAAGAAGAAGCCGAGACCTTCGAGCACAACAACATCATCCTCCAGGCGGCGTCGGAGGGCATCTCGGTGCGCAGCCACGCGGTCTCGCCATCGGCGTTGCGCTCGAAGCCCGCGATCGCCTTGGGGCATCCGTTGCGCTTGACTTTCAGTCCGCCGGCCGAGCTTTCGATTTCCAAATCGTCACAAAGAATGCCGCAAAAAGGGCACGCGACATTCTCATAGTGACGTGAAGCGTGTGCAGTGCCCGAGCCTTCGGCCCCCATCGATCCACCCATGTCGTCAGTTTCTTGCTGTTCTCACGAAATTAGACCAAAGCACGAGAGCAGCGGTATGACAACGTCTACCGTGCGGGTCAAGGCGACGCGGCGATCGGCACCGGGCCGTGCATTGCGCTGGCGGCGGGCTTGGCTCTATGGTCCGGCCCTGTCGAGCGTGAGGCAAGCCCTGCGAGCGAACACACACCCGCCCCAAGAAAAAAACTGGAGGACTTCATGCTGAAACGTTTGGCGCTCGCCGTTGCGCTGGCCGGCCTCATGCCTGCCCTGGCTCTGGCGCACGGACCCTCGCGCCAGAAGGTGACCGAATCCGTGGAAATCAACGCGCCCGCGGACAAGGTGTGGGCCGCGGTCGGTAATTTCCAGGACATGGGCTGGACGGGTATCGCCACCAAGACCGAGGGTAAGGGCGACAACACGGTCGGCGCCACGCGCACGCTCACCGTTCCCAACGGTACGCTTGACGAGAAGCTCCTCAAGTACAACGCCGAGGGCAAAACCTATTCCTACGAACTGCCCAAGGCAGACCCGAAGGTCCTTCCGGTGTCCAACTATTCCTCGACCATCACGGTGACGCCGGACGGCGACAAATCGAAGGTCGAGTGGAAGGGCGCATTCTACCGCTCGTATGTCAACAACGACCCGCCGCCGGAGGAGAACGACGAAGCCGCGCTCAAGGCCGTCACCGGTCTCTATCAGGCTGCGCTCGGCAACCTGAAAAAGAAGCTCGAAGGCGGAAGTTGAAGTCTAAGCTTAAGTCTCTGATCGGCCCATCACGGAACGGACTTTGTCGATGAAAATACTTCTTGGACCGCTCGTTGCCGCAGTTTGTCTTGCTGGTCAGCCAGCCCTGGCCCAGCACGCGCCAGAACAGGCGGAACGGGCGATCAAATTATTGCTGCAACGGGAGCTGATCGAGCGGACGAATGATGGCTACCGTTTCCAAGTGGAGTTAATCCGCCGTTGGTTTGTAGAACCCTCGTCTACCGATCGGTAACCTTCCACCGTTTTTGGGCGCTATCATAGACCCAAAACCGAACCTCTGGGTTCGGATCAAAAAAGGAGAGGAGAAAACGGTCGCCAGTGTTGTAATAGAGGATGGTGTCTTCAATTAAACGCGGTTTACCCTGGTAAGCACCGGTCACCGCGCTGAGCCGATCAGGATACCGGCCGTGTTGATTTTTATAGGCTTCGAGCGAAAATACCAGCGGTTCACGATAACGCTTCACCGCGTCTATGTCTTGAAGATAGGCGCCATAGCCCAGCACAATGGTGACAAATACACCGATCACCACCATGTTGATCCCCATGACGCAAAATT
>CALMTT010000455.1 GCA_937872615.1 uncultured Verrucomicrobiaceae bacterium | reverse complement strand
GGTGTGCCACGAAGTGCCTGGAGCAGCAGATCATCCGTGAGACGAGTCATCGGAATCCTGCGGTGCCGGGCCTCGTGGTAGAGGACGGAGACGACAAACCTGGAGATCACGGGCGAATAATGTCGGGGCCGTGCCATGGGTTGAGGTGGATGAATTCACCCAACAGAACGGCCCGGCCTGAACAAGTCAGACCGGGCCGGTTGGTAGGTGGAGGTGAGAGTGGCTGAAGATCCAGAGGTTTGGTTAGAACAGCGAAGCTTCAGTCCAGCATGAGTAGATAACACAGATCATGCCGCTATTGCATGGCCACTCGCCGGGGGCGCGAATGACATGCGGAACTTGGGTCCGCCGAGATTGCTCATTTTGAGATTCCCGGGGGTGTCCGGAAGGATGGCTCTAATCACTGACAGAGGAACGCTCTGACCGTGGCCCTGATTGGTGATTTCGAGCACAGCCTGCGTCCCGATCAGTTTGCTGAGTTCATACATGCCCAAATGGCCATCCGCCGACAGCTGTTGCAAGCGGTCCGTGCCCAACCAGGACGTGAGGTCTTTTTGAAGCCAGATCGGCCGCTTCTCGGAATAAAGCTTGCCCGCTCTTTTGCTCCCAATGAGTCCGCAGCTCTTAGACAAGGTAAAAACCAGCCGAATTTCCTCATCAGAACGCTGTGAAACCTGAGTCAGAACGGCGGAGTATCTTCCAGGAGGGACTTGCCATTCGCTGGATTGATGGGGTGATTGTGTGTTAGATTGCATAGATATAGTATATTTTATGGTTAATTCTTTTTCTCATTACCATGACTAAAACGAACGCCAAGCCTTTTTCTTAGTATAATGAGAAGGTTTTCTGCATTTTTTACTATAATTATATAATCCTCTTTTCTTCGGCAAATCTCCACAGTGGCGGGGCGTATCTCGGGATGAACCTTTGAGAGTGGTCACGAACGTCCGAGTGATGGAAATTTTGCTGTCTTTTAAATCACGGTAAACTACTTTGGTGATTTATATGATCCTATCTTTTGAATCATGACTTGGAACTGGCAACTCCCAGATTGGCCTTCGTATCGTTACAACCCCGATGATTTAGCAGCTCTGGAGAACCAGTTTCTGCATCATTCGGGGCGCTTTGCTGGCAGCGTTGCCCATGTGCGTCAGTCTGATAAGGAGTTGCTCAGGATTCAGATCATGAGCGAGGAGGCTCACCAGACTTCCGAAATCGAAGGCGAGCTGCTCAACCGCGAGAGCCTCCAGTCTTCGATCCGCAGGCATTTTGGACTTCCCACCGACAACCGCCGTGTTCCAGCCGCAGAAGCGGGTATTGCCGAGATCATGGTGGATCTTTATCGGGGTT
Organism: uncultured Verrucomicrobiaceae bacterium; assembly: GCA_937872615.1. Taxonomy (GTDB): domain Bacteria; phylum Verrucomicrobiota; class Verrucomicrobiia; order Verrucomicrobiales; family Verrucomicrobiaceae; genus Prosthecobacter. The sequence goes on along the minus strand of CALMTT010000455.1, from coordinate 8,659 downwards.
ATGAAGCCCCTCTCAGCCACAATCGTCTCTGCCACTGGCACAGTCTGGTCACCCAAGGCAGGCGCGATCTTAAAGACGTTGGTCGCTATCGCAGCGACCCCACCCCGATGCAGATCGTCTCCGGTCCTGTTCATGATCCCAAAGTCCATTTTGAGGCTCCTGCCGCTGCGTCGGTGCCTGCTGAGATGGAGGCATTTTTAACGTGGTTTTCCCGCACCTCTCCTACGGGTAGTTCCCCGCTGCCCATTTTGACCCGGGCAGGCATCGCTCATCTCTATTTTGTCACCATCCACCCGTTTGAGGACGGCAATGGCCGACTCTCCCGCGCCATCGCTGAAAAAGCACTGGCCGATGGACTTGGCCATCCAGTGCTTATCCCCCTTTCCCAGGTCATCAACAGCGCCCGCAAGGCTTACTACGCGCAGTTGGAGCTGACCAACCGCAGCCTGGAGATCACCCCCTGGCTGATTTATTTCGCAAAGACTGTGCTCACGGCCCAGGCGCAAGCGCAGATGCTGGTGGAGTTCCTCATCGCCAAAGCCCGCTTCTTTGACCTGCATCGCGGGCGTTTCAACGAACGGCAGGAAAAAGCCCTTCTCCGCATGTTCGAGGAAGGTCCCAAAGGCTTTACTGGCGGCCTTAGTGCCGAGAAATACATACGCATGACGGGTGCCACCCGCCCCACCGCCACACGCGATCTTCAAGACCTCGTCGAGAAAACGGCCCTCACTCGCACCGGACAACTCAAAGGCACCCGCTACCATCTTCGACTGCCCGAGCTTGATACCCTTTAGGTTGCTTTCGGAAACCGGCGCAAATCCAACCATGAAGGCACGACAACATGTCGAGATTGCTCAAGCGACTCAGCCGCCACCATGAAGACGACAAAACCCGTCCAAGGCCATGTGACCAGTGACAGCGGTTTACTGGCGAGCTGACAACCTGTTTAAACCTGGCCACCCAAGGCTGAAGACATAAGAGGCTTCAATACCCTGCTGCGCCGGCAGTTGGCCGTATCAAATTCATCACGAAAGAATGCAACCGGATCAGCGACAGGAGCCAGATAGTTCCAGCGGATTTCGGCATAATGAGCCGGTGCGATGGGTTCGTCTGCATCAGCTGGCCTCCATTGATAGACCTGCCATGCGTGGTATCGGAGGTATTGTGTGAGGGGACCTTGCTTGTCAGAAAGCCCTCCAAGGTATTCCGGGATGAGAGCGAGGTTGGCGAGGCGCGTATAGGAGTCCAAATCATGACTCCGACCCCATACGTGAGCAATGGTCCAGCCAAGAGTTGGCTGCTTGCTCTTGCCGGGAATTCCATGAGTCCCCCAAAGACATCAATGAAGGAATAGGATTTCTGCGTTGGTGGTGGTTGTATTTCATAAAGAATGGGTGCTTATCGATGGCCTGAATGGACCCAGCTTAGTTGGAGGGGGGGGCTGGCTAGGTTTCATTTCCTACCCGTTGGATGACTCGTAAAGACTCAGCATTCGTCTTGCTTGGGTTGCCACGATCTCGCGCAATTCGGGTGGTGAAACCACTTCGCAGTAAGCCCCCCAGCGCATGATCCAAGGGACCACATCCTCGAATGCCGATACATAAAAACTGACCCGCACCGATTCCGGATCGGCTGAAGGACGTCGCACTTTCATGGCCTTGGGGCGGTAACTGGACTCCTCAAGCAACCGTGCCGCATAACCTTTCATGCGCAGGACGATCTCGACTTTTCGTGCTCCATTGACCCAGATGCCAAAAACCTGCGACTGCTCTTCCCAGAACTGGACTACGTCTAGCTCAGAGGGCCTTTCAAATGAGGCGTCCTGAACAACGGCTTTTTCAATCCGCCACAGGGCATACATTCGACGTCCCCTTCCCTTGCAGCAGTAGGCCAGGCAATACCATCGCCCTTCATTCTCAATGAGATGATAGGGATGAATCCAGCGTTCTTGCGGTTTGGTATCCCTGTTGCTCTTGTAGTGAATGAGGAGCTTCTTTTTTTCGAGCAGCGCTTTGACCACGCTGCGGAAGGTCGGTAGCAGCCTAGCTGGCATGGGCTGTGCAGTGCTGGAAATGTAGTTCCCGATTTGGTCGAGGTTGATGCCATGCTGTTCCAGCAAATGACAAAACTGATTGAGCAGATCGCCAGCACCTGATCCCGGATTTATTTTGGAAACCGACTGCAACATCGACCGCATGATTGCGATCGCTGGCAACAACTCACTCGTGTCCTCTCGCAGCATCTCCCTCATTGCCCCGCCTGGTTCCACAATGGAGAATCCGCTGCTCTTTTGATATTCGATCTGGTATCCGCGTTTCCTCAAGAAATCCACATCCCTCTTCACCGTGCGCAAACTCACTCCCAATCTTTTGGATAACTCTTCATAAGATGCCGTGAACTGCTTCTTCTTAAGCTGAATGACAAGCTTCTCCAGCCTACGAATCAGTGGGGCTGACCCTCCTTTGTGTTGTTCTTTGCTCATGGGTTCGAAATAAACGTGCCTCGAAAGGCGGCTCATGCCAGGCAACCAAAATCAAGCAACACTCTGGTGTGTTACCTGTTTTCGTGTGCGTGGTTTGCACTGCTGGCCTCGTCCTCATCGGGCCTGAGGCTTGTTTCGAATACTGATCCCCACCAAGACAGGTGCTTTCTGGCATTTGGGTGCTCCTTCCCATGGTAAAGAGAATCGATCACTTCGCCCATGAAATCACGACCTCCAACAGGAGGATAGCGCGTGATGATGTTGCGATATTGTTCTAGATAGTCCAGGTGGCGCTCTGGCAACCGACCCTCACTGATCAGAATTTGATAAGCCAGCACCTTGCAGCCACAGGGTTGGCAGTGCCGATGCGTGTCATACACCTCGTCGATGACATCCAGCCAGCGCCCGGTTTCACTTGGCTCCATGCTACGGAGAACCGGAACCAGACGGTTGAAGTCCTGCATTCCTCCATAGCCCGCACGAAATGCATGCGGCATGTGCTCGTGCTTCTGGTTGGTGATTAACCGGCGGATTGTGTCAGGGTTATGGGCGTTGAGTTTGCTGTCTTCAGCACGGTTGGAAGTTGTCATGCCAGACTTTAGTCAAGCCCGAGTGCCAGATCCCGGCACTCTAAGGTCGAGCTCGAGTAATTATTCGTATCCTACTGGGATATTCTGCGACAGTTCGTAGAGACGCAGACCATGATCCACTGTCACCCATTTCCGACAAACTTTTGAATCAGGTAATTGTGATCGAATCTGAGTCAGTGACGCAAATCGAGATGCTGTCACCGATTTCATGATTCGAATGCTTCCACTCTTGGTAAATGTCGCCGTCTCGGCCGGTGAAGATTAATCGAGGCATGCGGTTGGCTTGTGCATTACGATTAATTACAGCTGATACTTCTTTTGAACCCGTTTTTGCGATTAATTTTACCAGGACAATTCCGTCGTGGTCGCCAAACCAAGAATTTAAAGACGTGGGAACATTAATTATCCGCTGACGCCAAAAACCTGGATCTCTCAGCACTTGTGGAAAGCAAGACGACTCGCGAGGCTTCGCAGGAGGACTAGTTGGGCTGGCATAATCTAAATCCTCCTCTACCTGTTCATCTTGCGCAGCCGCAGTGGCTTCCAAATTCCGAGCAGGATTTCCAGCTAAATTGAATAACAGTTGATGACCTTCTCGTTTGTTAAATTCAGCGTAGAATTGTATGAGGCCATATTCTAAGCCTGCTGCAAGATCAACGGGAATGTCTTGAATGCTCATACGGCTTGTGTTCGGCATGCAGAAGACATCAACCCCACCACCTGCAATCAGATGTTCGCTAATTGCACGATGCATGCGACTGTTTACGCCTTTGCCATGCCCATATTGGTAACCACACATTCGGTTTCCGAAGCTTTTGCGCGTATGCCCGATGTAAACAACGGAGGAAAGCTTCTCATCGCCTTCACCTGAATGAAAAACGAACGCATATAGCACATTTGCAGCATGGCGATTGCTGCCGATAGAAAATGACCATGTATTGTTACTTGGCTTAACTTGCGCGGACAACATGAATCCCAAGTCCAGTATTTTTTGCATAGCAGCAGCAGTGGTGGTTGATGGTTAACCTCTGACATCAAGTGTCTCATCTAATGATAGTGAATTAAGAGAGTCACGAAGCCCTTTTAGTTTTTGTGCTGTCTTTTTGAGGTCTTCGCTTTCATTGCAGGTGAGTTTGGTTGTATTGCTCATATGTGATGTGGTCAAAATATTCATCGTTTACTCAAGTAAAGCCCATGATCGGCATATTTGAGAACCCATTCTTTGAGTGCAAGGGCACGAAAGATTAAACGCTCGCGGATGAACTTGTGATGGTCGGCATTGTCCGTCTTGCTGCTCTCGCCCCAATTCCCGAGCTACCAAGCATTTAGATGCTTTTCCAGTTCTTGAAGCGGATTCTCGACGTAGCTGCACCCAGGAGTGCATGGGTTTCCGGATGACGGCGTGCGAGTTCAGTCAGTTTGTCATGCTTCCCAGTGACGAACCCCTCTTCGACCCAGTGATTGAAAGGCATGAAAGCATCACACAGAGCAAAGGCACTCAACAAGGTCTGCGCCTCGTCGCCAGCTGAGGCGGCATGACAAAGGTCCCTGAGGCAGTTCATCTGAAAGCCCGTAATCAGCATGGGCACTGAATCGCTTTCGGACGCGAGCCACGATTGAATGCAGTCAAGCGCCTGATCTAGATTGTTCTGCCAATCGGACACATCTCCCTGCCAACCGATGCGCTCCAGGCATAGTTGCAGCAGTTCCATCACGACTTCCTCGGTATTTCGGGAGGCGTGCAAGGCGGCGAGATCGCCTGATGGATACTCGTCCAGCGCTGTGGATGGTGAAGTTATCACAGCCTGGCCTCGAAAAAGTGCCACGCCAGGCACGAGACTGATGGTGTTTGCGACAAGGTTGCGGCGGTTCATGGTGAATTTGTTTTTAAGGACGGATTTAGACACCGGTCATTGCCGCAGCCGCATGCCCTGTCCAATGCGCCCAGATCATGACCATGGCGGCGGTGTCGATTTCGCATTATTGCAGCAGCGACTGCTCCCGGTTACGTTTGAATTCTTTGGTCAGGCACGGGATCCGGAAAGTCAGTCGTTCCGATTTGTCCCACCCGATGCCAATCGAGGATATGCGGCTGGAAGGATGCCATAGCCGCGTTTGCGATAGTGCAGCTTGGTGGCGCAATCGAAGGCAATTTTGAAATCGGTCTTGGTGAGATATGGAGAAGCCATGAGGAGTGATTTTCACATAAAGAGGACAAACAGCCAGAGCAGTGCCGCGATTACGATCGCAGCACAGACGAACCAGCAGGGCATTAGAATCAAGCCCCAGCCCACTGCGAACTCACCCGTGAGCTTGAGCACGATCAAAAGCCCTTGAATGGCCGCAAGGGCAACGGCTGAGAGAATCAGAAGGAGATAGTGCATGACTCGGGTCAGGCTTACGCCGCAAGGCCGTATTGAGGGTAGTGAGCAGCACTTTTTTTGATGAGATAATCGAACGAACGACTTCCCACCTCTTGAACCTTTTCCTGAACTTTCATCCCTTCCATGAACTCACCATTGAACATGATCCGAAACTGATGATCCGGATTCCAGGTCACCAGTTCACTCCTGGTTCCTTCCGTTCGAATCAGATCCCTGAATCGAACAAGAATCTCCCCCAGTTTGTTTTCACCCACGAGAATTCCAGTGTTCGAAACCTGAGGGATCATCCCCCAGAACGAATCCTTTTTCGAAATCTCAACGATCTCCTTCTCACCTGTTTCGATGAGAAGATTCCCGAACTTCACCCAATGGGAAACCAGTTTGAGATGAACTGTGATCTCCATGATCACCTCCTTCAAATCCTCCCAATCTTTCCGAATGAGTCCACGATGTTTCTTCTGTTTGTTCTTCATCAGAAGAGGATTTTTCTCCCCGATGATCTCCCTCTGAACCTGAGGATGATCCACATATTTCATACACTGATAAAAGTGTTCCGAAGTTGGGAACACCACTCCTTTCACCACGATCGGATATTCCGTGGACATGTTGGAGAATCCACCGAAGGATTCCTTGGTCTTGGAGAACGTAACACAGTTGTTCGATTGGATTGTTTTCGTCATGCCCCAAGGATGACACGTGTCGAGTGCCAAAAGGTGACACCGCTGTTCTAACAAAACCTTTTTCTGAAAAAATTTAAAGCGGTGACGGCCGACTGGCCACGCCTTCGCTCCACGACGATTAGTCTTCGTTCGGAATGGGTTCGAGGATCAAGTGCTCCATCGGGTAGGCTTCCTCAACAAGGGGTGGGAGAAGTTCAATTTCCTTGAGCAGATCCTGAAGATCAGCTGTGAGACCCGTTTTTTCGGCCACCTCGGCCAGAGTTTGATGTGCGCATTTATTGACCAACTGCCACTCTGTGGGCTGGATACACCGAATGGCGTCGAGAACTCTGTCTTTTTGGCCATAGATCACTGCCAATGAGATCGGACAGGCAAACACATGCCGCAGGGTCTTGCTCACGAGAATGGGGTGGTCCTGATTCGGGTCGTTCTCCGGGTCGTAGGTGTAATCTTCAAACCAGGAAAGCTCGACCAGGTCTTGATGTTTGACGCCTAGCTCGTGACTCACCGTCCCAAATCTCAACAAGTCCTCCGCATTGATCACGGACAGCGGTATTTTATTGAAGTGCCCCGCACGTGCCGCAAAGTGAATCGGTGTTTCCCCGTATTCGCGCTGCGACGACCACTCGAAGGCCGAATTGAACATATCTTGGGGAACATCGGAAAAATCTCCCAAGGTCGCTGCTGCATGCAGCGACACGATGGATTGGATTTTCACATCCTTGAACAAGGGGTAATGGTCCCCTCCCAGAAGTCGAAGCAGGCAATCTTCCGTCGATTCGTATGAATGAATGTATTCGTAGATTCCACAGTCCTCCTCCATGTAGCATGATTGATTTAGATGGACGTTGGTCTTGTAGAACTCGTTAAAATACCAGCATTTGTCTCCTTCGTCATGGCTCTGCCAAACCCACACAAACGAACCAGGCGCTGAATCAATTTTATCGATGTTTTCTTTTGTGACCCGAAACGGAAGACCACAACGTATGATTTCTAATGAGCCATCACTCTTTTGATTGGCATAGTCTGCTTCGACTGCCGGCTCATCAAACGTGATTTGGTTTATCTGGACCACTCCCCGCGACAGCCAGTCAATGCATTGATCCAGATGCACCATGTCTTTCACCCATTTATCAAATTGGTGAACCTCCTTCACTACATCTCGATACTCATCAAGATCCTTGGCACCGCTTTTGACAATATGCAGAGCAAGCACCAAGGTTACGGCGTCAACTTTAGGTGCTGGGGATAGTGGTGCTGTGTCATTCGAATTGGATTTGTTCATTCGCTACAAAACTTGCACTCAAGTGCCAAATCTTGGCACTCATGAAGAACTACACCAAGGCCACATGTGAACTAGGTGCCTGTGAAGGAGCTGCCTTGGCTTGTCCTCTGGCAAACCCTGTGGGTTAGCACAGCCTAACCCTTGTGTCAGTTGTGACGAACCCACAGCACATGTTTCAGAAGGTATGGGCGTCGATCAGTCCACGTTCGCCATCTTATCCAACTCATCCTGCACGCGCTTCTTCAGCTCGGGAGGGCCGATTACCCTTGCCTTGCTGCCCCAGCTCAGCACCCAGCGTGTGATTTCCTCCAGCCCGGCAAGGTCTGCTTGGAATTCAATGACGCTGCCATCCGGCTTGATCTTCAGTATGGCCTGGGTCGGGTGCCACTGGCGTTCGGCCACAATTCTTGCCGCATAGCCCTCCAGCCGGATGTGGACCTCGTGTTTGCGCTTTTGTTCCCCGGCATAGCTCCACACACCGAAGCCCCCTCCCAGATGATCACGGGCATTGAATCCCGCCTGCCGGGTGAACTTCACTTTATGGATTTCGAGGTTGGAGATGCGCTGCAGGGCAAAGGTGCGCATCGCTTCACGGGCAGGATCGAACGCGATCAGATACCAGCCATGCTCGATCTGACCGATATGATGCGGACGCACTGAACGCCGCTCAGGCTTGGAGGACGTGAGCTTGTGATAATCAAAACTCACCTCTCGTGAGCTGCGAATGGCATCCAGCAGATCACCGAACAAGGACACGTCCGCAGCCAGCACTCCCGACGCCTTAACAGAAAAGGCATCGTCCAGTTCGTGCCATTCAATCGACACCTCGCCAGGGCAAGCCTCGGCGATCTTACTGAAACTCTCCGCCAGCATTCGTTCCAGCCGCGTTCCACGCAGGGGCTCCAAAGCATGCCGTGCTAAGAAGAGCGCCACCAAGTCGCTGCGAGATAGGTGCAGCATGGGGAACTCGTTGACCTCCTGCGTGTAGTGGTAGCCGTTCTTGATCGGATGATATTCCACTGGCAGCCCGAGCTGATCCCGCATGAAACTGATGTCACGCTGGATGGTCTTCGCCGTCACCTCGATCTGCTTTGCCAGCGTCGTGCAGTTTGGATGACGACCTGCCCGGATGATCTTGTGGATCTCCAGCACCCGCCACATGGCCGGACGGCTGACACCTGATCGCAGAGGTCCATCGGACGAGCGGACCTCTTTGGCCCCAGATCGACGGGATGAGG
>CALMTT010000454.1 GCA_937872615.1 uncultured Verrucomicrobiaceae bacterium | reverse complement strand
ACTATTCAGTACACGCAGGTAGTCAGTCCCGGCACCGGCACGACGGAAACCGGCGACGCCTCGACCGGCTGGGTGACCGTCGGCACGCTTAACTATCAGGGCGCCACCGACGGTTTTACTCCGTATCTGCGGCACGGCTATCAGCTCTCGCAGGGTGGGAATCCGCTCGAGGCCACGGGCCTGCGCGTCAAGGTTTCTGATCCGAACATCGCCATCGACGAATTGGAAGTAAACACACCGCCCGACCCAGCTAATTTTGACGCGGTGTTTGGCGCTAATTTGGCGGCGATCAAAGTTTTGTCCCCCGCTGTGCCGTTTCACGAATCGAGCGAAGCTTGGGTGGAACTGTTCAATCGCAGCGCGGGCACCGGCAGCGGCACGAACAGCGTCAGCATCCCGCTGGCCACCATCACGGGTCTCATCACCCTCAACGCAGCAGGCGGCACGGACACCATCAACATCGGAGCCTTCAGCACCGCTTTGAACGGTCTCACACTCAATGGCGGCACCGGGAATGACGCTGTGAACCTCAACGGCAGTATCACCTTCGCGGTAAACAAGAGCCTCGACGTGGACCTTCAAAACGATGATGCCTCGCCCGGCATCGACAATGTCGCCGTTGGAATCAACGCCCGCATCGCTACCTCAGGCACGGGCACGATCACGGTGAAAGTCAGTCAATACATCAACACCGCTGCCGGCAGCCATTTGTCCACCGCCAGTGGCGACCTCACGCTGGAAGCAGCGGGTGACATCACCACGGCAGGGGCCTTGGTGGCCGATGCTGGGAACATTGTGGTGCTCGCCGATAGCGACGGTGTTGGTGGCGGAGTCTTCACCTCAGCCAGTCCCGTTCCAACACTGCCGACGGGCGCGGTGCTGCACTACACCATGAATGAAGCGCCCGCCACGAATGGCGTGACGCTCACCGACAGCAGCGGCTCGGGCAACAGTTCCACCGTGTTTCGCGCTGCGGGTGACGGTGCTGTCGCAGGCAAGTTCGGCGGGGCGCTGAGCTTCCCCGGCGGCACCACTACTGAATACGCCATCACCAATCCCGTCAGTGGTGCCTGGCCCATCACGGCATTCACGGTCAGTGCTTGGGTGAAACCGTCGAACGCAGGGTATTTCTTCTCCTACGCAGTTCCTGGCACCGACAATGAAATCCTGTGCTCTACCAATGACATCTGGGTCAATGGCAACGTGGTGACCATCACTCCTTCGATTAGTCCGATCCTGAGTGATGGCCAATTCCATCACCTCGCGATGACCTGGGACAGCGCAGGTGGTGCGTTGGTAGTCTATGTGGACGGCGTGCAGAAATTTGCAGGGACGATTACCCCCGGCTCACCCATTACCGGTGGAGGTAGCATGGTGCTCGGCCAGGATCAGGATTCGCTCGGTGGCACCTTTGACGCTGGTCAGGCCTTCAGTGGATTGATGGATGAAGTCGCCGTCTTCAATCGCGCCCTGTCGCCCGCGGAAGTCTCTGCCTTGGCCACCCCTGCCGCCATCCGGACAGGCGCGGGCAGCGTCGATCTCACCGCCGTCGATGTGGACGTGAATGCTGCGATCATCAGCGATGGCGGATTGACCGTGACGAACACCGGCACCGCTAGCACGATCAGCGGCGTCATCAGTGGCGCAGGTGGATTGACCAAGGGCGGAGCGGGCACGCTTGATTTGATCGCAGCCAACACCTTTGCGGGTGACACAACGATTGACGCCGGGACCGTCCGTCTCAGGTCCCTGATCCAGAACGGCAGCTTTGAAAGTCCCGCGCTCGCCGCTGGTGACTCTGTTTATTACAACTTCATGACCGGCGCGCAGCAGACCGCGTTTGGCTGGACCAGCACCGCCAATCCTCCTTATGCTGCCGCCTTGCAGGCGAACAGTGTTGCCTGGGCATACCAGTCCGCACCAAATGGCGTGCAGGCCGTCAGCATTCAAGGCAACAGCACGCTCAGTCAGTCAGTCAACTTCCCGGCACCGGGCAATTACAGGCTCGCGTGGAAGGCCGCCGCAAGGGCTGGTCAGCTCCAACCGTGTGACGTCAAGCTGGATGGCGTCACTGTCTATAACTGGCAGACGACCAACAATGCTTGGATCGACTTCAGCACGGTGATCTCGGTGCCCACAGCAGGGGCTCACACGGTCACGTTCGTTGGCTTGGATCCCAACCAAAATATGAGTGTTGGCATTGATGCAGTGACGTTCGGGGTCTCAGGGTCGCTACCCAGCACGACGGCAGTCACACTCACCGCCAGCGGCGCGGTGCTTGATCTCAATGGAATCTCTCAGACCGTAGGCTCCATCGCAGGAGTCAGCGGCACCAGCATCACGCTTGGCAACGGCAACCTCACCACGGGTGGCGATGGCTCATCCACCGAGTTCGCTGGTGTGATCAGCGGTGTTGGGAACTTCGTGAAGACAGGTGCAGGAACATCGAACCTCTCCGGCGCGAACACCTTCACCGGCACCACCACCATCAACGCTGGTTCGCTGCGAGTGAATGGCTCCCTCGCGGACGGCCTTGCCGCCACCGACGTGATCGTCAACAGCACCGGCACGCTCGACGGCAGCGGCACCATCAATGGCGTCACCCAAGTCAACCCCGGCGGCGCTATCGCCCCGGGCGCGGGACTCGGCATCCTCAACACGAAGAACGTCGTGCTCAGCAGCGGAGCGACCTTTAGCGTGCAGATCGGCGGAGCCACCGTCGGCACTGGCTACGACCAACTCAACGCCAACGGCGCGATGAACCTCGGCGGCGCAACACTCAGCGTCGCGTCCGTCGGCGGCTTTGTTCCGTCCGCCGGACAGACCTACACGATCGTGTCCCGCACCGGCGGCACCGGCACGTTCAACGGTTTGGCCGAAGGTGCGCTAGTCAGCGCGAATTTCCTCGGCTCTGGCCTGTCCGCACGCATCTCCTATGTCGGCGGCACGGGCGATGATGTCGTCCTGCGCCTTCCGGCCATCATTCCCGTCTTCCTCGGTGCCTCTGGCAGCACGGGCGGCGGCAGCGGCTCCGGAGTGATTGACGCACCCAATGCGGACGCCACTGCCTCGCTGGGCAAGTGGGAGACCATCCGTCAGGGCGCGGTGCTCTCCAGCAACGGCCACATCGCATTCCGCGGCCACATGGAGTTGGGCACCGGCAGCCCGCCGGTTACCGCCTCAAACTTCCAGGGCATCTGGCGCTACGACGGCACGGACACCCGCCTGAAGGCCCGCAGCGGTTCCACCGCGCCGGACAGCAGCAATGCGTTCTTTGACCTGCTGCCGCTCAATCCCGCGATCAGTCCCAGCGGCCTCATCAACTTCTACGGTGCCCTGCGCCTCGGCACCGGCAGCTCGGCAGTCACCGCCAGCACGAACTTCGGTCTCTGGAGCGAGATCGGCGGCGGAGCGGTGCGCCTGCTGCTGCGCAAAGGCGACACCATTGTTCCAGGCAAGACCTTCCGCAGCGGCTTTGCCGTCACCGCCTCCGATGTGAACACCGCCGCGCTTAATGCAAAGCTCAGCAGCGGCAGCGCCTTGCTCCATCTCGATGTGAACACACCGACTGTGCAAGTGACCGTCGTGGCCGAGGAAGGTCAAAGCGCCCCCGGCGGCGGCACTTGGATCGCGCTGGACGGCAACTCCAGCGACCCGCGCCTCAGCGCCA
>CALMTT010000453.1 GCA_937872615.1 uncultured Verrucomicrobiaceae bacterium | reverse complement strand
CCTTTGCCGAGCACCGCATACGCCATCGAGAGCGCGTGAATGCCGTAATAGACGATTTCGTTCCCACACACGACGCTGGCGAGATGCACGTCGCCGAGCTGCGGCAGTTCGTTGCGCAGCTTGATGATGTCCGGCACAAAACGCAGGCTGCTCGCGGACATGAAGCGCGTCTTGGTCTCGCGTGCCAGCTTGGCAATGGCGGCGGCCTCACGCGCGGTCATAGCCAGCGGTTTGTCGCAGAAGGCGGGCACGCCTTTGCGCAGCGCGTGCCCGGCGTATTTCCACTGTGAGCCGCTGCCGTCATCGACGATGAGCACGGCATCCACGCCATCGCAGCATTGCTCCGGCGTGTCGGTGACGGTCTCGATACCGACTACATCCGCCAGCGTCCGCGCGGCGGCTTTGTCCGGATCCCACATCTTCACCACGCGTGCGCCGTCGAGCTTGCGGCCCGATTTGACGAAGGTGCCTTTGAGATGCCTCGCCTTCTCCTCGTCCCAGCCATTGAAGGTGGTGGAGAACGCGGTGCCGTGATGCGATCCGGGTGTTCGTTGCACCTTCGAGCCGTCATAATTGGGCGCATACGTCGCCGCGGAGATGATGCCGAGCTTGAGGGGCTTGTTCTCAGCGCGCGTCAGCAACGGAGCGCCGCCTAGTGAGGCTGCCAACGTGGCGGCGGAGCGGGTGACGAAGGATCGACGATCAAGCGATGAGTTCATGGTGCCATGTCTTGTTTCAAATCCTGACCAACTGACCCGTGCGGGCCGACTCCTCTGCCGCGAGGCACGCACGCACGGCCTCGCGTGACTCCTCGGGCGTGATGACGGTCGGGGCCTCGCCGGTGGCGACGCAGTTCACGAAATACGCCAGCTCATCGCGCAACGCGCCGCGTAGCTGGCCGTGGATCGTGGGCCAGTAGGTCGTGTCCGGGCAGCGCGAACCCTTGCTGTCCACGATCATGAGGTTCGGATGCGTGTCATGAATGGAGATGCTGCCTTCGGTGCCGACGATCTCCAGACGCTCGTCGATTTGAAACGGCGTCGTGTCCGGCAGGCACCACACGGACTCGAGGATGCACGACGCGCCGTTCTCCAGGCGATACATCACCTGGCCAAGATCGGGGTTCGCGTGCTGGCGCACCTGCACCGTCTGCGCATACGCCGACACCGCGCGTGACTCGCTGAACCAGAACATGAGGTCGGTGTCATGCACGCAGTCGCCGATGATGGGTCCGATCTTGTCCAGCACCGATGCGCCCACCCACGCGGGCAAGTTCCGCCGGGCATACATGGAGATGATCTTGCCGATCCTGCCGGCAGCGATCTCCTGCTTCGCCGCCGCGTAACGCGGATTGAACCGGCAGATGTGTCCCGTCATGAAGAAGCTCTTCGCGGCATTGGCGGCGCTCACGATGGCGTCGCAGTCCGCCACAGTGGAGGCCATCGGCTTCTCCAGGAACACATGTTTGCCCGCCTCGAGCGCGGCCACCGCAGGCGCGGCGTGCTGGTCCCACATCGTGGTGATGCTGACGGACTCCACCTCGGGGTCGGCGAGCATGTCGTGGTAGTTCGTGAAGGTCTTTTTCACGCCGAAGCGCTTCGCCACTTCGGCGAGCCTATCCGAGTTCCGCGTGCAGATCGCATGGATTTCGACATTGGGGATGGCCGCGAGCGCTTCGCAGTGCTTCTCGCCGAACCAGCCGAGACCGAGGACGCTGTGTTTGATCTTGTTCATGAGGGGATGAGTGTGCGCCAAGGGTGGACCTGGCCGTCGCATTTCTTCAGCGGGCTGAGTTCGGCGCTGCCGTGGAGCACGCGCAGCTTGAGCTGGTAGTGACGCGTCTCGCCGGGATCGAGGAACTGCCTGGCGAGCGCGTGCTTGTCCCTTGCGCTGCCGAGCAGCGAGCCGGAGAAGGGCTCGATGCCGCTGACGTAGCAGCCGCGCGGGCCGTAGTGCTGCCAGTTCGCCATGCGAGGCAGGGCCTTCTTCGGATAGCTGATCTCCAGACCGAGCTTGATCCTGTCGTTGATCAAACCGATGCGGCACCAGCCATCGCGCCCGGCTTCCGTCTCGACGATCAGGCCGCGCTCGTTCATGCCGGTGTGCTCCTCCATCGGCGCGGGCACGCGCTTGAGCCTGTTCATGCCCGCGGCGGACATGGGCTGCACGATGTCCTGACCTGGAGGCGGCGGCACGTTCCAATGAACGGCCTGCCCGCGATAGACGAACCGCGCGCCTTCATCGAGCAGCGGCCAGCCGAGGTTGCAATGGTAGAGCCAATGATGCGGCACGCGCTTGTCGCCGCGATTTGTCACGGCGTCCTCAATGCAGATCTCCGCCACGCCGAGCGTGCAGCGGATCGTGCGACGAATCTCATACACGGGGCCGAACGCCGACGAGTCCCGCGTCAGCAGTCCAAGCTCCATCTCATGACGCCCGAAGCGCGGATCAGGATTGCGCAGCAGTTCAATGTGCGAGGGCTGATTCGAATAGCGACCATGCAGGGAGGTCTTCACGCCATCCTCCTCGCGCGGTCCGCCTACATACTCGGGGCCGCAAGTCGTCACCAAACCGCCAGCCCAGCCGCGCACCCACTCGATGCCGGTGTGATAAGCGGGATTCGGCGGCAGCAAGCCATTCGGCGAGAGCCAGGCGAGTGCGAACTGATTAAAGCTCGCATCCACGATGTCGCCGCCACGATCCAGGGCGACAGTGAAACGCAAGCCTGCGCCTGTGTCGAAGAGCGCCACGCGACAGTCATCGAGCGTCCCGCTGCGGATGCCGCCGGCTTGAAGCACGTTTTCAAACTTGGTGGTCTCGACTTTCATGTGCCTTTGTCCCAAAATGAATACTGAATACTGATCACTGAATACCTCCCCGCTCACCAGGGCGGCAGCGCCATCGTCCCGCCGTCGCCCGCGAAATGGTTCGCCCCGGTCGCCGACAGGTAGATCAGGTAGCCGAGCGACGGCGGAAGCATCAGCAGCGACTCGACCGTCAGCCCGGTCATGCTCTCGACCGGCACCTGCTTGCGGATCAGCCCGTAGACGCCGAACGACACCGGCAGCACGACGGCGAGCCAGGTGAACGTGCCGGCCGCGGCGAACGGGATGGCGACGCCGAGGGCGACGAGCGCGAGCGCGGGGTAGTGGAGCGGGCGGAGCCGTTCGCCGAGGATGGTGGTGGCGAGCGCCGCGTTCACGAGCGGCATCATGTAGTAGCCGAGGCTCGCCTCCGCGACGCGGCCGGACACGGTGGCGTAGATGTAGAGCAGCCAGTTCACCGCCAGGAACAGCGACGACCCGAGGAGCACGAGCACGAGCCGGCGGTCGCGGAGGACGCGGCCGAGGTCGGCCCAGCTGCGGGCGATCGCGGTGAGGAGGAACAGGACCGGGAGCGACCAGGCGATGCGATGCGCGAGGATCTCGCCGGCCGGGACGCCGACGGCTTTCAGGGCGGCGAAGTAGAGCGGGACGAGCCCCCACCACCCGTAGGCCACCAGCCCGTACCCGAGCCCGGCCCGGAATCTCGCCCCGTTCGCGTCGTCCACGGAATTAACCTCGCGCGTCCCCCGCCGTCAGAATACGGCTGTACCGCGGCGGCGGGCGGACCTTTCTGGACGCGGTGCGGCGCCGCGGGGTTCGCGTGAAACCGGGGCGGCCGTCCCCGCCGGCGCGGCGGTTCCGGCTTGACACGCCGCCGGGTATCGCGTCCGATCAGTGGTAGACTTTTGCCCACCCTCGGGTTCGCCCATGCCCGACGACCGCACGTTCACCGCGCCCCCGGCCGCCGAAGCCGCCCCCGACCCGACCCGCACCGCC
>CALMTT010000452.1 GCA_937872615.1 uncultured Verrucomicrobiaceae bacterium | reverse complement strand
TCGAGCTGACCCACGAGCTGGGCGGCGAGAACTACGTGCTGTGGGGCGGCCGCGAAGGCTACGCCACGCTCTGGAACACGAACATGAAGCGTGAGGTCGATCATCTGGCCCGCCTGCTGCACATGGCCGTCGATTACAAGAAGCAGATCGGCTACAAAGGCCCCTTCTACATCGAGCCGAAGCCCCGTGAGCCCTCCACGCATCAATACGACAGCGATGCCGCCGCGTGCCTAAACTTCCTCCGCGAATACGGCCTGACCGAGCACTTCAAGCTGAACATCGAGACAAACCACGCCACGCTCGCCGGCCACACCATGCGCCATGAGCTGCAGGTGGCCGCCGCCGCGGGTGCGCTCGGCTCCATCGATGCCAACACCGGCGATGAGCTCATCGGCTGGGACACCGACCAGTTCCCGACGAACATCTACCTCACCACCCAGATCATGATCGAGGTGCTGAAGATGGGCGGCTTCACCACCGGCGGCCTCAATTTCGATGCGAAGTGCCGTCGCGAGTCCTTCGAGCCGGTCGATCTCTTCCACGCACACATCGGCGGCATGGACGCCTTTGCCCGCGGCCTGAAGATCGCCCACCGCATCATCGAGGACGGCCGTCTCGATGGCATCATCAAGCAGCGCTACGCGACCTTCGACTCCGGCATCGGCGCGAAGATCGAGAAGGGCGAGGTCGGTTTCGCCGAACTCGAGGCCTACACGCTCTCCAATGGCGAGCCCTTCATCGCGAGCGGCCGTCAGGAAATGTGCGAGAACCTCATTAACGAGTATCTCTGATGCCCGTCAGCGGCTCCTGAGCTGCTGCGGCTTCTGTAGAAGCTTGTCAATTTCCTCCTGTGAAGTCGGAGCAGCGTCCATCGGAAGCTGCTCCGATTTTCTTTGTTCCTCGAGAAAGTCGATCACGCCTTCCTCACCCGGTTTGATGCAGCCGCGGATCACGGCGAGCAGCACGAGCAGCAAACCGCCGATCACCCACCAGCTTCGCAGCGGGTTCACAGGCTTTTGAATGGAAGAACGAAGCTGCCAGCTCCGGGCACGGAAACCGCCATGCTTGGCGATGGCCTTCAACGCGAGCTCATATCGCTCGGAGGCGGAACCATGGTCGAGCTTCAGCGAGTGCTTTTGCAGCACCATGGCCAGCCGCTGGCGTTCCTCGTTCAAAACCCGCTTTGACTCGCTGCGGGGCAGTTTGAGCGCACGCAGGACACTGCGGGCCAGCTCGGCCGCCCATTGAAATTCGGCGTTTTTGCTGCTCGTGCCGGTGATCGCATCCAGCGCGGCTTGCGTTTCAGCAGCCCGACCTGCCAAAGCATGTCCAAAGGCCGCCGCAGCCGCATTCCAATCCCACGTGGCATCACGCAAATCCCGTCGCAGCACCTCGGCGGCCACCGTGCCAGCCTCTTCATAGCGATGCAGCGCCCACAGCGCGGTGATGTGGTTCGCTGCGATCCAGCCTTGCAGATCCTCACGCGTCTCGCAGCCGTCCAACCAGGCCGCCGTTTCCGCAAACAAGGCGGAGCTGGCGTAAGCGTAACCTGCTTTGCCAAAAGGGATCGTTTGGCGCTTCATCCAGTCGCCATGCTTGGCGATGACATCCGGCAGCAGCGTGCCTGCCTCATACAAATCCCCCACGACATCCAAAAACGCCGCCACGGGCAGAGCGGCAGCATCCCCTGCCCTTTGAATCCATTGGTCAAAATGACGGCTCACATCCCATTGCTTGCGCAGGCATAGCCGACGCGTGTGCAGCGCGGCAAAGCTCATGCTGATGCTGTCATCTGCCACCGCGGCCTCGAGTGCGGCATCGAGTCGGCGAAGGGCCTTCAGCGAGGCGAGTTCACGCTCGATGAAGGCCGGAAAATCCTCCCGAGATGCCTCCAGCCGCACGAGCCGACTCAGCGCAGTCTCCAAAGCCTCCGGCTGATCTTCTTTTGCCTCGACGAGCACTTCCCAGCCGCACTTCACCGATGAATCCACGGCCTCCGAAGTGATCATTTCGCGAATTCGTGCTGTTTCATTCTGTCGCCAAAGCTCACGGCAGAGCATGTCGAGCCGCCAGGCATCAGCTGGCTCGGCATGATGCTGCTCGCGCAGCCATGGAATGAGGCCGTCGAAACCCTGCCGCTGCACAAACGCATTCGCGTCGCGATCTCGCCCCTCATCGAGCAGGCGCTTCACTTCGGCGAATGTGTTGTCGTCAGCCATTCAGTTCATCGAGCGGAGGGCTTCACGGATGATCTTGTCCGCGCTGGAGGCTGGATCAAAGCCCGGCTGCTTCGCGATCTCGTTCACAGCCTTCTGCGCCTCGCCCTGCTTGTAGCCGAGGGAAATGAGGCCGAGCACCGCATCGCTTTGAGCCTCGCGCACGGGATCGTGAGAGGTCTTCGCACTGCGGCTGGCCTGCCAGGCATCGACGACGCCCACTTTGTCCTTCAGCTCCAAAACGATGCGCTCGGCTGTTTTGCCGCCCACGCCCTTGATGCGGGCCAGCGCCTTCACATCGCCCTGGATCACGGCATCTTTGAAAGCGGCCACCGGCATGCCGCTGAGCACAGACAGCGCCATTTTCGGCCCCACGCCGGACACACGGTCCATCAGCAGGCGGAAGAGATCCCGCTCGTCCTCGGTAAGGAAGCCGAAGAGCTTGTGATCCTGCTCGGTGACGTGGTAGTGCGTGAGCAGCTTCACCTCCGCCCCGGGCTGCGGCAGCCGGTCAAAGGTCGTCAGCGGGATGTGAGCCAGATAACCCACGCCGTGGACGTCCACGGTGGCTTGATGCGGCAGGGCCTCGGCCAGGATTCCTTTCAAATAAGCGATCATGCGCACCATGAAGCCAAGTCGCGAAGGCTGCGCAAGCCTCCGTTTGCAAAGGAAGCGACCCACGGCTCCTTTCGTGGCATGGAAAACCCGCCCCAAAGCGTTGTCGAGCTCCTGCAAGCCCTCGTGCGCATCCCGTCCGTGAATCCCGATGGTGATCCCGGCACGCCGCACACCGGTGAAGAGGCCTGCGCACGCTACATCGCGGCCTTTTTGGAGCATTCAGGTGCGGAGACCTTCCTTGATGAAGTGGAGC
>CALMTT010000451.1 GCA_937872615.1 uncultured Verrucomicrobiaceae bacterium | reverse complement strand
ATTCTCCAGCGGGGTGCTGGCCACCGGGATGCCGCAGCCGAGGTATTCCACCGCCTTGGCTACGAAGGCGCAGTGTGTCCCGTTGGATTCCTCGTAGGGAACCAGACCCACGGTCGCGGAGCGCACCTGTCCGGCGACGGCGTCGTAGGGGATGAACCCGGGAAGTTCCAATCGAACGCCCGGCACACTTGCGCGCAGTCTTTGCACAAATCGGGACAGGGAAGGCGTCTCACGTCCGACAAACCGGAATCCCACCTCCGGCCGCGCCGTGGCGATCCGGGAAACCGTGTCGAGGGCTATTTGCCCGAGGTGATGCTGGTCAAACGACCCATGCATCACCACCACCGGGGACTGGGGCGGCAGGCCTTCCGATGCGGGCTGAAAGCGGGAGGCGTCGTAGCCGTATTGAATGGCCCGCACCCGTTCCTCGGGATAGCCCGTGGTGATGAATCGGTCGGCGAGCGGACGTGATACCGTCAGGATGCCCTCCACATCGTACCGGCGGGGTAGCGAGAGTTCGAAGCGCGTCAGCCTTCGGACCATGGGCCGGGGCATCACCCACGCGGGCCACGTCTCCATGAAGCCAGTCAGGTAATCCAGGAAATTGAGGACGGCGGGAATGCCCAGCTCCCGGCGGAGGCGTCCGGCCGCCACGGCGGAGATTGTGTGCTGGGCCACGAGGACATCGAACCGGGCCGGCGTGGACCGGACGAGGCGCGCCAGTGCGGTGGGATACAGCAGGTACTTCAGGTTCCGGAACCGCGCGTAGCGTCCCATGCGCCAGCGGGTGAACGGATGCACGGTGACTCCGAATTGCCGCGCCACGGCGTCGGAATCGGGAAAGGCGGGACAGAACAGATCGACCGCATGACCGCGCCGGACGAATTCCCGGACCAAATAAGGTGCCTCCGCCGAACCACCCCCGCTGGGCGGGTGGAAGGGTTCGTGGGTCAGGAAGGCGACTCGCATGTGACGCCGCAGTCTAGCGCGACCCCCGGCTGCGGAGGAATCCGGAACCGCAGCGACGCCGTCCTCGTTCGTAGTCCCATCTTCAGGGGGTCCGGGCTGCGTTGAACTGCGCCCGCATCAGGGCAGCGCCCGCAGAAAGCGCTCCAGGATCGCCGTCCCGCGATCGAGGCTGGCGAGGGAGATCCACTCATCGCGCGTGTGGGCCTGCCGAATGTCGCCCGGGCCAAAGACGACCGACGGCGTTCCCCCTGCTGCGAGCGGGGCCGCATCACAGAAGTAGTGTACGCCGGTGGTGCGCTTCCGTCCGGCGGCGCGGAGCAGGGATTGAACGAGCGGATGGGAGGGATCCGTCTCCAACGGCGGACACGTCGCGAGGCGGAGCGGGTGGAACGCCGCCTGCACTTTGGCGGCGCGGAGGACCTGGCGAATCTCCCGTTTCACGCTGGCCTCCGTCTCGCCGGGAAGGGTCCGGCGGTCGATGGAAATGACGCACTCCTCGGGAACAATGTTGGGCTGGGTGCCGCCGCGGATGGATCCGACATTGATGGTGGGATGTCCCAGCAGAGGATGGCGGCGCTGACGGAGCGTCTCGGCGTAGGTGGTTTCGAGGGTCTGGACGGCGCGGGCCATCCGGTGGACCGCGTTGACCCCGAGATGCGGTGTGGCGCCATGCGCGCTCCGCCCGCGGGTCCGCAGTTCCAACCACACGTCCCCCTTGTGGGCGCTGACCACTTCCAATCGGGTGGGTTCTCCGACGATTGCGAGGTCGGCCGGTCGGGTGGCGAGGATCGAGCCCCACAGCAGCGTGAAGGCGCTGTTGGCGTTGACCCCGGAGATGGACAGGATCAGCAGGGCGGCGGCGGCGCCTTGAGGTCCGGCGGCGGCGGAACCACCTTCTCGGGCGGCGGCGGCGGCTTCACTTGCTCTTCGATGACCTTGACGTCGAGAGGACCGGCCACCTTTTCGACCACCTTGCGCGCAAGGCCGCTGGCCAAGGCCCAGACGATCAGGACGTGGATCAGGATGACCACGCCCAAGCCCGTAAAGCGGGATGCGCCCTGCTTCTCCTGCGCAAAATTCATGCGCGCTCCTTCTTCCAACTACGAGGCAAAACCAAACACCGTTCTAAACAGCAGAAGGCACTCACTGACGCGTGTACCGCTTGCTTCGCCGGGATGTAGCCACAGAACCTGGATTCCGCCACCACATTCCACGCGCTGCAATCAGTCTTGTGCGTCCATCCATCGCTGGGCAGAGCGCTTAGCGACCGGTCGACGGATGTAGCAAAACTACAAGAAAACGCGCCCCAACCGAAGCCGGGCCGGCAGTTTAGTCCTGGCATCCGGGTGGACCCGTTGGGGCTTACCCCAGAAAAACGAAGGTACATCCGGGGCGCAATTCGCAAGTGTGCCCGAGGTGATCGGACCCACGCGGCACCTAGCTTGCGGCCGGTTTGCAGCGCCCGGATCCATACGCACGGGCAGCGCTATCCGAATGCGTTCGCCGTGGGTGGATGGCGGCGACTTCCTTGGCCGCGCGTCAGACTGCCCAAAATCCATTGCCAGTGGCAAAACTCGCCCGGCCCTCGATGTAACCAACTTGGTCTACATGTAACCGTTCCACGGTCATCGGCCTCAGCTGGCTGCCCCGGCCCGCCGCAGCCCTTGCGGTACGACCACGTCAGTGGGCGTGGGCGGTATCAGGGTGCGCATGCCGGTGCGCCAAGCGATGGTCCGACTGCCAACCCAGGATCACCTCGCGCCCTTGCACGAACAGGTCCACCTTGGCCCCCACCGGCAGGCACACCTTGGTGGCGCAGTGGCCAATGGGCAGTCCGGTCAGCACGGGTGTGCGGGTTCGCGCGCGCAGAGCCGCCACGGCGTCCTTGAGGCCGTAACCCCGATCGGTGCTCTGGCGCGTCCAGCCGCTGAAATCGCCGAGCAACACCGCCGCCTGCGCGTCGATCACGCCGGCCTGCTGCAACTGCAGCAGCATGCGCTCGATGCGATAGGGATGTTCGCCGACGTCCTCCAGGAAGAGCACGCCACCCTTGACCCTGGGGAAATGCGGCGTGCCCAGCAGTGCGCACAGCACCGTGAGATTGCCGCCCCAGAGCAGGCCACGCGCCTCCAGACCATCGAAGGGTTGGATGCCACGCGCCGCACCTGACTCGCGGAAGCCCACGGCCTCCAGGGCGCCGGACATGGCCTCCAGGAAGCAGTCCTGGGTGATGTCGTCCACGCCACCTTCGGCCTCGCTGCGCCCGAAGTCGCTGCACGCCAGCGGGCCGGACCAGGTGGCCAAGCCCTTGGCATGGGCAATCAGGGCGTTCTGGAAGCCAGTGAAGTCGCTGTAACCCACCCAACGCGTGCCGTGCTCGATGCTGTGCGCAATAGCCTTCCAGTTGAGCTGATCGAGCAGGCGCGTGCAGCCGCTGATTCGGTGCTCAAAACCGAGTCAGAAACAACCAGACGCATTCAACTGGCCTTCCAGCGTTCTCTGCAACGTGCACCAGCCGGGAAAGAGCTCGCGCAAGTGCGTGACTACCTCGATTCGAGCACCTCCGGCAATGCCACTGAGGAGGAAACTCGCGATCTGTGGGCTCGCTTCATTCAGACGCTGTGGGCCACGCCAGAGTTCCGCTTCTTGAATTGATGGTGTTGAGCTTCGTAGGCCGGATGTGTTTGGCGGAACCGGTGGCGATTCGTCTCAGATGACCTTCGCCAAACTATCCGGCTGTTTGACGGCCGCTTGCCCCCCCACGCCCCCGAACCAGCCGGATAGTTGGGCGAAGCGCACGCAGGGTGTTGGTGACACCCATCGCGCCGAACACATCCGGCCTACATCAATCCGCCGCCCGAACCAGCCGGATAGTTCGGCGAACGAGCCTCTCGCATGAGCGATGTCTTGTGCGCCGAACACATCCGGCCTACGATCAACTCGTCACAGCAGCGTCGGATACGGCTTCTTCTCGGCCATTTCCTCGTCCTCGACGGGGTTGAGCTGGCTTTCCAAACGACGGCTGACATCGCTGATCGAGCCGGTGTAGCGGCTGATGAGGGCGTAAACCATCGGCACGAGGAAAAGCGTCACCACCGTGGCAAGCGTGACGCCGAAGACGATCACGACGCCGACCACCATGCGCGTCTCATACCCGGCGCCTTTGCCGAGCATGAGTGGGAGAGCGCCCATCACCGTAGCGAGAGCCGTCATCACGATCGGGCGCAGGCGCTGCTCGCTGGCCTGCAGGATGGCCTCGCGGAAGGGCATGCCTTCATCGCGGAGCTGGTTGATGAACTCGACGATGAGGATGCCGTTCTTTGCGGCGAGGCCGATGAGCATGATCAGGCCAATCTGGCTGTAGATGCTTTGATTCAATCCCATGAACTGCAAGCCCAGCAACGCTCCAGCGACCGCGACGGGCACGGTGAGCATGATGGTGAAGGGATGCACAAAGCTCTCAAACTGCGCCGCGAGCACAAGGAAGGCGATCAACATGGCCAAACCGAACACGAGACCGATGCTGCCGCTGTTCTCCTTCAGCTTCAACGCGTTGCCTTTGTAGCCGACGACGGCGCTGGAGGGCAGGTTGTCTTTGATGAGCTGCTCCATGTAGGCCAGGGCCTCGCCGAGGCTGTAACCAGTGGCCAGCTCGGCGTCGAAGGTGATGCTGCGCATGCGGTTGTAACGGTTCAAAGTGCCGCTGTCGGCGAACTCATCCATCGTCACGAGGTTCGCCAGCGGGATGAGCTGCTTCGAGCGCTCGCTGCGGACGAAGATGTTGTTCAAATCGAGCGGGCTGCGCTTGTCACCGTAGCTGCCTTCAAGAATCACATCGTATTCCTCGCCCGCGTGAATAAAGGTGGTGGCGCGGCGGCCTCCGAGCAGCGTTTCGAGCGTGCGTCCGATGTTCGCCGAGGAGACGCCGAGATCAGCGGCGCGGGCCTGGTTGATGCTGACGCGGAGCTGCGGCTTGGTGTCTCGGTAGTCGCAGTCAAAGCCGACGAGCTTCGTGTTCTCTTTGGCCTTCGTCAGGATGATGTCGCGCCATTCTGCCAGCTCCTCGTAGGTGGGGCCGCTGAGGACGATTTCCATCGGCTTGTTTAGGCCGCGCATCATGCCCTGGCGCATGATGACCGAAGCCTTGGCCGCAGGCACGTCCGAGGTGCGCTGGCGCACCTCCGTCATGATGTCGAAGCCATTGCGTCGCGTGCCGAAGGGCGAGAGTGTCACCACGCAGATGGATTCGTTGAAGTCCGCCGCGGAGCCAAAGCTGCGCGGTGCTCGGGCGCTGATGCGGGTTGCCTCCTTGGTCTGTTCCACGAGATACATGACCTTCTCGTTGACCTCGTCCATCGTTTGAATGGTGTTGGCAAAAGTGGTGCCGGGTGGGCTTGTCGAAGTCACAAAGAACGATCCACGGTCCTCGCGCGGCGTGAACTCATCGGGAATCGATTGCAGCAGCCACCAGCAAAGCGCAGAGAGGCCCAGCACGACTGGAATGGAGGTGGCGGGAAAGTGCAGCATGCCGCCCAAAACCCAGCGATAGACCCGCTGAATGGCCTCGAAGACCTTTTTGAGCATCACAGCCACGAAACCATCCTTTTCGCGGTCTCGCATGATTTTGGACGCGAGCATCGGCGAGAGCGTCAGGGCTACAAAACCCGAAAAACCGACTGAAATGGCCAGCGTGACGCTAAACTCAGCAAACAGCCTTCCGGTGTCTCCCGGCATGAAGGTGACCGGCACAAACACCGCCAGCAGCACGAGCGTGGTGGCGATCACCGCGAAGGCCACCTGCCGCGTGCCGAGGAAACTCGCTACCAGCGGCTTCTCACCGTGCTCGATGCGGCGGTGGATGTTTTCCAGCACCACGATGGCATCATCAACGACCAGCCCGATGGCCAGCACAAAGGCCAGCAGCGTCAGCGTGTTCATCGAGTAATCGAGCGCCAGCAGCACGATGCAGGTCGCAAACACGCTCACCGGCACCGCCACGATGGGCACGAGCACCGCACGCATGTTGCCGAGGAAGAGGTAAATGATCGCCACGACGAGAGCGAGCGCGATGACGAGCGTGCGATAGACCTCGTGGATGGATTCTTCGATGAACTGGCTGATGTCGTAACTATTTTCGAGGCTCAAATCCGGCGGCAGCGTCTTGCGAATCTCCTCCGCCTCGGCCCGCACGGCCTTCGCCACCTCCAGCGGATTCGCACGCGACTGCCGGATCATGCCGAGCGACACCATCAGGATGCGGTTGCCTTTGAAAATGGTGCGGGATTCCTCCGCGCCGATCTCCACCTTCGCCACCTCGCCGAGACGGACCTGATAACCATTCTCACCGCGAGCGATCACCATCTTCTCGAAGTCCTCCTTCGTGCGATACTGTCGGCTGATGCGCACCGTGAACTGCCGGTCGAGCGATTGCACCGTGCCCGCGGGCGGGTCCACGTTTTCGCGTCGAAGTGCTTCTTCAATGTCCAACGAGGTGAGTTGGCGTGCCGCGAGGGCCTCACGATCCAGCCACAGGCGCAGCGCATAGCGTGTGCCGCCATTGATGCGCACACGGGCGATGCCCGGCAGACGCGAGAAACGGTCCACGAGATACCTTTCGGCGTAATCGGTCAGCTCGAGCGTGCTTCGCGAGTCGCTCGCGAGGTTCAAATACATGAGCACCTCGGCGCTGAGCTCGGTTTTGCCCACGTTGGGCGGTTCGACCTCCTCCGGCATGGTCGGCAGCACCGGGCTGATGGCCTCGCGGATGTCATTCGCTGCAGCGTCGAGATCGCGACCGAGATTGAACTCGACCGTGATCTCCGATTTTCCATCCGTGCTGATCGAGGAGATGTTCTTGATGGCCTCCACCTGCGAGATGCGATCCTCGAGGCGCTGCGTGATGCGCCTTTCCACCACACTGGCCGAAGCGCCACGGTAGTAAGTCTCCACCGTCACGATCGGTGGCTCGATGTCCGGATACTCCCGCACCGGCAGTCTCGTGTAGGCGACGATGCCGAAGGCGATGAGGATCAAATTCATCACCATCGCCAGCACCGGACGGCGCACCGAAGTATCAGACAGCCACATTGAGGGTAGAGAGGGGTGTCAAAGAACGCGGCAGAAGGGCGAATTGATCGCTAAACTGCCGCTGCAGGTTCTTCGACCATGCCGAGGAAGATGTCTTCGAGGCGCTGGCCTTTGGCTTCGTGGCGGCTGCGGAGTTCGTCGAGGGTGCCGAGCTCGACAAGACGGCCGCGGTGGAGGATGCCGATGCGGTCGGCGAGTTCCTCGGCGACGTTGAGCAGGTGGGTGCTCATGAGCACGGTCATGCCGGCGCGGCTGCGGTCACGCAGCTCGCGTTTCACGGTGCGGGAGTGGATGGGATCGAGGCCGACCATCGGCTCGTCGATGATGAAGACCTTCGGATTATGGAGCAGGGCGCTGGCGATGCCGAGCCGCTGGCGGGTGCCGTGGCTGAGGTTCTCAATGCGGTTCCCGGCATGCTCATGCAGCGAGAATTTGGTGAAGAGATCGCCCGTCTGCGATGTGGCACGGGCGTGATCCATCTCGAAGAGATCGGCGATGAAGCGCATGAACTCGAGCGGCGTGAGCTTCTCATAAAACGTGGCCACATCCGGAACGTAGCCGAGCACAGCCTTTGCCTGAAGCGGCGCGGAGGCCATGTCATGCCCGCAGATGGCCACGCGGCCGCGGAGGGGCTTCATGAGGCCGGTGAGCAATTTGATGGCGGTGGTCTTTCCCGCGCCATTCGGGCCGAGGAAGGCAAACAGCTCCCCTTGCGGGATGGTGAGCGTGAGGCCGTCGAGCGCCTTCAGGCCGCCGTAGTGCATGGTGAGGTCGTCGATTTCGATCATGGGGTCTCGTTGGTCGGCGGAAGGGAGGGGATCATGCCGTGGATCATGGGTTCGAGGAGTTGATAGTCCTGCGGCAGGTCAATGCGGGCGAGTTCGCCGGTTTCGCTGAAGATCATGCGGATCTTCTGGCTGCCGGGCAGCTCGACGCTGACGAGGAAGCACTTCCGCTCGCGGCCGGCGAGCGTCACAGCGCCCTCGCGGGCGGTCATGCGTGGTGGCGGCATCTCCTGCTTTGACGCGGCGAGCGGTGCGAGCGCCTGCGCCCAATCACCCGACATGCCCTGCATGCCGCCGATGCCCAGCGCCATGATCACGGCTATGTTTTGCGAGTTGATGATGACCTGGCCGTTTTGCGTGACACGCACCTCCGGGAAGCGTTCGCCATCCTTCCAATGCATCTTCATCGTGGCGTTCTGATGCGGCATCGCGGCGGTAAGCTCGATTTCCTGCCAGCCGCCGTCTTCATTCATGCTGCCATCGACTTCCCACGTGGTGTCGATGCGTGCGCCGCCGGTTTGCAGACGCTCGACCACGCCACGCAGGAGCCAGTGATAGGTCTTGTGACCTTCATGTGTGCCGTTCGTGATGCTGAGACTGGCGTGCCCGATCTTCTGATTGCGATGGTAAAGGTGCAGCGTGTCCGCGGTGACCTCCGCCTGCTTCAAAAAGAGGTCGAAGACATATTTCGGCGGCACCTCGGCAAAGCGTGACTCATCCGGGAAATACACGTCACGAAGCAGCAGGCCGGTCATCACCGCCCAAAACAAAACTGCGAATGCTGCCGCTGCCCGCCAAATCATCGCCCCATGATGGCGAGGAGAGCGGCGGAGCGCCAGTGGGTATTCATTGGGGTTGTTCACGCATCCAGCCGGCATCGCGGACGATTTGCTGGAGTTGCGGGCTGTCTTTTGAGATCGGGTAAATGTGGGTGCCTTCGCGTTCGCGGACCCACCAGGCACCATCGGGATGGTCACGCGGGGCGAAACGGTATCGATAGACGAGCACGCGGATGTATTTGGGCGGCGCGTCGGGGAAGGGATTGCGGGCGATGAGGCTGACGGCACCGGGATCGTTGTGGAGGAGCTTCCAGATGAAGTTTGGCACCCATTGATTACGACCGGGGATGCGATGCCACGGATACCACGCGGCCCAGTCGAGCCGGTAATGATAGGGCGAGATGATGACCGGCCGCCGCATCGGGTCGGTGGGCTTCGCCTTGAACTCGTAGTCCTTCCAATCGGCCATGAGGTCTGCCACAGCGCTGTCGGTGCCTTGGAAGACGAGTTCGAAGCGCTCGCGGTCGATCGAACCGAAGGCACCGTAGGTGTTCACGAGGTGCAGGCGGTCAAACGAGGTGTTCATGGCCTGCTCGGACGACACGAGGTTCTTCACCGGTCCCCAGCTCAACCACGCGACGACGCCCGCATAAAGCATCGAGGTAACCCAATGGCTCACCGGAGTGCTTTGCGAGCCTTCGGCGGCTTTTTCAGCGCGATGGACGAGGGCCTTTGGCAGCACGCGTTTCCAAAACGAGTCATCGAAACAGGCGAGGCAGGGGATGATGGTGAGCCAGTTGAGGAAGGAGAGGTTCCCGCTGAAGATGAGGATGACTTTTAAGCTTCCTTATGTGAAATGAAAAAGGGCGGA
>CALMTT010000450.1 GCA_937872615.1 uncultured Verrucomicrobiaceae bacterium | reverse complement strand
CTTGTCGACGATGCCGAGCCCGAGGAAGCCGAACACGGACTCGGTCAGGACCAAGGAGCCGATCGAGAACGAGATGCCGACGATCATCGGCTGGATGGCGTTCGGGAGGATGTGGCGGAAGAGGATCCGGAACGCCCCGCACCCCGATGCCCTCGCCGCTTCGACGTAGTCCTGGCCCTTCGCCTGGAGAACGCCCGCCCGGAACTGACGCGCACCGCCCATCCAGCCGATCGCCAGGAGCGCGAGGATCAATCGCGCCAGCGAATCGGGCACCAGCCCGCCGGCATCCATCTCCACCGGCACCAGCCCGCAGCGAAATTACCCGAACCTGCCCAATCTCGCCGCCGGCGGAAACAACGGCCTCAATCTCTCTTACCCAATCGATGCCGGAAAGTTCACCGAGTCGCGCGACGGCCGGCCGAACGCCAGTTTTAACCACGGCAACTATGGCCGCGACGTGGTTTTCGTGCCGTCCGCCCCGCCGCCGGAATCGCTCTTCCCGGACACGAAAACGCTCGGCGACATCAATTTTGACGGGACCTACTACGAGCTCGGGACGGTCTTCCGCGCTGCGGTTCCCGGCAAAATCACGCACCTGCTGGAGGCTGGCGGCCTCCAGCTGCACGCGGACGCCGGGCCGCTCGGCACGCAGGCGGCGGATGTTGGTCTGCAAGGCTTCGAGGCTGGGATTCGCCGCATGGTGATTGTCCTTCACCATGGCGTGATCGTAGAGGCCCATGCGGTGGTTTGTGCCGCCGCCGCACTTCACCGCGGCTTTTTCGAGGAGACGCCAGCCCGGCGTGGTCTTCCGCGTGTCCCACACCTCCACCGGATGCGGTTTCACGGCCTCGACATAGCGACGCGTCTGCGTGGCGACACCGCAGAGGCGCTGGAGAAAATTCAGCGCGGTGCGTTCCGCAGTCAAAAGCGACCTCGTGGAGCCTCGTGCCTCGAGCAGGATGCTTTTGGGCTCAAACGGCTGGCCATCGGTGAGCAGGGCTTTGACCTCGATTTGCGGATCGATCTCGCGAAACACCGCCTCGACGACCTCCATGCCGGCGACGACGCCCGGCTCGCGTGCCACGATCTCGGCTTTGGACCGCGAATCGGCAGGGATGAAGTATTCGGAGGTCACATCGCCAGGACCGACGTCCTCGGCGATGGCGGCACGGATCAGGGCAAGGGTGCTGGGATGCATCGGCATGAAGGCCGGGAGCATAGGTCGCGGGCACGCCGGGGCAAGAAGGCCCTTTTTGCGCCCCTTGCATCCTCCGGCGGTCTCGCCACCATGGCGGCCCTTTTCCCGCCATGGCCTACATCAACGAAAACTACAACAAGCTCAAAGCCGGTTACCTCTTCCCCGAAATCGCCCGCCGCGTGAAAGCCTTCACCGAGGCGAACCCGGACGCCGCGAAGCGCCTGATCCGCTGCGGCATCGGCGATGTGACCGAGGCTCTCCCCGAAGCCGTGCGTGCAGCGATGCACAAGGCCGTCGATGAGATGGGCGACCGCTCCACCTTCCGCGGCTACGGCCCGGAGCAGGGTTACGACTTCCTCCGCAACGCCATCGCCGAGAACGATTTCAAATCACGTGGCATCAACATCGTGGCCGATGAGATCTTCATCTCCGACGGCAGCAAGTGCGACACCGGCAACATCCTCGACATCTTTGGCGCGGGGAACAAGATCGCCATCACCGATCCGGTGTATCCCGTCTATGTCGATACGAACGTCATGGCCGGAAACACCGGCGATGCCGATGACAGCGGCGCTTACGCCGGCCTCCACTATCTCAAATGCACGCCCGAGAATGGTTTCGTGGCCGGCATTCCCTCCGAGCCGGTCGATCTGGCCTACCTCTGCTACCCGAACAACCCGACGGGTGCCGTCGCCACCCGTGCGCAGCTCGAAGCCTGGGTGAAATACGCCCTCGCGAATGGCACCACGCTCCTCTACGACGCCGCTTACGAGGCCTTCATCCGCGATCCCGAGCTGCCGCGCTCCATTTATGAGATCGAAGGCGCTCGCGATTGCGCCATCGAATTTAGGAGCTTCTCGAAGAACGGTGGTTTCACCGGCGTGCGCTGCGGCATCGTCGTCATTCCGAAGGGTCTGATGGGCAAAACGAAGGCCGGTGGCAAGCAGGCCATCCATCCGCTCTGGAGCCGTCGTCACAGCACGAAATTCAACGGCACCAGCTACATCGTCCAACGCGGTGCCGAGGCCATCTACAGCCCCGAGGGCAAAGCGCAGGTCAAAGCACTCATCGAGCACTACATGGGCAATGCCGCATTGCTCGTCGAAGCCTGCAAGAAGGCCGGGCTCGCCGTCTATGGCGGCGTGAACGCTCCTTACGTCTGGGTTGGCTGCCCGAACGGCCTCACGAGCTGGCAGATGTTCGACAAAATGCTCAACGAAGCGAACGTCGTGATCACGCCCGGCAGCGGCTTCGGCAGCGCCGGCGAAGGCTACTTCCGCATCAGCGCCTTCAACAGCCGCTCGAACGTCGAAGAAGTCTGCCGCCGCATCGCCGCGCTGGTGTGACGTAGAACGAGTTTTCCAACTCGTTCTCTGAATCTTCGCGTCACGCCCTACGGCGTGGCGCGAAACCTCAAAAACGCCTTCTCCGCCACGGCGGCATTCACGGTCCGTGTACCATCGGGATTCGTCGTGATCTGATTTTCGGGCACGTCGGTCCAGTCGAGGAGGTTGGTCGAAGATTGTACCTTCAGCGTGCCCCATTCGGTGAAAACGGTTCGGGGTCGGTAAGTGAGGCTCAATGCTCCACTTTGCATCACGGGCAGCGGCATCGCGGGCTGGTCGAGGGCAAACTCGATCAAATTCGGCACGCCATTGCCATTTGAATCATCGGAGAAGCTTCCGCTCAGGCCTTGCGTCGTCATCCATTCGTTGAACGGCAGGTTCGGATCGAGGCCGAGCACGGTCGCGGTGAGGTAATCATCGTCCAGCGGCGTGATCGGCGTGCCGTGGAAGGTCGTGTTGAAGGCCTGCACGACCATTTGGGCGATCTTCGCATGCGCACAGGTGCTGGGATGAAAGCCATCGCCGCTGAACACATACCGCGGCCTGGCATCCGCATCGGCCACGCGATAAAACTCGATGCCGTTGATGCGAAACGGGTCGGTGATGAGCGCTTTCGTCATCGCATACACACCCGGCACGAATCCGATGCCCTCGCTCTGCGCCCACTCGGCGAGCTTTGCGTTCAAAAAATCCATCGCAGCGGTCACCCGACCTGTCTTCACCAAGTCCGTCGGATAGCCCTGCTGCACTTTCGGCGTGCAGCCGACATGCGGCACGCTGACGAGCACGATGGGCATGGAGGGCTTCAAAGCCCGCACCCAACCCACCAGCCACTGCAGATTGTTCTCCGTCGTAGTCGTGACCTCACGCCCGACGAGGCCGTTGTAGAGGTTTGCATAGTAACTGTCCGCATCATTGCCGCCGGCGAAGATGACCACGCGCTCCACGTCGTAGCGAATGTGATTCTTGAGCGAGTTCACCCACAAAATCTGGTTCAGGAAATTCGTGAGAAGGCTTTTCAGCTCGCCCGTCGTCGCCCCGGGTACGGCCCAGTTGTGCGCATGGCCGGTGGCTCGAATGTCCGCCCAAGTATCAAACACGCCCGTGTCGAACCAATCAGTGCGATGCTGATGCAGGATCTCGATCCAGTTCCGGGCCTGCAAAGCGGCAGGATTGGTCGGAAACAGGGCAGCAAACTCCACTTCATACTCTTTCGTGAGGCTGTCACCGATGACGAGGCATTGCTCCGCCCTCGCCGTGGCAAACAGCAGAAGGAGAAAGCAGGTCACAAGTCGCATGGCGGGTGCTCAGACGAAGCTTCGCTCAAAAAGTTCAGCCTGCATGGGTGTTTTGAGCCACTCCGCCGCATTCCTTGCCTGTTTTCGTCTTGCGTGGAGACGCCACGTTTTGCTATGCAGCATGGCATGCGCCTGATTTGGTTGTTCCTGATCATTACTCCCGCCTTCGCACGCGAGTGGACGCGTGAAAGCGGTGCCGCGATGAAGTTCCAGGCGGAGCTGCGCGGCATCGACGGGCCGAATGTCCTGCTGCAAGCCCCCGATGGTCGCACCGCCGCGTTTCCGCTGGCGCAGTTTTCAGCCGCGGACCGGCGTTACGTGGCGGCACGTCTGCCGGGCCTCGTGCTGGATGCCATGCCACCGCCGCATGTGGGCCAAAAAGCCGGCGCAGGCTGGGGGAGGCCGCTGTCCGCTGATCCGGCTGATTGTGCGGTGAGCGAGACGGCGGATGGCTTTCGCTCAAAGCACTTCGCTTTTCAAACCACCGAGAAACTGCCGCCAGCCACGCAGCGCGATCTCGCGGAGGCCTGCGAGGTCATCCATGAGATTTTCCGCGTCGCGCCTTGGGGTGTTTTGGCCCGGCCGAAGCAGGATGGACGCTTTCAGATCGCGTTGCTACCGCAGCACGTGATCGACGCGGATCGCAACGTCTTTGATGACAACGGCACGCTGCGTATCCCCATCGGCGCGGCAGGCCTCGAGCAGATCAACGGCGAGTGGGTGCGCGATGAACGCCCGGATGCGGGCCGCAATTTGAAGGAATTCGTCGCTTACATGCTGCAGCGCGATTTGATCGGACTCGTGCCGACATGGCTGCCGGATGCGCTGGCGGATTGCATCGTCGAAATCCCGACCGTGGGTGCCACGGCGTGGTGTGCGGAGGTACCGGCGAAGCTTCAAAGTGTCGCGAAACCCAGCACCGCGGAGGTGGAGAAGCTCTTCATGCCGGGGGACTCCTTTTCGAAAGAGCATGCTTTGG
The DNA here is from genome assembly GCA_937872615.1 of uncultured Verrucomicrobiaceae bacterium. GTDB lineage: Bacteria > Verrucomicrobiota > Verrucomicrobiia > Verrucomicrobiales > Verrucomicrobiaceae > Prosthecobacter. The sequence continues at coordinate 2,843 of CALMTT010000450.1, read as the reverse complement.
CAGTGACGCATTGTTTCACGCGCCTGCTCGATAGTCGTCGTGCGAAGCAGATCAGCCAGATGCTCAGGCAAGCCTTTGAAGACCGGCCGAAGTGGGATGCCTTCGACAAGGACGCCGAAAAGTATCGCGCGGACTGGGATGCGCTCGTGAAGCTGCCTGGAGCGCAAAAGCAGGACGATGGGAGCTATCTTTTCCCACGTGGCACGCACGTCCCGGATGCGCCAAAGCCTCCACATGAGTTCCAAAAAGGGGATGAACTCCCGTGGCTGCTCCTGCCGCTGCTTTTGGAGCAAAAAACACCATCCGCCGCCGCTGCCGAAATCTCCACCCAGCTCGCCAAACCATGAAAAAGAGCCTGTTTTGCCTTTGGATGGCCACCACGGCCTTTTCCGCCGAGACACGCTCGTGGACGGATGCGCAGGGAAATCAGACACAGGCCGTTTTGCGTGGTTTTGATGGTGGAGACGTCCTGCTGCAAAACGCCGCGGGCAAAACCCTCCGGGTGCCCGTCAAAAACCTCTCCGAGGACGATCAGCGATATGTCGTGCTGAACATCAGCATGCTCATCGATGCCTCGTCCACGCCGCTTTCGACGGCTCCGGTGCCTGCCAGCGTGCCCGTGATGGCCAAGGCCACCTGGCCTGCCTCGCTCACCGCGCCGGATGGCCTCACGAATGCCGATTACGTCGAGATGCAATCGAAGCCCGGCCGTCATCTCTACCGCTCACGCCGCTTTGAGTATGTGCTGCATGCGTATGACAAGCTCACGCCCACGGTGATGAAGGAGGTGGCCCGCGTCTTCGAGGGCACTTACGAGCTGCTCAGCCAGAGCCCGTTTGGCGTGCAGGCCCAGCCGGTGGATGGCTACTTCCGTGCCGAGCTTTACCAGACGATGGACATGTATCACGAGGACGGCGGACCACGCGGCAGCGGCGGCGTGTATGTGCGGGATGAAAAAGTCTTCAAAGTGCCGCTCGACAGCCTGGGCCTCAAACGCGGAGCGAACGGCTACACACGCGATGACAACTTCGAGCTGAAGACGCTCGTGCACGAGATCACGCACATGATGATGCACGACATCCTGCCCTTCCTGCCACGCTGGCTCATCGAAGGCAGCGCCGAGTATGTCGAGTGCATCCCCTACAAGTCCGGCACCTTCCGCCACAGCGAGCTGCTCGGCAGCGTGCAGCGATACAATAAAGACCGTCTCAGCGGCAAATACCGCCTCGCAGGTCCGCCGCTGGACTTCGTCCGCAACATCATCCGACCACCTGTCGTGATCAAAGAGGGCGGCGTTCGGTTTGATCGCGGAGAAACCAGCCCGGTGCCGCAGGTCGGCTTCTACCATGCCTCGATGCTGCTGACCTACTACTTCATGCACCTCGACGGTGATGGCAAAGGCACGCGCCTTTTGAAATTCCTCGACGCCGTGCGTGCCGAGCAGCCGAAGCACGCAGCCTTCATGAAGGAATTCGAGGCTTACCGTGCCGCTTTGGATGAGTTCCTCAAAAAACCCGAGGTCAAAAAGCTCCCCGACGGTCGCTTTGAATACCCCAACTACCTCTCCCCGCCCAAAGCACCTGAGCCACCGCACCCGGACTACCTCACCGAACGCCTCGGCCACATCCACATGGGCATCCTCCTCGACGGCCGCACGGATCTACAGCTCCAGCAGGAATCCCACACCGCCCTGCAGAAGCTCGGCATCAACGCCATGCCGTAATCTTCATATCCTCAAATCATGATGCGTTGATGCGAAAGGTTGACCCTACGCGGCCTTTGGGTAGTCTTTGACCATGCCCGCCCGTCCCAACTGCCGCCCTGAACTCGAAGCCGCCATGCGCCAGCGTATCCTGGTGATCGACGGGGCCATGGGGACGACGATTCGCGAATACAAGGCCAAGGGTGTGCTCGATGAGGCCTCGGCACGCGGTGAGCGCTTCCGAGACAACGAGAAGGACATCCTGAACAACGGCGACATCCTTTCGATCACGCGCCCGGACATCATTGAGGACATCCACAAGCGCTTCCTCGAAGCCGGGGCGGACATCATCGAGACGAACACGTTTTCCGGCACGAGCATCGCGCAGGCGGAATTCTTCCGGGAGGGCAAAAAGTGCCCGGAATTCTTCCAGGGCATCATCGAGGACCAATTCCTCAACGACCTCGCGTGGGAGATCAATTTCGAGTCGGCGAGGCAGTGCCGCAAATGGGCGGACATCGTCGGCGAGCAGACGGGACGGAAGCGCTACGTCGCCGGAGCCATCGGGCCGATGACGGTGTCGCTCTCGCAGTTCCCGGATTTGACCGATTTGAGCTTCCGCTACGTCACATTCGATCAGGTGAAGCAGGCGTATAAGCATCAAGTCCGCGCTTTGATCGCCGGTGGCGTCGATACGCTGCTAGTCGAGACCATTTTCGATTCGTTGAACGCAAAGACGGCGCTCGTCGCGATTCGCGAGGTCTTTGAAGAAGATAAAATCGAGTTGCCGGTGCAGATCAGCGCCGCCGTCGGGCCTGGTGGCGAGACGATGATCTCCGGGCAGATCACGGAGGCGTATTTGAATGCCATGCGGCATGTGAAGCCGCTGTCCATCGGCCTGAATTGCTCGCTCGGCCCGGACAAGATGCGGCCCTTCCTCGAAGAACTCGCCGCAAAGGCGGATTGCTTCGTTTCCGCGTATCCGAATGCGGGCATGCCGAACCCGCTGGCACCCACGGGCTTCGATTTGCTGCCGCCGGACATGGCGGGCTACGCGAAGGATTTCGCGGGCAGCGGCTTCGTGAACATCATGGGCGGCTGCTGCGGCAACACGCCTGCGCACATCGCCGCCATCGCAAAG
>CALMTT010000449.1 GCA_937872615.1 uncultured Verrucomicrobiaceae bacterium | reverse complement strand
GGCGCTGCGCATGGGCTTCGTGAAGCTCTACGCTGCGCTGCTGGTGGCGAGTGCGACTGGCGTCCAGGTGCTCAAAACCGCGCCCGCGGCCGGTTTGTTGTTCCAGGTGATGCTGGTCTCCGTCCAGGAAGTATCGTCCACTTTCGCCACGCCATGCACGCCCGGCGTGGAAGTGGTGAGGCAAGGGAGATTCAGCGTGCCACCGAGGAAAACGCCGCTGCTGGCCGGGACATCGAAGCGCAGGAAGGCTTCGCGATTGAAGCCTGCGCCGCTCTTTTTGACGATGAAGGACGTCGAAGTGCCGAAATTGGAGTCCACAGAGGCCGCAGCGTCATAGACGTAACTATCGGCCACGGGCGTGAGATTCACGGTCTGCGGCACGAGCTTGTAAAAGCGGGCTTTGAAGGTCTTTCCGGCAGATCCTGAAGTCGCGATGGTCATCGAGATGGTCGGAGAGCTCTGAGTGACGGTCACCCCTGCATCCGCGGTGACGAGCGTGCCGCCATCGAGGGCGATTTGCAGGCTGATGCCCGCGGTGTTGAGCTGGGTGGGATCGCTCACGCTCACATCAATGAAGGGGCCGTCATCACGCACGAGCACGCTGGCTTTCTTGTTCGAAGTGATGCCGCCATAGGTAAAAGTGTTGTCGGTCCAAAAATTCGCCGCGGTGATGCCAAGCGTGTTTTCACGCACGGCTTGGACATTCGCATTGTTGTTGATGACGGTGATGTGCGGCGCGGCGGCGTAGTGGCCGGTGCGCGTGGCGTTTCGGCCAGGGAGCAGCACATATTGATAGGTGGTGTTCGTGGGATTGCTGCCGTGCTCAAAGGTCATGCGCAGGTAGTTCCGCGTGATGGGAGTGGTGCTGCCATCGCTGTCGATGTCACTCCAGGCTCCGGTGCGGGCCTCGCGCAGGGCTTTGATCGTGGGCGCGGTGGGGAAATAGTAGCCGATGTCCGAGCCGCTTACATGCCCGGCGAGGTGCGCCCAGGAGGTGCTGCTCATCGCTTCCGTCCAACCGAGGGCCGTGGACTTGGCCGTGCCATTGACGGTGAAGGCGTTGTTGCCGGTGCTGCTGAGTTTCCGCTGCTCCACGGTGGTCTCGATGGGGCGCGAGTCCGTGCTGGTGATGCCCGCGCCGAGGCAGACGATCTCGTCATCAAACATGAACCACGACTTTTTCCCCGTGAGGGTGACGCCGACGCCTTTGAACTGCATGCCCGCGGCTCCAAACTTCCCTAATGTGGCTCCACCGACCCAGGAATGCGTGGAGCGCGTGCTCTGCCCCTGCGCCCGTGGGCCGATGCTGGCCGTTTGATGCGGGAGCTTCACATGCGTGACATCCGCGGTGACACCCGGCAGGCGGTAGTGATCCACCGTGGCGTGGTAGGAGTCCGCGAAGGCATTCAGGTCGCCATTGTAGAGCGTGGTCTGGCCGTCGCCGGTGAACCAGCCCATCAGGTTTTCCCCGTTGATGGATTCAAAGTTCGCGATGCGGGTGGAGCACATCGTGAGGCCGAATCCATGCCCGGCACCGAGGTGAATGACTCGGTCCATTTCTGCAAAAGTGTAGTGCGCCAGCAACTCGCCGCGCGGCGTGATGCCCACGTCATTCATGAGCGCCTTCGCCAGCTCCAGCGTGGGCAGGCCGCGGCTGGTGACAAAGTTCCGCGTGTAGTCCTTTTGCGCCCACTCTTTGATCAGGCGCTTCATCCGCAGTGCATCGTCCGGCGGCGCGAACTGGGCGATCTGCAGGATGGAGTCCATCATGCCATTGCCATTCGGCGAGGCATTCGATCTGCCAGCCTCGCGACCGCGCACGAGGTCGAAGACATTGCCATTGTAGATGATCGGTTCATACGAATCGAAGATCCAGCGGTAGAGATTCGACTGCGCGGGATCGGTGATGGCCCAGGTGGAGCCGCTGAGCCAGTTCAGGATCGGGGCCATGGTGCCTATGAGGCTCGCACCATAGCCTGCGGTGTAAGGATGGTAGTCGTGCTGGATGAAGCTGCCGTCCGTGTAGTATCCATCGCCCGTTGTCACATACGGAAACACTGCGCTGAAGGCATCGCGGCAGAGCACGATCTTTGCGCTGCTTTTCACCAAACAGCCGCGCACACCCACGGCGCGGGCTTTCCACACCTTGTTGGCCTGGGTCATGTCCGGCGTGGGCACCTGAAAATTCACAGCGTTCATGTAGTTCGTGAGCTGCGTGGTCGTGAGTTGGTCGTAGAGCAGCACGCCGATGTCCGTGAGCTGGATGGGGGTGCCGATCTCCCAGTCCCACCAGTTGTCATACTGCGCGGTGCTGGCTCCGTAGCGGTTCGCATACATCCAGTCGAGCCCGCTCACGATGTCGGCGAGCAACGAGGCATTGCCCTGCAACGAGCACCCCGGCGTCGCATATGCCAGCGCCATGGCGCGGAGACGCGAGTAGGTATTTGTGACATGCGAGGAGATCGTCGTGCTCGCCAGATCGCTCCACAGGAAGGTCCGCGCGGGCGTTTTGTCCATGGAGGTCCAGTTGTTGTTCGCCGTGTTCGCGATGGATGTGAGCCTGGAAGCGACATCCGCATCCAGGGTGTCATACCCGGAGCCCACGATGATGTCCTTCCACTTCGCCCGCAGCGTGTCGTATTCGTCCGCACGGACGAGGGAGACGAGCAGGAGCAGCAAAAAGAGGACGCGGGGCATTGGCGAGCCGGTTCTGTATCAAAAAGCCGCTCGGAGGGGAAGGGGAGATTAAGGCCGTAGGTAAGAGGGCGGGCGAGCGGGCCGTATGCTCCGCGTCATGCTTCGTCCCCTTCTTCTTGCCACAGTCGTCTCCGGCCCCATTTGGGCCGCCGGACCCGCTTTGACCTTTGAAAAGGATGTGCGCCCGATTTTGAAGGCGAACTGCTTTCACTGTCATGGCGAGGAAGGTGAGACCAAAGGCGGCCTCGATGTGCGGCTGGCTCGTTTTCTGCAAAAAGGCGGCGAGAGCGGCCCGGCGATCGTGCCCGGAGACGCGGCGAAGAGTCATCTGATCGAGCTGGTCAAGGCGGGCGAGATGCCGAAGGGCAAAAACAAGCTCAAGGCCCATGACATTGCCGTTTTGGAGCAATGGATCGCTGGTGGAGCCAAGACTGCCCGTCCCGAGCCGGAGAAGCTGGGGCCGGAACATGCCTTCACCGACGAGGAACGGGCCTGGTGGTCGCTGCAGCCGATTTCGAGGCCGAAGGTTCCGAGTTCCAAGTTTCAGGTTTCAAGTTCCAAGGCGGCCGAAGCCTTGAAACTTGAAACGAGAAACCTGAAACAAGGCCTTGATGCGTTCATCGAGGCCAAATTGACCGAGAAAGGCCTGTCCTTCTCCCGCGAGGCCGATCCGGCCGCGTTCATCCGCCGGGCGTCGTTTGATCTTTTGGGCTTGCCGCCGACTCCCGAGGAGGTGGAGGCCTTTGTGGCCGATTCCATCCGTGATCCGCAGGCCGCGGCCGGGGCGCTGATTGATCGTCTGCTGGCCTCGCCGCACTATGGCGAGCGTTGGGGGCGGCATTGGCTAGATGCCGCGGGTTACGCGGACAGCGAGGGCTTTGGCGAGAAGGACCTCGAGCGGAAGTGGGCCTGGAAGTATCGCGACTACGTCATCAACGCGTTTAACAAGGACAAGCCCTTCGACCAGTTCGTGCAAGAGCAGCTCGCAGGCGATGAGATGGTGCCGCAGCCGTATAAAAACCTCTCCGCGGACGCGATCGAGAAGCTCACGGCCACCGGTTTCCTGCGCATGGCCCCAAACGGCACCGGCGAGATGAACGACGCGGCCACGCAGAACGCGAACATCGCCGATACGATCAAGATGGTCGGCACGTCGCTGTATGGTCTCACCATCGGCTGCGCCCAATGCCATGACCATCGCTACGATCCGATCTCGCAGGCGGACTACTACCGGCTGCGGGCGGTCTTTGAGCCCGGTTTTGACACGAAGGCGTGGCGCAGCACGCAGGCTAGGCTCGTTTCTTTGCTCACCGACACGCAGGCGGCTGAATCCGCGAAGATCGAGGCGGATGCGAAGAAGCTCGATGCCGCCCGGCTGGTGAAGCAGGAGGAATTCATCACCGAAGTTTTGGAGAAGGAACTGCTGAAAGCGCCGGAAGCCGATCGTGCCGCTCTACGCACCGCGTATCGCACGGAAGCGAAGAAACGCGGCGCCGATCAAACGAAGCTTCTCAAGGCCTGGCCGCGCATCAATCAGCTCAGCGCCGGATCGCTCTACCTCTACGATGTGACTTTCAAGACCAAGCATGCCGACACGCTGAAGAAGATGACGGCAGATGCCACGGCGGTGCGGGCGAAGAAGCCGCTGGAGGAGTTCGTGCATGCCTTCACCGAGCTGCCGAAGGCCAAACCGGAACTCATCCCGGCCACGTTTGTCTTCAATCGCGGCAACCACGATCAGCCGAAGGACAAGGTCGGGCCCGGCGAGCTGACCGTGCTGGCTGGTCAGCGATCCATCGAGCTGCCTGAAAAGGATCCGAAGCTCGCGACCAGCGGCCGCCGGCTGGCCTTCGCGAAGGCTTTGACCGATGGCAAGCACCCGCTGCTGGCCCGTGTGATGGTGAATCGCGTTTGGATGCATCATTTCGGCAAAGGCATCGTCGCCAGCCCAGGCGATTTCGGCCAGCTCGGCAGCCAGCCGACGCATCCCGAGCTGCTCGACTGGCTCGCGGGCGAGTTCGTGCGCAATGGCTGGAGCCTGAAGCAGCTTCATCGCCTCATCATGACCTCGCGCACCTACCGCCAGGCCTCCACGCGGGATGAGAAGCGTGACCAGATCGACCCGGACAACCTTTATCTGAGCCGCATGAACGTCCGCCGCCTGGAGGCCGAGAC
>CALMTT010000448.1 GCA_937872615.1 uncultured Verrucomicrobiaceae bacterium | reverse complement strand
GTGAGGCGGTTGAGCACGAGGCCGGAGACGCCCACGCCTGCCTGCTGGAGCTTGCGGATGGCTTCGAGCGTGATGACGGATGGTGTGCGATTGCACCGCACGACCATGAAGAGTTCGTCGGCGAGGTCTCCGAGCACCAGCGTATCGCTCACCGGGATGAGCGGAGCCGTGTCGATCACGATGCGGTCGAATCCGGCCTCGAATGCGAGTTCTTTGAGCCTGGCGATGCCGCAGGTGGCGAGAAGCTCGGCCGGATTGTGGATACGGCGACCGGCTGGCATGATGGCGAGATTATGAATGCCAGTGGCAAAGCAGGTCTCGCGCAGTGTGGCGGTGCCAAGTAGGAGATCGCTCAGGCCTTTGCAGTCCTCGGGGAGACCGAACTCCTGGCCGAGCGTGCAGCGGCGCATGTCCATGTCGATCAGCAGCGTGCGCAGGTCCTGTGTGGCGAGGCTGACGGCCAGGTGAGTGGAGACAAAGGTCTTGCCCTCCTCGGGCACGGCGCTGGTGATGAGGAAGCAGGCCTTCTCGTTGCGTGTCTTCCGCGTGATGATGGTGCGGAACTCACGCATGTTCTCCGCCACCTGCTTGTGGCTGCTGAGGATGCCGTCGATCGGCGTGGCATCCTCCCGCTTGCGGGAATCATGAGGCGAGGTGCGCAGATTGCCCACCATGCCGAAAACCGGCAGGCGCAGCTTCGTGCGTGCATCATCGACCGTGCGAATGCTGCGGTCGCGGATCACGATGAGGCCGATGATGGCCAGGCCCATCATGAAACCGCCCGCGGCGGAGGTGCTCACGGTCTTTTTCGCATCGGGTGAAACCGGCGCGGTAGGTGTCATCGCCAGTTGGTGAACCCACAGCGGCGGCGTCTCCATGCCCTTGGACACATCGACCTGCTTGATGCGGGTGAGCACGGACTCATACACGGCCTGGTCGGATTCCATCTCCCGCTTCAGCACGTTGTATTGCACGGCGAGGGCCTCCAGGTCGAGCACATCGCTCTCTTGCTGCTTGAGTTGGGCTTGGAGCTTCTTTTCGAGCTCGACTGCGTTGTCGTAGCTGGACTGCAAAAGGCCCACCGCATCGCCGAGAAGCATTTCGAGCTGCTTTTCATGATTATCGATCACCGCCTGGGCCGATTGATACTTGGGGTGCTTGGGCTTGTAGCGTTCAGCGAGCACCGCTAGGGCTGCTTTTTGGGAGGCGATCTGCGAGAGCAGGCCGGAGACCTTCGGATGATTGGCAATCGTGGGCAGGTTGAGAAGCTGGTCGCGTGGCAGATCGCCCGTTTTGAAGGCTTGCAGATGCGTTTCGAGCATCAAGCGCTCTTTGGACTGCTTGTTGAGGTCGGCGCCCAGTTCTTTGAGTTTCGTCAGCACGAGGTCTTTGCGCTCGTCGAGGGAGATCGCCTCGTTTTGACGCTTGTAGTCGTGCATCGCGATTTCCGACTTCTTGAGCTTTTCCTGCAAACGCTGCCCTTCGGCCACGAGGGACTGCACGGCGGTCTGCAAGGTCTTCGATTTCTGGTTCTCGAGCTCGGAGACAAGACTCATCACGGCTTGATTGGCGAGCGAGGTGATGAGCTCGGGGTCCTCACCTGCCACGGTGAAGTCGATCAGGCGTGTTTCCTTGCGCAGCGAGATCTTGATCATCGCGCCGAGCGTGGCCACGGCGGTCTCACGGGCTTCTTTTGAACCCGCAGCATGCGGTCCGGCAAAGGCGGTGCGATTCGCGAGGTTCAGGTCTGTGACGATGCGGCCGAGCACATCGCGGCTTTTGGCGGCCTGGATGAGGGTGTTGATGGCTTTTTCATCGCGCAGCGTCTGTCCAGTCATGGTGTCCATGCCGAGGATGGAGCCCTGCTCGCTGCCGAACTGGCCAACGCTCGTGGCCTCATACATGGGCCGTTGGCGCTTGTAGTAGGAGTAGCCAAGCACGAGGCCGAGGAAGGTGAGCGTCAGCGGAATCCAGAAATGCCGTTTCATGCCGTCCACGATCTGGGCGGGGTTCAGCAGGGAGCTTTCCTGCTCGTTTTCGATGTCAAAGACTGGCGGGTTCATCGTGTGGGGGAATTGGGATTAAAAGAGGCTTTCGGGGACCGTGATGACATCGTCCTCGCGCACCACGAAGACTTGCGTGCTGTCGCCGCTGACCATGCTCTGCACATCGACGCGGACCGTTTCGGGACGTCCGTTGATGTTTCGCTTCACCGTGACCTTCTTGAGGTTCGCGATGCGGGTGGGACCGCCGGCCATGCCGAGCACTTGCAGGATCGAGAGCTGTTTTTCCGCAGGCAGATCATGCGATCCGGGCCGCATCACTTGGCCTAGCACGGTCACGCGTTGCACGGTGAATTGGGACACAAACAGATTCACCTCGGGATTCACGAGGTAATCCTTCCGATACGCCTCCTGGATCGCACGTGCCGCGGCCTGCTGGCCCAGGCCAGCGATGCGGATCTGGCCGATGAGCGGGCATTGCAGCGTGCCGTCCTTCCGCACTCGGCCGCTCACAGCGAGCTCCGGTTCATTGAAGACGCTCACCTGCACCATGTCGCCCTCGCGGATGGAGTAGTCGGAATCCACCACCGGCAATGCGGCTAGTGGTTGGGCAGAGGCAAAGGGCTGTGCCTTGGCGGGATCGACACGCTGCTGGGCGTGGATCGCGAATGGCAGCAGGAGCACAAAGACGACAAGTCGGATCATGGTTTGCATGGCGGGAGGTTTGGGTGTGGGAGTCTTTACCAGGACGTCGTGAGACCGAGGCCGATCAGATCGCGGTCAAAGCTGCGTGCCGCGGTGCCGCTGGAGGAGTTCGTGGTGTGCTGGTAAAACAGCTCCAGCGAGAGATGACGATGCAATGTGTACTTCACCCATGGCCGCACAAACATGAGGCTGTCCTGGCGGTCGCTCAGCACGCCCGCTGAATAGGAGCGGTAGTCCGCATGTTCGTAGCCGAAGTCCGCACCCACGTTCAGCTTCGTGCCGAGCTGCTGTTGCAGCGTGGTGACAAAGCCGTTCGACTGGAAGTATTGCCCGCCGAGTGACGGGGAGTTTTGCGAGCGTGAGTAGAGATTGAGGGTGAGAGAGGTCTTCGGGCCGACTTCATAGCGCATGCCGAGCGAGCCCAGCGGCAGGATGCTATCCATGCCTTGGGCGGAGTGGAAGAACTGCACACCGAAGGAGCCGTTCACGAAGAGCTTTTGAAATGCCTCCCACTCCACGCGGGTGAGCACGTCCTGGCCTGTGTGCCTGCCGGAGCCTTCCACGTCCTGCAGCATCTGGTTGACCTGAAGACCGAGTCGTAGCTGCGGGCTAAACGCATAATCCGCAAAGACGCCGACACGGTAGGTGGTGGAGGAAAGCAGCGCGTCGTAGTCCGTGCGCTCCATCACCGTGCTAAGGCCGAGGCGGATCTTGTCCGTGGCATCATAGGTCACCTCCAGCTTCGGCGAGTATTGGAGACGCTGCGCCTGCCCGCCCACATCCACATCACCACCTGTGACCTGCGTCACACGTCCGAGGAAGGAGATCGTGGTCTTCTTCAGGCGGTAAACGAGCGAGGTGTTGAGGAAGTGATTGAGCGAGTTTTGCGATTGGAAGCGCTCAAAGCGGTTCACTTGCAGGTTGTAGTCCAGCAGCACCTGAAACTGCGACTCCGACTCGCCGAGGCTGTATTGAAAGCCCGGTGAGAAGCTCCACATCGTGTCATCTTGCTCGCCTGTTTGGGCCAGGAAGAGGTTGCTGTCATAGCGCACCGCCCCGGTGGCAAACAACCGCAGCTTGGAGTTCTTTTGACGCGACGCCTGATACAGCAGCGATTCCTCGAGGAAGGCATACTCCTCGATCTCGGGGCTCAGCACGGGCTCGCCGGAGGCTGGCTTCGCGAGACTGGAGGGCACGCCGGCTGCTTCATCGCGAGTGGCGTTGGAGGTGCGTGAATCCGCGCCATGCAAACAAGGCATGAGCAGCACACATGACAGGACATGAAGTAGGGGAGAGGTGCGCATGGAAGGTGAACGTGGTTACGGCGTGGCAGGCGAGACGACGGGCCGGTCGGGCTTCGGAGTCGAGACATCGGGGTTGTTCGGCTGCGTGGGCGTCGTGCCGCCACCACCGGTGCCCGTGCCGCCGCCGTTCGTGGGTGCGGTGCTGTCACCCGAATTGTTGAGGACGTCGGTCGATTGATCCAGCAGGTCGGCAGGCGCCTTCTGTGGAGGCGATTGCTTTCCATCACTGCCGATGACGGTGTACGTGCCGGTGAGTGTGTTCACCACTTTGGCCTCGACGCGACCTTCGGCACCGCGAGTGAGCCAGATGACCGACCCTTCCGGCACTTGAATCTGGCCGCCGGTGCCATTCGCCGTCGTGGCACCACCACCGATGCTCACGTCCGTGGAGCCTTCACCCACGGCCACGGAGGTGCGGTCTGCATCGCAATTCACCGTCCATGATCCGCGGGTGGCTTCGACACTGCCCACGTCCGTGCTCACGGACACATTCACACCGCCGGAGCGGTCGGTGCTCGGTTCAATGGTAAACATCGCCTGCCCGACGAGGATCGAGTAGCGCACGTTGGCGCTGCCGCCGGGGTTCATGTCGGTGCCATCAAAGCGCACCTTCGATGACATGAAGACCACTACGCTCACGCGAGGCGCCGGACGCAGCAGCACGCCGGAGCCTGAGCTGCATGAGATGACCGAACCCGCCCGCACGGTGTCGCCTTGAGCGAGCGGTGTCTCGCGTCCGCCGGGCGTAGAGACGGTGGCGCTGCCCTTGATGGCCGCCACGCGGGCGGTCACGGCCACAGCATGTGCTTGAGATGCCAGGCAGGCCACGAAGAGGCTGATCAGCACGGCAATGAGAAGCCGCGGCGGGCTTGTCAGAGGGGACGGGTAGAAGGTGAGGACTTGGGGCGTGTTCATCGCCCGGAAAGCTACCACCCTCGCTGTCCGCCGGAACACATCGCGGCCTTAATTGCCTTTAAGCCATCGCTTAAACACGCTCGAAGACGCTGGAAGCCCTGATTTTACAGGGCAAAGCGAAGCATGAAGACGCGTATCGATGCCTTTGTCCGGCTGGCACTCGGCATGGCGTCCGGTCCTTCATGCGAAAGCATCACGCGTCTGAGAGCCAGCGCTGCGGCTCGGAGCGGGTGTCGCTAAGCCTTTGCTTACCGGTGCGCGGCGCAGCCTCAGCCAGCGGGCGTGAAACCACGCCATCAAACGAGCTCGATGCATGCTCGCGGCCTCGTCGTGCTGTCGCGATGCCCGCCACCATGCCTTCACGCTGTTCTTCACGCCGAGCCACGCGACTTTCAGCCGGTGCTCGCGGGCGAATTGGAACACGATGCTCGCGAATTCATAGTCGCGGTTATGCCCGCTGCGCTTGTAGCGGAAGGGCAGGGTGAGGCGGCGGCAGACGTGGCCGTTCTTCAGATGCTCGATGGCCCAGGCGTAGTCCTCGGAGGTGGGCAGCGACTCATCAAAGGGGAGGCGCGTCCAGAAATGACGGCGGATCATGCCCATGCTGTTGCTGTAGATGGAGCCAAACTTGAGGCCTTTTGCCAGCATCTCCTGCCACGTCACTGCATCGCTGTAAAACGCGTCCGCGTCCCACTTCAGGCTCACGCAGGCGGTGAGCGGATCACGCATCGCCTCGACCATGCGGGCGAGCGTGGTGGCATCTTCGAGCACCGTGTGCGAGCTGAGGATGAGCACGAGATCGGTGTCGAGATGCTTGAGGCCAAAGTTCAGCACCTTCGAGTGCTCGTAAGCATGCGGCCAGCTCACCACCGTGCCGCCTGCGGCCTCGATGAGCTCGCAGGAGAGGTCCTGGCTGCCGGAATCCACACCGAGAATCACATCCGGCCACAGTGTCTGCCTGCGCAGCGCGGCGAGCACCTCCGGCAGTGTTTCGGCGGAGTTCGAAAAGCGGATCAAAACGCCCACGGAAGGCCGGTGAGTGGCTGGAAGGGCGGCGGAGGTCATGTGGTCGGATGCTGGCATTGCTCGTGAAACTGGCGTGCGAGCACCTCGCAGGCCTTGCTGAAGTCTTGAGGCGTCTGTTTGTCCTTCAGGCAGACAAAGATCAGATGCACGCCCGGAGGCGACCACGGCCTGAAGGTGCTCTTCACATAGCCTGAGTAGTCGCTGATGAGATTGCCATCCTGGAGGAAGAACTCGCGGAACCAGTGTTTGCCCTCGGTGAAGACATTCTCGCTGCCTGCCACCGGCTCCACATCGATTCCGCGATACTTCAGGCACACCTTCACGGTGTGATGACGATCCCGCGTGGCCGCGGTGTAGCAGGCGATGCCGATGTGATCCGGTTGTCCGGGCAGGCGGATCTCAAAACCATTCGGCGGCATCGGGCGTGAGGCCACATGGGCAGGCGGTGTCCAGTCCTCCTGGCCCAGCGAGAGCAGCGTGGAGGCGAGAAACGGCATCGGCAGGCAGCCAAAGAAGCCGATGCTCGCATCACGAAACTCACGCGGTGAAAACAACGGCGCGTCGCCGGGAGCAGGAGACTCCGCACGGCGGCGTTGCAATGCCACACCGAGCAGCGCCACGCCCCAGGACCAGCTTTGCATCGCCACCAGCGCATGCGTGCACGAGGCGATCAGCAGACGGTCCAGCGACCATTGCCCCAGCAGCGGGCACAGCAGCAGCCACGGCAGCCAGAAGGACTCCACGCTCACCATCGCGATGCCGAGACCCGCGGCCATCCAGGCAAACATCAGCCAGCGAAGGCGTCTGGGATGATCCATGCGCACGCGACTCGTCGCCAGACAAAGCACGGCGGCGAGACTGACGAGCGTGGCATTTGGCGTGCCGCTCATGGGAGCCAGCAGCGCGATCACGGCCGCCGCATGCAGCGTCTCCATGAGACGTGCGGAAAGCGGCCGTTCATCGCGCGGCGTGATCAGCGCCACAAAGGGGACAAGCCAGACGAAGCCGATGAAGTAATGCGTCTGCGGACTTTCGACGCCCGGATAGGCCAGCTCGCGGTAGCCGATCAGCGTCAGCACGCGGAGCACATTCGCCACGAGAGCGGCTGGCACCATCGCCAGCACACGCAGCCAGAAAAGGCGGGCACGCAGCTCGTTGCGATTCACCCACACGGCCAGTGCCACCAGCACGAGGAGGAGATTGATGCCCGCGCAGTCACGCGTCCATGGCACATGCAGGCGGCCCACCGCCATCACCTCGCCCCGGTCCAGTGCGTCGATGCCCATGAGCCGCAGCGTGCTCATCACCACCGGACGCGTGAAATCGACCAGCAGGTCCCGCGACTGCGTGAAGTGCACCGTCACCGCGATGAACACGGCGGCCAGGGCGGTTCGCACCTTCGCGAGGCTGCTGATCGACTTCATGGCGGGGGTTTCAATCAGGCGGCGTTCTTGCTGCGAGGGCGGCGGAGCACAAACACAGCGGCGAAGGCCGAGAGCAGCGTCCACGGAGGGACAGGCGCACCCGGAACAGCACCCACCGAGGTGTCATTCAGCGCCCAGCGGGTGCCTTCGAGCGTCTTCTCATCCACCTTGGTGGTCGTCTTGCCGTCCACGATCACGACGGGCACTCCGGGCAGCTTGCCATCGGCCAGCGGGTCCCAGGCCTCCACACGCGTGGTGTAGTTGTCCGACTCAAAGCCGGACGAGCCGTTGTTGGTGAACACGATGCTGTCCCACGTGGTTTTCTCATCGCCGAAGAAGTTGATGAAGCCATAGGGCTCGCCGCTGTTGAGCTTGCGGTTCATCGGGTTGCCATCGTATTCGGAGGGCAGGGGATCCATCAGGCTCGCCGTGGTGAAACGGCCGATCAACGTGTCGCCGTTGTAGAACTCCAGCACGTTGTTTGGATCACCGGCGGACCACCACATGCCGAAGTAGGACGAGGGCGTCTCCAGCTTCAGCGTCTCCTGGCCGCTGGCGTCGTCCACCCGCGGGTCATACCAGGCGCCGGTGGGCAGTTGCACCAGGTCCTCGCGCTGCGCGTCGCTCAGCGTCGCGGCGGCCAGGCAGGCGCCGCGGTCGTTGAAC
>CALMTT010000447.1 GCA_937872615.1 uncultured Verrucomicrobiaceae bacterium | reverse complement strand
CTGAAGCCAGCCTTGAGGGAGGTGTTGAGCTTGGTGAGTTTCATAGTGTGGATGTGGTTTAGTGTGGCTGTTGGTTTTGGTTCGGGAGCAGGACCGTGAGGAGCACGTGCCAGCCTTGAATTATTGTAATTGTAATTATTCTGTGAAATTATGCAATAGAAATTATGACTTTTTTAAATTTTTATTCATCCGGATGGTCTTCCCCTACCCTTCTCGTCCCGGAATCCGCTTCACTTAGGCTGCCCGTATCCCTGTAAAACCCGCCCGTTTCCGAACAGTCCCCATCGTCTCAGAAGCTCACCTCGGTCTGAGCATGGACGATGACTTTTGAATTTTTATAATAAATCGCATTTCCATACTCATGGAAGCAAAGGGTCACTCCGTGTTATCGCCAACCGTTATTCAAGAAGCACCACGCCACAGCCCCGGTTGTCAGTCGACCTTCCTTCGACCGTGCAGCGCTTGGTAAAGCGTGAGCTCGTCCACATGATCGAGCGCTCCTCCCGCTGGAAGACCTTGCGCCAGCCTGCTGATGGTGATGCCAGAAGGGCGCAAAAGGTCGGTGATGTAGCTGGCGGTGGCCTCACCTTCGACATCAGAGCCGAGAGCGAGGATGATCTCCTCGGCTTCGAGGGCCTTCACTCGCTCGAATAGGGCTTCGAGCCGCAAATCTTCGGGAGTGACATTGTCGAGAGGCGACAATTTCCCGCCAAGGACATGGTAAAGGCCGTGAAAGGCACCGCTACGCTCGAGACGCAGCACATCAGCGGCTTGCTCGACCACGCAAACGAGGCGCGAGTTCCGCTTCGGATTGTGGCAGAGCAGGCAGGCACTTCCCTGCTGGATGAAAAAACCGCAATCGTCGCATGCCGTGACCTCACTGGCGAGGGCAGCGAGCGTCTGCGCCAGCGGCGGCACACGATCACGGCCCGTTTGCATCATCCACAGCATCAGCCGCTCCGCACTGCGTGGACCAAGGCCAGGCAGCGACTTCAATTGCGCGATGAGGCGCTGGAGAGTCGGCGGATAGTCGATGGGCATGGGAAAGTTCCAGGTTTCAAGTTGGAGGTTTCAAGTTTCACGATGCCAGGCACATGAAACTTGGAACGTGAAACCATTCACGCGCTGAGCAGGCGGCCGTGCTTCGGAATGAGATCGGCGGGCTTGCCTTTGTCCTTTAAGTGAGCGGTGGCGAGATCGGTGAAGTAACGCACCGGCGCATCCTCGCGGCCTTCGATACGAGCGTCCTGGAAGCTTTGCAGCGCCTTGTCGCTATCGCCCTGGCGATACTGCACGACGCCCTGCCAAAAGGCATCACGGGCGCGGGCATCGGCCTCTGGCAACGTGCCTTTTTCGGCCAGAAGCTCATAAACCTCGCCAAGAGGCTGGCCGCCGGGGCTGTAGAGCATTTCCATCGGACGCACCTCGATGTTCTCCTTCACCTTCGAGTAAGTTTTCGCGCTGAGCATCACGCGTGAGCCATAAATCGCATTCAAGCCGCAAAGGCGGCCTGCGAAGTCACAGGCCTCGCCGCTCGCGCTAAAGCTTTGGAAATCATCCATCCCGAGCAGACCGCACATCGCCTCGCCGGTGGCCAAAGCCACGCCAAAGCGCGGTTTGGTCCCGCACACCTGCTCGATCTCGCTGGCGAGGGCACTCAAGTGCGGGCGCAACGCGGCGGCGACTTGCGAGGCGTGCAACGCATGATGCTCATCCGCCACGGGAAAGCCGAAAAGGGCCTGCAAGCTCTGCGCATCGGCATCATCGAGGTAACCACCGCGGCTCACGATGAATTCCGACACGCTGCGTTGCATGCGGGCGCTGATTTGCTCGAACTTCACGCCATCGGTCTCGTGCGCCAACTCGGGGTGGTTCAGCACGCGAAAGCACAGCACGGTGAGCTCGCGACGACCAGTGAGCGCCGCAGGATTGTTTTGTGCCACTACTTCGTTGAAGGCCGGCTCCGAAAGGCGGCCGGAAAAGAGCGAGCGCATGATCTCCGTGCGCTCGCCATGATAAAAGCCGCTCACCGCGATGGCGGCGATGCCAGCCAACCAGATAGCCAGCGAGCCTGACACCGGCTCAAACAGGATGCCGGCGAAGACAAGCAGGAAGCTGAGCGTGGCCGTGAGAAAGGTGGCGGCGATCAGAAAGGCGGAGCGGCGCCATTGCGAGATCATGTCCATGCACACGAAGGCGGAGAGGAAGGCCAGCAGCGTGTAATAAAGGTATTGCAGGGGCAAAACAGGCTGCAGCGTGCCTTTGACCACGAGGATGCGGGCATCGAGAGCGGCAAACCACTTGGCCACCTCGATGAAGAGGCCTTGGCGATACATCAGGAGCAGCGGAAGGCATACAAGGACTCCAATGATGAGGGCAGCGGTGCGGGGGCGGTTCATGCGGGCGCTGCTTTGAAGCAGCTTTCCGAGGCGCTGGCAAGGGTTCCCGACGGGCTTTTTGCCGCCTGCGGCTGGACTTTGCCACAAATCGCGCCACATCCGCCCATGCCTGAAGAAGACGAAACGCAGGTGCTCACCGTGTCCCAGCTCACCCGCGAGATCCGCGAGGTGCTGGAAGGTCACATCGGCAGCGTGTGGGTGGAGGGCGAGATCAGCAACCACCGTCTGCAAACCTCCGGTCATCAATACTTCACGCTTAAAGACGAGGGCTCGCAGCTCTCTTGCGTGCTTTTCCGCGGCGCTGCCTCGCGGGTGACCGCCCGGCTGGCCGATGGCGTGCAAGTGCAGGTGCTCGGGCAAATCTCGGTTTATGAGCCTCGCGGTCAGTATCAAATGATCGTGCGGCAGGTACAGATGAAGGGCCAGGGAGGTCTTCAGGCCCGTTTTGAAGCCCTGAAGCGCAAACTGCATGCCGAAGGTCTTTTTGACGAAGAACGCAAAAAGCCCGTCCCGCGCTTTCCGGAGGTCGTTGCCCTCGTCACCTCGCCCACCGGCGCAGCCATCCAGGATATGCTGAACATTCTCACCCGCCGCGCCCCCTGGCTGCGCATCCTCGTTTTCCCCGTGCGGGTGCAGGGCAATGGCGCGGAGCACGAGATCGTGCGGGCCTTGCAGGTGCTGAATCGCGCCCAGGACTTCGGCTTGCCGGTGCCAGATACCATCGTCGTCGGTCGCGGCGGCGGCAGTTTGGAGGATTTGTGGTGCTTTAATGAGGAAGTCCTCGCCCGGCAGATCGCCGCCATGGACATCCCGGTCATTTCCGCGGTCGGGCATGAGATCGACTTCACCATTTCGGACTTCGTGGCCGATTTGCGTGCTCCAACGCCTAGTGCAGCCGCAGAACTCCTCGCGCCCGATGCCGCGGAGCTACGTCGGACGCTCGAAAACGCCGCCCGCACGCTGCAAAACCGCACGCTGACGGTTTTGGAGCATCATCAACGCGTGCTCGACCTCACCGAGAAAGGTCCGCTGCATCGCGAACCCGAGCGCCTGCTCCTCGAGGCCGAGCAAAGCCTCGACCATGCCGAGTCCCGTCTGCGCGACACCATGCGTGAGCACCTCCGCGGCCTGCAAGACGAGCTCACCGCCAAGCAGCAGGTGCTCGCCACACGCCATCCGCGGGTGCAAATCGTCGAGGTCGACCATCGCGTGCAGGCTGCCGCGCTCGCCTTGAAACAAGCCGCCAAGCATCGCATCG
>CALMTT010000446.1 GCA_937872615.1 uncultured Verrucomicrobiaceae bacterium | reverse complement strand
CGTTTAGCCATCATGGCGAGCGCCGCCGCAATCATCATCGCGCACAATCATCCGAGCGGTGAGCCTACTCCATCCGAGGCGGACATCAAAATCACCCGTGACCTCATTCGAGCGGGACAACTTCTCAAAATCGAAGTTCTCGATCACATCGTCGTTGGTAACCCAAACCACACCAGTCTTCGCAGTCTGGGTTATTTCTACAGCTAGCCGCTTTCGGCTTCCGCAATTGGAAGCCATTTTCATCCTCATGGCACACCATACCTCCCGATCCTGGAGGAACTTCTCTCAGCGGCAGAATCACTCCGAGCCGCGCGGAGGTCGCTCCGGCTGCTTCTCAACCTCGGTGACCACGATCTCACGAACCACGGGCTGGCCGTCTGGCACGAGTGACCGCTGATTGGTCGGCAACGCCATCAGGAAGGATAGTTCCATCCGTTGCATCCCCGTCTCGATCCGTCGCAGAGAATGGCCATGCAATGTCACCTCGTGCGTGGCGAAGACCAAGCGGAGGCGCTGCTCCTTCCCTTCACTCTGGAGTTCAGCGAAGGCGAATTGGTCGAACGGCAGCAGGAGGCTTTGCTCAGCCGATGCTTCGATTTTGACCGCGCGAGCGTTCGGATCGCTCGCCCAGCATTCGGGTGATTTTGTGCTCATGGGTTGCAGTGGGTTGATGACGGTGGCGACGAGAGACTTTCAGCCGGCAAAAGTTGTCCGCCGCGCGGCGACCGAAGCGCAGCAGATAACCATGCAGCCGATCCCAAAGGCGGACGCCGCGGCTTGGTGCAAATCCGGTGGCGAGTTCCAGCGCCAGTGGGCGATGCCCGGAGCGCGTGACGTTCTCGCGCAATTGCTCCTTGTCCGGAGTGAAGATGCGGATTCCGCGCCGTCCACGCGAGATGGTCACATACCATTGCTGTGCGTTGGTCGCGGCCTTGATGGTGGAGTCAGAGAACAGGACATAATCCACAGTCTTGCCTTGAGAGCCGTAGGACGTGACGGCATAGCCGAGCAGGAACTCGCGAAAGCTGGCGTCCAGAACCCTGCCATCGGCGAGTTCAATAGCGCCGTCGGCCCGAACGGACTTCACGGCGACAAGCTCGCCATTTGTGACGCGTCCGCCGGCTACGAGGTTGCGATTGGCTTTCAGGTGCAGCCTGTCTCCTCTCGCAATGGCGATCTCGCGCGACTGGCAGACCGAAATCCGGTCCAGCATCTTGTTTGAGACGGTGACGAATCGCCCGCCGACCTCAACCAGCAGCCCGGACTTGAGGATTCCCGACAGCTTGCCTTTCGCGCCCGGTTCGGCTTCTCGCACCTTCTGGTTGAAGACGATGACAGCCTCCTGCGGATAGAATCTTTCGTCGCGCTTCTGCGCGTTGGTGAGGTCCAAGCGTTCGAGGACTTGAACTGAAGCATCGTTCGCGCCGAGCAATCCCTTCGCCTTGAGCGCGTCGCGCACGCGCGAATTGACGCGGTGAACCTCTGCCCAGGTTTGCGAGACGACGACTGCCGAAGCATCTTGCTCCACCAGTCGCAAGTATTCGTCCGCCAGCTTGTCGGCTTGTTCGCCAACACCACACCCCACGACCGCTCCCATCTTGTCCAAACGCTCGAATGATTCAGTCAAACGGCCCGCGGCAGCGGATTCCACGGCTTTCAGATACCGCTTGATGTGCGCGTGCTCCTCGCTGTCACGACCAAGTGCCGGGTCTTGGCGGCGAATTGTATGCAACTCCACCGGCTTCACACCCGCATGACGCTCGATGGCGAGGAGCGCGTCAGACGCCTCAACCGCCCCATGCTGTCGCGTATCACCGGAGAGGACTACTCGTGCATTACGTTCCTTTGCCAGACGCAACAATGCCTGCATCTGTCGTCCGCCGATCTGCCCGGCTTCGTCCACGATGACAACCGCACGTTCGGCGAGTTCGCCCTTGGTCAGAAAGCTTGCCACCGTGGACGGCGAATGGAATCCGTTCTTCTCCATGTCCACGATCTGCTGCCGCTGCGGGGCAAGAACGACCACGGACCGGCCGGCCTGCCGCAGTTGCTCGACCAGTCCACGCAGGACGTAACTCTTGCCCGTGCCCGCGCCACCGCGAAA
>CALMTT010000445.1 GCA_937872615.1 uncultured Verrucomicrobiaceae bacterium | reverse complement strand
GCTCGAGCACGCCGTAGCGTTTGCCCAGGACGGTGTCATCCACATCAGCCGGCTGGATGTTCAGGGCCTCAAGCAGGTGGAACTGCGTCTGCGTGGGCAGTTGGGACAGCTCACCGGCGCTGATGTCGTTGAAGATGATCTGGATCACGCGAAGGAAAGGGCAGGGAGGTTAGAACTTCCGGATGACAGCCTTTTTGCGCAGCTGGGCCATCCATTCATCAATGGCCTTTTTCGATTTTTCCTGCTGGATCATCTTTTGGATGTCTCCGCGGACTTTTTCGATACCGGGGGCCTCGCCGAGCTTTTTGGCGTCGCAGGCCACGATGATATAGCTGGTCTCCTTGTCGAGGACCTCGCTCACGCCGCCGGTTTTCAGGCTCATGGCGGTATTGGCGATCATGGGGTCGAGCTCGGTGCGGGGCATCCATTCCCAGGCACCGCCGAATTCGGCGCGGCTGTCTTGTGAGTAGGAACGGGCCAGTGTGGCGAAGTCGCCGCCTTTCAGCAGCTTCGAGCGGATTTCCTGTGCCAGCTTCTTCTGGGACTCGGCTGTCGTTCCAGTCTCGCCGGTGAATTTGGGGATCGAAATGGTGGAGATTTTGACCTGGTCACCGACACGCCACTTCTCCACGTTCTTGTTGTAGTATTCCTCGACCTCCTTCGGTGTGGCCGGTGGCATGTCCCCGGTCTTCTTCGCCCGCATGACACTGGCGATGATGTTCTTCTCCTGCATGTCGCGGAACTTTTTGATGCTCATGCCTGCCTTGGCCAACTCGGTCACCAGGGCGTCGCGGTCGCCCTTGAAGGCCTCACGCACGATGTTGTTGATCTGGTCATCGACATACTGGGGTTTGATGACGCCGCCGATCTTGGCGAACTCGATCAGGATGAGCTCGCGGTCGATGAGTGCATCGAGAGCCGTGGCGCGTGTCTCCTCGATCTCACGCTTCATGCGCTCAGGATCCGTGCCGCCATACATGGCCATGAGGATCTGCTCCTGCGCCTTCACGGTGTCACGCACCTCGGACTTGGTGATCGGCTTGCCCTGAACGAGGGCGGCGACGCCATTGGAATAGGTCTGACTGGCGGCAAAGCCAGCGGAGAGAAGGAGGCCGGAGAAACAAAGGACGATGCGGGGCGGAAGCATAAGACTTCCGAACTATGTAGGGCGATGCGCCCGTGTGGCAAGGCGAAGTTGCCCATGGGAGCGAACGGGATCGTTTGAAGAGCAAAGTATCACAGTCCGTGATTGCCAGCGGGGCGGCTCTGCGTTTAAAACGCCCTCTTTCCACCACCGACCGTCCCTCATGAGCAAAAAAGCCGCCGCCAAAAAGCCTGCGAAAGCCGCGAAAGCAGCCAAACCCGCCGCCAAAGCCTCCTCCACTTCCTCGAAGAGCCTGCTCGTCGAGAATCGCGTGTTCAAGCCGGACGCCGCTTTTGTGAAGAGAGCCCGCATCAACTCGATGGCGCAGTACAAGAAGATGCACGCCGAGTCGCTCAAGAATCCTGACAAGTTCTTCGGTCGCGAGGCGAAAGAACTCACTTGGAGCAAGCCCTTCACCAAGGTGCTCGATTGGAAATGCCCGAACGCGAAGTGGTTCACTGGCGGCAAGCTCAACGTCAGCGAAAACTGCCTCGACCGCCATTTGAACAGCCCCCGCAAGACCAAGGCCGCGCTGATCTGGGAAGGCGAACCCGGCGAGAAGCGCGTCTATACCTATCAGCAGCTTCACCGCGAAGTGTGCCGCTTCGCCAACGTGCTGAAGCGTCACAAGGTCAAAAAAGGCGACCGCGTCATCATCTACATGCCGATGATCCCGGAGGCCGCCATCGCCATGCTGGCCTGCACACGCATCGGAGCCGTGCACAGCGTCATCTTCGGCGGTTTCAGCGCCGAATCGATCAAGGACCGCGTGCTCGACAGCGGTGCCGCGATCATCATCACCGCCGATGGTGGCTATCGCCGCGGTGCGGTGGTGCCGCTCATTATCGGCGGATTGGCCGAATTGGTCGGTTTACGCTTGGCAATGTTGTTTTTGATGATTACCTTAGGCTATATTTTGAGCATCGGTCTGTGGGCCAAACCGCTCGTGACCAATGCCACCATTAAAAATTGGAAAGAGCTTTTTACGTAGCCGGGGGCTTTTGTTAACCGTTATCCGTATCGAAAGCCCATTTTCATGAGTGGCAAAATAATATGTACAACTGCTGAAGGCATAAAAAATACACGGATAACGGCTTAACAGCTAACCGATAACACTATTTATGTACAAGATCATTCTGCTCA
>CALMTT010000444.1 GCA_937872615.1 uncultured Verrucomicrobiaceae bacterium | reverse complement strand
ATGCTCTGGAACCTCAGCGCCTTGCACCATTACGGCGATCCGAGCTGGAACAACCCCACCTACAACCAGGGCATCGTGCCGTTGCATCTCATCCGCGCCAAAATCTACGCCGCAGGCCACGGTGCCCTACTGGGTTAGTCCCGCTTCATTATGCCACTCGACGGTACTCAGCTCGAATCGCTCACGGCTCTCATCAAGGATGCTTACAACTCCGATTCGTTGGCCGCTTTCGTGCGGTTCAAGATGAATGCGGACATGTACAAAGAATGGGTGCCGAAAGGCCTGGCCTTCAAGTATGAAGTGATCAAGCTGCTGACCGAACTGCAAAAAGAGCGGAAGATCGCCGAGTTTCTCGACAGCATGATCCTCGATCGTGTGGATTTGAACCCGCAATTGACCGAATTCCGGGCCGCGCTGGATGTGAAGGCTGCCAGCGCCGTCGAGCAGGCTGCCGCGATCAATAGCAGTGTCGTGAGCATGACGGAAAAACTACAGCTCGCCTCCGTGCGCGGGATCGTCACGCAATCCAAGGGAGTGTTAACCGAGTTGTCCGCGAAGATCGACCTTTTGCGCACTTACAAGGCCCTGCACGACACGCTGCACAACGCAAAACTGTACTTCCGCAGCATGGATGCCGCCTCACGCCAGATGGCAGGCGACCCGAAAGCGATCCACGACTTTGGCATGGCCGTGACGAACATGGAAACGCTCGCCACCAGCATGACGGCCATAGTCCTGGATTTCCCGTCCGAACCGTCGCGCCTGCGCAAGGATGAACAGGACTGGCTGGAGCGCTTTAACGCGGCGCTGGCCATAGCACGAGGTGCTGCGGACTCCGGGGAGCACATTGCCGCCCGTCAGGGGGCGCAAGGCGTGCGCACGCTGCTGATGACGGAGCCCAGCCGCATTGATGGCCGGCTCAGCCGCACGGCGGATGAGATCGACCTCGCCAAGCTCAAAGAACTCTTTGCCGCCGCCGCCGCTGTGCCAGAACTGGTCGGTGATGCGACCGCTTTTGAGCACGGCAAGGATGCGGCCCAGCAATTGCTCTTCCAGGTCAAAGACCAGATCAACCAGCATGCGCAGTGGCAGGCCATCGATCGTAAACTGGCTGGTGCAGAAGACATCATGCGCATGTTAAAGTCGGACGAGCTATGGGACTTTGATGCCTTGTGGAAGGGCCTGAAGGATGACGTCAGCCTGCGTATCGCCTTCGAGCCGGAGGCCAGATGGGCGAAGAAAATCATGACCATGATCGCCAAAGTGGACGCGACACGGGCCGCGAGTGACTGGTTGAAGCTGAAGGACGATTTTGACTGCTTCCGCCAGGAGACGACGGCACAGTTCTTCGTAGTCGATATCAAGCTCAAGACCCTCTCCACCCAGGTCAACATCATCGGTGCCCCTCTGCGCAAACTCCTCGAAAAACTATGAGCACGGACATCCCTTCGATCATCCCCGCACCGCCCATCGACACACTCACCGAGCTGCGACGGCAAAATTCCGCGCTTCTGCAGCGCAACGCGGCCGGCGCAGGCACCACACCACCCTCGCCCGGCGAGTTGCTCGGGTTTCTCACCGCCGCCGCCAAGCTGGGGCGCAGTCTCAAGGATTACGAGCATCGCGAGACGGCACAGGGCATCATGGATTTTTGGATCGCGAACCTGCTCAGCGCCGCGCCAGAGGCCTCCGAAGGCACACGGCCCTTCACGCTGGAGCCTTTTGACGAGTGCCAGGCCAGTGCCGATGCCCAAGAGGCCCGGCAGCTCCGCGAAGAAGCTGTCGAGGCGGCGCAAAAGGTCGAAAGCCTGCTTCCAACGGCCAAGGACGAGATCGCGCTGAAAAACGTCAAAATCTCATGGATTCATGACTATGTGCCCCGTTGCCTAAAACCCTGGGCTTTGCGTCTTGCAGGCCGTGACAGTGACACAGCGGTCATGGAGCGGCTTTTGATGAGCTTTTTGCGCCTCAAAGAAAAATCCACGGAGGCCTACACGGTGCCTGTGGGAGAAAATGAAGCCATTTTTCGCGAAACGAAGGTCAAGCCCATTCTGGAGCAGCTCATCAGCGCCGGCGTCATCAAGCGGCAGAAGGCTGATGGGGCCACCAGCTACGTTTTGGCGCATGAGGCGCTGCTGCAGAAGTGGGATTTTCTCGCGGACATTGTCGCAAAACGCCGCGCCTTTCGCCAGCTCGCCCGCGGTTGGGAAAACAGCGGGCGCCAACCTGGTTCGCTGATCACCAGCAGCGTGCAACTCCAGGAAGCTATCGATCTGCCGCATACCGACGGCATGGAGGATGCCTTCATTGAGGCCAGCCGTCGGGCTGGAGAAAGCTTCCGTCGTATTGCACTCACTCTCGTCAGCACGGCTCTCATCGTGCTCACTTTGATGGTGATTTGGCTCATCGACACGAACCAACGTCTCGCGGAGAAGCATCAGCAACTTGTGAAAGCCCAGGAAGAGCTGGTGTTAGCCAATCGAAAAGCCATCCAGACTGCGGCAATCAACAGCACCAGCAAATCCCAGCTATACTCGCTGCGTGATCTCCTGCTCACGAAAGACAAAACCTGGCGTGGGCCGCCCACTCCCTCCACGGAGAAAGCCGTAGCGGAGGTGCTGTACTCGATTGATCCACCGGTGGATGAGCAGCGACCGCTGTTGGAGGTCTTCCTCCATGTCAGCACTAGCGATCCCGTGAAAGCAAAAATCCGCCAGCACATCGCCGTGCTCGAAAACGCCACCAAACCGGAGCATCAGCACTTTCAATTGCTGACTCACGCACCGCTGCCGAGGCAGGTCTTGCCCATTCGCGGCCAGCAGATCGAGGTCCGCTACTACTATGTCGGCGCGGGTGAAAAATTCCGCACGCCTGACCCCGTTGCGGCGGATGCGGATGCGGACAAGGTCCTCGCTCAGCAGGCGATGCAGCGTTTGATTGATGCAGGAATTCCCAAGGAGGGCATCAAAGTAGTTCCCAAGCCGGACAACATTTCGGCTCCGCAGAATTTCCTCCAAATCGCCTTTCCCATCGGATTCGGCGAATGACACACCTTCAATCCCTTACCACCATGTCCGACTCCCTCGCCATCCTCACCCGCAGCGGCCTCGATATCGATCTGGCCGTGCTCCTCGCCGAGGCCTCCGCGATGGCTTACAAGCCTGCCATCAGCATCAAAGCCTGGGCAAAGAACAACGGCCTCAACACGCACATCAGCACTTTCGACGAAGACAACATCCAGGGCTTCTGGTGTGCGGCGGGGGATGTGGCGCTGCTTTGCTTTCGCGGCACCAGCAACCCTGGCCAATGGATTCGTGACCTGCGCCTGATCCCCGTGGAGCACCCGTGGGGACGTGTGCATGCAGGTTTCAAAGGTGGGATCGACATCGCCGAGCCGCACATCCATGCCTTTGAGCAGGTGGCAAAGGATGCGAAGCACGTCTGGGTCACCGGTCATAGCCTCGGCGGTGCTTTGGCTGTTCTCGCCGCGGCGCGGCTGCGCCAGCATGGGCTCAATCCATTCACCTATACCTACGGCCAGCCGCGGCCGGGACTCGGTGGCTTCCGCGACCGTTTCGAAAGTGAGCTGCCGGACAGGCTCATCCGCTTCGTCAATCAAGACGACATCGTTCCTCGCGTGCCGCCAGGGCTCATCTACCGCCACGCCGGCATCGTGAAGACCATCAAAAGCCTGGACAGCGAAGACAGTTCCTTCGGCCTCGAAAGCATGGGCGGCGGTGAAAGTGCCGGACCTCCTGAAATCGTCGATGAGGAACCACCGGAGATGAGCGACGAGGAATTCGCCAAACTCCAGGCCGACCTGCAAAACGTGAGCGGAGAGAACTTTGAAGGTGCCTTCGACCTCTTTACCGACCATTTCATGACCGAGTATGTCCGCCTTTTGACGGACATACGAGGCGCTGTTGCTTAAAATCTCAGCACACAGTCCACGGTGATGCGGTCATCAAACAGACCGCGCGGCGTCGCCACCGATTTCTGGTAGGCGAGTCCGATGTCGAAGTGCTCGTTGAACCGGGTGCGAAAGCCCCAGCCGAGCACGACCTGCGTCCGGCCGTAGGAGCCTGCCGAGCCAAAGTTCACCGCGTCATAGCCTTCGAGATTCAGCGGCACGGCGCTGCCGGCATCCGTGACCGTCCATGCCACGGCGGAGACAAAGGGAATGAACCAGTCGCAGGCATGGTAGTCCGCGTTCAGGCCGTAGTGCAGGTGGGAGGAGTTCGAATCGCGATGCAAAGCCTGATTGTACACCAGCGTGCCCATCAGGTGAAAATCTCCCCAGCCTTTTTCAAAGGAGAGAAAGGGATTCAAGAAGCCTGAACCGCGGCCATGGAGGATTTTGCGGTCGCCACTCGGCGTGGTGGCCGTCATGCCGGCGGTGAGGATGAAATTCGACTCCATGTCATCGATGAGCACATACTTGAAGCCGAAGGTCAGATCCGCCCAACCGCCGCTGTGCTGGCCCACGGCCGGATGTGTCTCCATGTAGCCGCCCTTCGTCACCATCAGCGCAAAACGGTTCGTGAGCGCCAGCCGCACCTGCGCCCCGGCCAGCATCGCGTAGCCGCCTCCGGTGACGTAGTTGTTCGCGATGTTTTGATACATGAACACCGGCCGGATCTCTGTGCGCACCACCGGGTCCTCAAACTCCATCATGTCCGCGACGGGAGAGATCGTGTTCTTTTTCCAGCCCGCGGAGTCCTCCGCTCTGCCAAGCGCGGCGAGGATGCCCTGAGCGTCGGCTGCAGGAGCGAGGAATAGAAGGCAGGCGAGGCTTAGAATGCGTTTCATGGCAATAAAGCTAAAAGCTATTCTGATAAGCGTCTTTCACAAATAGGCTTTCTTTCACTTGGTGTCGGCTCTTTGATCCCAAAAAAGCCGCTGTGACATGGCTTTCAGGCACGCCAGTTGCGATGAAGGGCTTATCTTGTGGCTCGACTGGCGCAAACTCCTGCGCCAGAAGATGCCATACTTGCCACCATGACCTCCCCGATCACCGACCAGGACATCTACTTTTTCCGTGAAGGCTCTCATCAGCGGCTTTGGGAGGTTCTGGGAGCGCATCTGACGCCGGATGGCTGCCACTTTGCCGTCTGGGCCCCGAACGCACGCGATGTCAGCGTCGTGGGCGATTGGAATGGCTGGGATGGAAACGTCCATCGCATGCAACCACGCGGCGACAGCGGCGTGTGGGAACTTTTCGTGCCGGGCGTGAAGGAGAACGCGCACTACAAATTCGAGCTGCATGACCAGCACGGCCATTTGCTCGTCAAAAGCGATCCGATGGCTTTTTTCGGCCAGCATGGTTCGGCAACGGCCAGCCTGACCTTCAATTTGAATCGCTACCAGTGGTCGGACGGCGAGTGGATGCAGCGCCGGCCACAAAACGACCTCTACCACACGCCAATGAGCATTTACGAAGTCCATCCGGGCTCGTGGAAGCGAAACATGAACGACGGCGGCCGCTGGCTGAGCTACCTGGAACTGGCGGATGATCTCATCCCGTATGTCAAAGGCCTCGGCTTCACGCACATTGAGCTCATGGGCATCGCCGAGCATCCGTTTGATGGCTCATGGGGTTATCAGGTGACCGGTTACTACGCGCCGACGAGCCGTTTCGGGAACCCGGATGAGTTCCGCGAGTTCGTCGATCGTTGTCATCAAAACGGCATCGGCGTGATCCTCGATTGGGTGCCCGGCCATTTCCCGAAGGATGCGCACGGCCTCGCGAAGTTCGATGGTAGCGCATTGTATGAGCATGCCGATCCGCGCCAGGGCGAGCACATGGACTGGGGCACGCTCATCTTTAACTACGGCCGCACGGAGGTGAAAAACTTCCTCGTCGCGAATGCGCTTTACTGGCTGGACCAGTTTCACATCGACGGCCTGCGCGTTGATGCCGTGGCGTCGATGCTCTATCTCGATTATTCACGCAAAGCGGGCGAATGGGTGCCGAATCATCTCGGCGGTCGCGAAAACCTGGAAGCCATCGCTTTCATGCGGGAGCTGAACAGCGTCTGCTACGCGAATCATCCCGGCACCACGATCATAGCGGAGGAAAGCACCGCGTGGGGAGGTGTCTCGCGTCCAGTGAGCACCGGCGGGCTCGGTTTCGGCTTCAAATGGAACATGGGCTGGATGAATGACAGCCTGCGCTACATGGCCGAGGATCCGGTGCATCGGAAGTATCACCACGGCATGGCCACCTTCTCGATGATCTATGCCTACGACGAGAATTTTATCCTCGTGCTCAGTCATGATGAGGTCGTTCACGGCAAGGGCTCGCTCATCAACAAGATGCCCGGCGACCGCTGGCAGAAGTTCGCGAACCTGCGCATGTTCCTCGCGTGGATGTGGATGCATCCGGGCAAGAAGCTGCTCTTCATGGGTGGCGAGTTCGGCCAGTGGCATGAGTGGAAGCACGACGCCAGCCTCGACTGGCATCTATTCCTCGGCGAGGAGCACAGCGGCCTGCAACGCCTCGTCAAAGACCTCAATCACCTCTACACCGGTCGCAAGGCGCTCCATTCGCGTGATCACGAGGCTGGCGGCTTTTTCTGGCTTGATGCGAACGATGCTGAGAACAGCGTCTTCGCTTTCACTCGCAGCTCGCCGGATGGTGATCAGGTCTATGTGCTCGTGAATGCCACGCCCGTGCCTCGTCAAGGCTATCGCGTCGGTGTTGCCGGAGCTGGAAGCTATCGCGAGTTGCTCAATTCGGACGCCACGGCCTATGCTGGCAGCGGCGTGAGTGCCGGTGCGGGCTTCCAAGCTCAGGAAGTGCCGTATCAAGGCCAGCCGTGGAGCATCGTGGTCGATCTGCCCCCCGAAGAAGACGTGCCCCTGCGCGCAGCGTTTTCTCCACACGATTTGGCGCTCATCCGCCTCGCTACGCCGACAACGAATGATGAACGCCTGAAAACGGTGCTCGAAGGCGTCTCAGGGTTCATTTACTATGTA
>CALMTT010000443.1 GCA_937872615.1 uncultured Verrucomicrobiaceae bacterium | reverse complement strand
CTACCGGATTTCGATCAAATCGAAATCCGGTAGCGGAATCCGGGAAAGCAGCCTCCAACCGAGCCCTGACTCGGAGCATATCCTTGGAGCTTGGCACCGGTGCCAGCATGAAGGCTGATTGGGGCAGGGCAGGGGGAGTGATGGCCTTCCATAGCCCCTCGGGGCTCTTTTCTCACCTCACCCAGGCTTTGCCGCCACCCCACCGCTGCACAAAGTCTATGATGGACCCGTTATCGGCATGGTCTCTGATCGAGAAGTAAACCCAGTGTCCTCTCTCCCGTAAGCGTCACCCCGAGCACCTCTAGCTGAGCGGGTCATAAACGTCATAGCATTCAGGCTATGACACATATGACCTCCACGTCAGAATCAGGCATCATCAGAACCGACTCGCGGGGGAGAGTACGTACCCCGGTGCGACGCCGGGAACAGCTCCTACACGAGTTCGCCCAGAGCGGGGTTTCCGCCCGAAAGTTTGCTGAGCTGGCTGGCATCCATTACCAGACCTTCGCCGGGTGGTTACACCGCCAACGGACAAAGGGCACGGTTGCTCCGACTACGAAAGGGGCCAAATCGTCCCCAGAACGAATGCAGTGGTTAGAGGCGGTGATCGAGAACCCGCAAGAGGCGAAGGACTCCAACACTGCATCGTTGGTTCGGTTACATCTGCCCGCCGGAGTTGCCCTCGAGTATCACTGCCCCAACCAAATCCCGCTGATCGTGGGGTTACTTCGCGCCCTGGCGAAGGAGACCCCGACGTGCTGAGCTTTACTGGCGGTCTCAAGGTGTTCGTCGCTCTGGAACCCTGCGACATGCGTAAGGGCTTCAACGGCCTCCATGCCCTGGTTACCGAGCGCCTGGGCGAGGACCCGCGGACCGGAGCTCTGTTTGTTTTCACGAATCGACGGCATTCGAGACTTAAGATCCTGTGTTGGGACGGAACAGGCCTCTGGGTCTGTACCAAGCGCTTGGAAAAGGGGACTTTTTCCTGGCCTCGTCAGACGGATCCACAGCTCACGAAATTGAAACTCACCCCCGAGGCACTCACGCTGCTCACCGACGGAGTTGATCTGCGCGGCCCGAAGCTGCGGCCCTGGTATGAACGAGAGAGTGCGTGAAGATTTTTTCGTGCTTCTGTGAATAAATAGAGCTCCACGGCGATCTGTTTTGCCACACGATGCCCGCGGAGTCTCCAACAGAACTGAACCAGCTTAAGGAGCTCGTCTCGACGTTGCAGTCAGCGTTGGAGTCTTCCCAACGAGAGGTCGCGCTTTTGCGTCAGAAAGTCGACCTCCTCGTGCGTCAGCTCTTCCGTGCGAAGAGCGAAAAGATCGACCCCGCTCAGTTGGAACTGTTGCTTCAGTTAGCCTGCTCGGTGGCAGCGCCGACGGCAGTGCCGGCAAAGCCACCAGGACAACCCGTTATTACTCGATCTCGAAAAGAACGCCGTGCGCGTCTACCTGAGAACCTGCCGGTCATTGAAGAGGTCCTCGATCCCGCGCCTGTGAAGCAAGCCCCCGAGCAGTGGCGCTGCATTGGACAGGAGGTTAACGAACAGCTCGACTATGAGCCCGGACACTTTCTGCGTCGGCGCATCATCCGCCGCAAGTATGTTCCTCGCTGCGAACCGGACCAAAAGCCCGTAATCGCCGCATTGCCTGACCGGCTGCTGGAACGCGGGCTGGCGGCCCCTGGGCTGTTGGCACACCTGCTGGTGAGCAAATACTGCGATCATCTGCCCCTCTACCGGCAGGAACAGATCTTTGGCCATCGTCACGGGGTCTGGTTACCCCGGCAGACTTTGGCCCGCTGGGTCGAGTTGGCCGCCGACTGGCTCAAACCGATTTACGAGCATATCCAGACCGGAGTGATGGCTGGGGGATATGTCCAGATCGACGAAACCCCGATCCGGTATCTGTCACCGGGAAATGGCAAGACCAAGCTCGGTTACTTGTGGACGGCGCATCGACCGCGCGGAGACGTACTCTTTCGCTGGGAACCCAGTCGAGCGGCGGCTTGCCTCCAAAAGATCCTGCCGGTGGACTTTACCGGCACGATCCAATGCGATGGCTACGCTGCGTACGACTCCTTTGCGAGGACCCGCGTGGGCCTCATCCGATTGGCGGGCTGTTGGGCGCACATTCGTAGAAAGTTCCATGAGGCGCTGGAGCAATCGCCACGGACGGCTGGCTGGCTGATGCGGCAGATCCAGCATCTTTACCAGATCGAAGCGAGGCTCCGGGTTCAAAGGGCAGGTCCGAATCTGCGGCTGGCGGTGAGAGCTCAGGAAAGCCGTCCGCTGGTGGATCGCTTTCGAAAGGCCTTGGTGGCGATAAAGGCCAGCGGCCGACACCTTCCCCAGAGCCTGCTGGGGCAGGCCATCGACTACGCCCTGGGCCAGTGGAGCGGGTTGGAGATCTTCCTGACGGACGGAAGGATCGAAATCGACAACAACCAGGTCGAGAACGCGATCCGGCCGACGGCCGTCGGAAAGAAGAACTGGCTTTTTGTCGGGGCAGAGCAGGCTGGAGAACGCAGCGCCATTGTTTATACGATCGTGGAGAGTTGTCGCCGGCGGGGTATCGAGCCCTTCACCTACCTGCGGGACGTCCTGACCCGCCTCCCGCACATGACCAATCACCAGATCGGGGAGGTAACACCGGAATCCTGGGCCAAGCAACTTCGGACCGTCCCCTGTTCCAAAGCATCATAAACGTCAGTCAGATACCATCTGACATGTATGAGCTCCTGTGAGAACCAAACGGCCGAAGGGCACTTCACGTGACGCTTACTCTCTCCCCGTAGCGAAAACAGTTTTGTCACCGTTGGGATGAGCCACGACCGCGGAACTCCATCTAGAAGCCTTTCTATCAAAGACATAGCCACGGATTGCGGTGTATTCGGTAAGGTTAATTCGAGACTTAAAGGCTTCAAGCTCAATGGTTCACTCAAGCATATGCTTCAACGGGATGGGTGTTGCTAGGCACAGTCTACCATGACGCAGTGGTAGGATAAATGGAAACTACGGGCGCAGGTGTATGCGCGCTGTTTGACTGTTCTAATGGTAAAGGCGGAAATGATTCTGTTAAGTTTTATCTTGAAAATTAAATGGAATGGACCAGAATTTCCAGCATATGAAACTCAATTTTGAGCGTTTCACAAATACGGGAGGTAGTTTTGCTCCTATCATATCGATTCGCAAGCACGGCGCTTTTGGTGTCTCTCAGGGCGCATTGAACAAGTTCGGGCTCCTGGACGGTGATTGGTATGTAGTGCTGTTTTATGACAAGGCGGCGCAGGCAGTCGGGATACAGCCAACACGCAACGCCGAAGAAGAGGGCGCTATTAAGCTCGTAAAGAGAAAGGCAATCGCACCCAAAAGTGGTAAAGAGAGCATCAGTTCGTCCATTTCGGCCAAAGCATTCTTTGAGTATTACGGAATAGACTGCACAGAAACCCGCACATATCGCGCGACTTGGGACGAAGAGGCCAAGATTATCGTGGTGAAACTCAGCGAAGGGGCAGCCGCCACGGAAGAGGAAGGAGAGTCAGAATAGACTCAGAGCCTCCAAAAAATTTACCCACTCCAGTGGTCAGACTGGAGTGGGTCACATTTTTCCATGGAATCATTGAAGGACGCCATGGAAGACCGGCCCGAAGGCCGCTGTGTTTCGTGAGGAACTCACAGTGTCATGCCTTCGAATCGGCGTCAACGGAAAGGTCCTTAGCAGTTAGCACAGTTACGGCACATGATTCGAAAGAATATTATCAAGGTCCCGGATTCTATCCGGGAGAAACTCAAGGGGCTTCCTGACGAGATTATCGTCGGATGCTCCAAAAAAATCGCCCATCACGACATCTGTGAAGGGAAGTGGAGTCACCTGGGGATCACGCTCGATGCCGGCCACGTAACCGGCCCGAGTGAAATCCTTCCTGAGAGAGACCGAGGTCGGTTCTCGCGTCGTAATCTCGACGGGCACGAGGTCGTGAGGAAGGACCTTCCGAAGGTCTGGAAGTATTACACCTTCGAGGTTCCCAACTTCGGAGATTGGTTGAGGGGGTCGCACGACATTACAATCGGCAGACAGGTGTATCCTCGAGAGCTCAAGGGTGCGCATGAGGCCACAATCACGGTCGATGTTGTTCAGCAGGGAAGTGAGTCCGCGATTGTGAAGTTCACCGTGAACGTCGTGCTGAAACAGTCTTCAGCAGACTTCGATTACCGACTTCTTGCTGCACTGAATCTGATGCAGGAGAACGTGGGTGGTATTGGAGTCTTCCACAGCCAGGCTCCGCTTTCGGAGTATCTGAAGACGATTCACCTCGATTGGGAGATTCTTCCCGTAGGGGCGCGCGATGTTGTCCTCAACCGCCTCCTGTCGGGAAATCGGGTCACCACTGAGGTCGTCAGAGGGACAATTGAAGCGCGTCGAAAGTTGCTCGAGGAATTCCATCCAACCGGCTGGGTCGTTGGGTCCAGCGGATTGCGGCGGTATTTTGGAGCGAAGTTTCGAGACGAACTGGTGGTGTTCGAGAACATTCAATACGGCAATGCCGTCTATGTCCTGTGCGGGCCATGGGAGGAGCTTTCTAAGCTTTCCCGTCTCGAACTGATGGAACGCGAAGAGGGCATCGTGCGGATTGTTCACCGCGATGGGTGGGAAGCAAGGCTCCGTAAGGTGCTCCAGGATAAGTTGAGGCCACTCGATACGCGTAAGGCAGCGTAGAATCTGAGCAATAGTCACCCCACAGGCAGTAGCATCGCTGCCTGTGGGGCTTTGCGGGACCCTCGAAACACAGGGAGGAGTAACCAGCACCAATTTGACAGGCATATGGGAGAGAATATTAACCAGCACTATCTGCCCCAGCATTACCTTCGTCAGTTTGCCATACAGGGTGCAGGCTCAAGGCAAATAGCGATTGCTCGATTGGAGCCATTCCAGTTCATTCCAAAAGGCGCGATTTCCGGGCAATGTCGGGAGGCAAATTTTTACAAGACGGATGGAGACCTTGACCGGGTTTTGCAGTCCTGTGAACGGGATACCGCCCCCGTTCTGGAAAGGGTGGTTAGAGAGGGGTGTTTCGATGCTAAGCATATTGAAGCCCTTCGGTTTCTCTCGGTTGTGTTGCACCTGAGAACGAAAAAAGCAGTTAAGCGAGCGAAAGAGTTCCCGAAGCACCTGTATTTCGAAGTTATTAACGCAGCCATCAGGAAGGGAGAGCTTCCTCCAGCTCCACCGGATTGGTCCAAAGACACTATCGATGTTAGTGGGGCAGCTGGCCACCTCATCCACAGCAACACGATTATCTGTTGGCTCGAGATGCAGACCCTCGACTGCAAGCTTTTGAAGGCTGCTCCCGGGAGTTATTTCATCACCAGCGACCATCCGGTGATTCTCTTGAATCAACTTATGGCGCACACCGAACCTCACCGTTCATTTGTTGGTTTCAGTCGGTCAGGATTCCAATTGCTCTTGCCCGTAAGCCCTAACCTCTGTGTGTTTTTCTATGACCCGAACGTTTACAAGGTGGGCTCAAGGCGTGCTCAGTTGGTGGAACTCGGTGCTGATGACGTGGAGTTAGTAAACTGCCTCCAGGTTCAATCTGCTGACCAATGTGTTTACTGTCACCATCCGGCTGGGGAGCCTGGCGTTCGCAACCTGGTTTATCGGTATGGGGGATTACGAGTTAGGAACCGAAATGCTCTGCGCATACTTCCTGGAAGGACTGAAAAGGAAACTTTTCTCCACCTGAGGAACACCACGGTCGAACTACCACGCCCATGGGGCGTTTGCCGTTACCTGAGGAACAAGAAGGTCGGTCAGGATGAAAGGAGAAATGTTGGCTGGTCCAACATGATTCAGGAAGTGGCCGCGGATTTGGATTCCAACCCAAATGGTGGAGACATCTTCAGCCGGATGGAGAGGATTATCGGGGTCCCATTCACTGGAAGGGGAGGGACGCCCAGCAACGACCACCAAATGCCCAGTTGACCGATAGCCGGGAAATGGTGTATAACAATATTGTTATAACGGAACTTTGCTAAGTGCCACAAACACAGGTCATTTTCTTCAAGGAATTAGATGGCACTTCGCCGGTGGTGTCGTGGTTAACGGCGCTGCGGAAAGAAAACCTGCCCGCTTGGGCGGTGTGCCTTGAGCGAGTGAAGTTGTTGAGAGAGTTCGGACATGAACTGCGCCGGCCGCGGCTGACATGCTCCGGGACGGTATTTACGAGCTTAGGGCGAAGAAGGGGCACGTCCAGTATCGGCTGCTCTACTTCTTCCATGGTCGAAACATAGCGATTCTCGCGCATGGGTTGACCAAGGAAGACAGGGTTCCGCCGGTGGATATCGAGCGGGCTATTAAACGGAAGAAGCTGTTTGAGGCGAATCCAAAGGCACATACGTATAAAACCGACTGAAGCGAAAAAAGGGTCTCGACCCGCGAAGACGACTGACGCCGTTGCGATCATGGAGCGCATGATTGGTGACGGTGCGGAGAGTCTTAAAGCCGTCGAAGAAGCACGCATCAACGTGGCGGTCGCCCAGTTACTCTACGATGTTCGCACCAAAGCGGGACTAACCCAAAAGCAGCTTGCTGACCTCGTTGGCACCAAGCAGCCAGTTATCGCGCGCCTTGAGGATGCAGACTACGACGGCCATTCACTTTCGATGCTGGCCCGCATCGCGGCTGCCCTCGGACACAGGGTAGAGATTCACCTCAAGCCCGTTAGTCACAAAGAGACCGCCTAGTTCGGCGGGCAAAGACTTTCGTCGGAAGGGCGGGGCAGTAGGAAAAAGGAGTGGAGAAGGATTCCACTTGCAACTCGATGGTCCCAGGGGCGAAAAAATGAATGTTCGGGCAGACGCACTTTTCTTCAGCGGCGTAATCCACCCCCACCTCCTTGGCCTCTGCTGCCCGTTCCTGTTACCACCGCCTACATCGACCAGTAACCCTAATGCCGAGCTCGGCATTAGGGTTATTTTGCCGGGTATTGAGTAATGCCGAGTAGCTGGGGCGTTCCTGTAATTCTCACAGGAATCGCCCCTTTTTTTGTTTTCATCACTCGGCATTATCCGAGGCTCGGTCCACCGAGTTTTTGCCCCCTGATCTGTCCGCGAAGACGTCATTGCTTTCCCATCTTTCGACGACGTTCACGAACCTCTTCAAGCCACTTGTCGATCGGAGGTCGAATGACAGATAAGCCTGGAATGTCATCAAACGTCGCAACCTGATTCCCAAAGTAGTCCCGCAGACAAGCCCTGCGGATACCGTTCCGAATTCGCAGTGTCAAACACCAGTGAGTTCCGGCCCGTCCATCCAACTCCGCCGCGACCTCAAGGATGGGCTGCGAGCAAAGACGCGCGCGACGCTCCAGTTCGTCTGTAGACAGAGGATTCCTGCGCACCTGGCACGTGATGCCCGAACCCTCGAACTTTTCGGAAGGCTCGATGTGCGCAAGACCTCTGAGCGGGTGGTCAGGGTCCGGATCGCGGCTTCCGAGCATGGTGTCAGCTGATTCGAACCAGATGCCAGCCGCGAGCACCTCAACGAACTGATCATGAAAACTGAAAACGTAGTGAGAAAAATCCGTCAGCATCTCGTCGACATTCCCTCCAAAATTGTAAGCTCTTCCATAATGCTTTCTCTCGTATTCGTAGCGTTCCTGAAGCCACATCGAGTTCGAGATGGTGGTGACCCAAGAAAATGAATCTGCCTCCCCTGGCGCAGGCGGAAAAGGATGATACTCGCCCCGACAGATCTTGATGGAATCCAACTGCTCAAAGGAAATGCGTCCCCAGCGCCCCTCATCGGTCGTGAAATGAATCGCCGTCATTCCTCCGCCATACTGCACGACAGGCGAGTCGACGGAGTCGGCTTTCAACGGAACGTCCAGGCCGTGGGCAAATTGTTGTGACGTCGGCATCGAGGTTTGTATACAGGTAAACCAAAGAAATCGCGAGTTCCGACGTTCACAACGCACATCTGGATTTCGGTTCCCTCGACTCAGCCTTGTCAAAGGCTCTGGAGGAAAGCCAATAGTTGGTCAGTGGGACGGTAACGGCGCAGTTGTCCCTTAAACGGCTGCGTTTTGGCCAGTGCCTTCGCTTTCAGTTCAAGGTTCCCATGGAGATACATCTGGGTGGTTTCCATTGATTCGTGCCCCAGCCACAGGGCGATAACAGAACGGTCAACGCCATGTTCGAGCAACTGCATCGCAGTGCTGTGACGGAGAACGTGTGGCGACACCCGCTTGGACTTCATCGTGGGACATTTGGCCCGAGCTGTGGCGACGTGTTTGGAAAGCATGTATTCGATTCCGTCCCGGCTGAACGGTTTTCCCTGTGCATTCGGAAAGAGCGCATCCTCAGGTTTGCCTTTTTGTTCGTCCATCCAATGACGCAGGGCCACAACCGTCTCCTTGCGCAGTGGAATGCAACGAGTCTTGCGTCCTTTGCCGGTGCAGCGGACGTGGGCTCCGGCGTCCAAGGTGACATCCTGGCATCGCAAGCCAATGAGTTCCGAAACTCGC
Organism: uncultured Verrucomicrobiaceae bacterium; assembly: GCA_937872615.1. Lineage (GTDB taxonomy): Bacteria > Verrucomicrobiota > Verrucomicrobiia > Verrucomicrobiales > Verrucomicrobiaceae > Prosthecobacter. The sequence goes on along the minus strand of CALMTT010000443.1, from coordinate 3,748 downwards.
AGGCCCGTCTGCACCGCCACCAACAGCAACGTTCGATCACGTCGCCCAGACCAACTCTTTTGATCTGGTGCCGCCAACAATGCATCGATTTCCGGCGTCGTTAGGAACTCGACCGGCTTTTTCGCGCACCGTTTGCTCTTGATGGCAAGAACCCGTTGCGCCACGGCACCGGCCGCGGGTTCCTGTAGGGCCACGTAATTGAAGAAGGAATGGATCGCCGCCAGCCGAACATTCCGGCTCTGCGGCTTGATGCCGCGTTCTTTCTCCAAGTGATCGAGGAAGCGGACGATGAAGGTCGCGTCCAGATCGTGGATAGCCAACTTTGTCGGGGATCGGTTCAGGCTTTTCTGTGCAAACGTGATGAGTAATCGGAACGTGTCGCGGTAGTTGGCGATGGTGTTTGGACTGAAGCTTCGCTCACGCATGAGGTAATCGGTGAAGTAGGTTTGCAGGAGTTCGGAAAAAGTGAGGAAGCCTTTCATTTCCGTCCTTTCCCAGCCCGTTCCAAACGGAGCGTGGCCAGCTTCAGCAACTCGGGTGTCGCGGAGAGATACCAATAACTGTCCCGCACATGAACGTGACCCAAATACGTCGCAAGTTCAGGCAACCGGGCCTCGACATCGCTGCCGGCACGATACCAATTCAGTAGCGTCTGGATGGCGAAGTAATGCCGCAAGTCGTGGATGCGCGCCCCATGGCGATTTCCAGGCTGGCGCAAGCCGGTCCGGCAGGCGACCAAGAGGAACCATCGATGCACCGTGCAATGAAGCAGGCGTTGTCCTCGTTCCCATGCGAAGAAGCAGAGTGTTGGTGGCTGAGGAAAGAGCCTGTCGCGAAGCTCGGCATATTCCTGGAGTGCCTTGCTGGCGGAGGGATGCAACGGCACCAGCCGCGATTTGTTTCCTTTGGCTCGTCGGATGGTCAGCAAATTGCGCTTCAAATCCACATCTTTGCGGTCCAGCGCAAAGGCTTCGCCCACCCGCAGCCCCGTAACGGCCAGTAGCCCCAGCAATGTTCCAAGAGTGGCCCCTTTGATCGGGTCTTCTGGTGAGATCTTGTGTGCGGCATCGATAAGTTGACCAACCTCGGGTTTGCCAAAGATGTGTGGAGGTCGGCGACGAAACTGATACGGCAGAAGTTTTTGCGGAGGAACTTCGGTGCGTGCATCAACGGCGCTGACGTGCTCGGCAAATCGCCGCACCATGCCCAGCCGATTCCCACGCTGCACTGGTTTGAGGTGCGGCTGGGTGGCCCAGCGAAGCGCCAGCTTCGTCGTGATGAATGTCGCCGATTCTTCTTGTGCGAAGCGCACGAAATTGCGCAGCAAAATCTCCGTTACCCGCAGCTTGTATCCAAGCTGGCGGCGCAGCTTCAGATACCTTTCCAAGTGGAGACCCAAGGTGCTCATCGCGCACCTCCCGGCCAAGGCAGAGCCAGGCGGTTCAGAGCCGTTAAATCGACCTTCGCATAAATCTCGGTAGTCTGAACCTGTTGGTGCCGGAGCACATGCCCGATTTGCGTCAACGAAGCGCCCTTGCTCAGCATCCGCGTCGCCAACGAGTGCCGAAACACGTGAGCCCCGTGGTGACGCGTCTGAACTCGTGCTCGCTTCAGCGCCCTCCGAACAATGCCGCAGATGGTGTTCGGCGGATTGGGAAACCCCAGATATGGGGCTTTGCATTGGATGAAAACCTGTCTGGAGGAACACTCGGGCCTGCCTTTCTTCAAATAATCCACCAACGCTTGCCCGACATCATGAGGAAGGGGCAACTTGTCGACCCGGGCCCCTTTGCCGTGGATGAGCAGTTCACCGGCGCGCCAGTCGATGTCCTCCAACCTCAAACCGGCCACCTCACCCGCACGCAAGCCCAAGCGGGCCAAAAGTAGCAAAATGGTATAATCCCGTTTGCCCGCTTTGCGCCGCCGGTCACACGCCTTCAGAACCTTCTCGACCTGCTCGGCTTCCAGGAAGCGGGGCAGTTCCGATAATCGCCAACCTGCGACCGTTGGAACGGCGGCGGCCAATTTCTTCGCAATGTAACCGCGCTGGAGTAGGAAGTTGAGGAAGCTGCGCAGAACCGTCGCCATCAGTTGCGCCGAACGACGGCCTCGACTGGTGGTGTCCTGCAAAACAAAATCTGCGATATCTTTGGCGCGAAGTCCCTTCAAACGGACTTTACCGGTGGCAAATCGGTAGGAAAGGAATCGCCGCACGACGACCAAATATTGGTGGACGCTGGCTGGCATGAGCGCTCGCTCCTGGAGCAGAAAGCTCCTGTATTGCTGCTCCATCTCATCGATCTCGCTCTGTGGCACCGGCATCGCAGCGGGAATCGCGCCGGACTGCCGCAAATGCCGAAGCAACTCGTGCATCGTGGAGCGGTCGCCGCTGCGGTTGGAAACTTGCTTCCAACGCGATTGAAGGAACTGATCTGCTCGCCCTTCATCCAACTGCGTCAGCTTGCGTCCTCTGTGCTGCAGCCAGCGGCTCAAATCCGCTACAAGGCGCACCTTCTGCCAGCCATTGCTTCGGCAGTATCCCAGTTGTGAAAGCAACGCCGCGAAGCTTTCAAGGTGTGGCCCCAACGGTCCAACGCGAAGCGGCTGCAGTTCCTCGGGTGCCGGGTCAAAACGAACAGTCATAGATGTGCTCTTCCTTTCTTGGTTGAAGTTGAGGAGGAAGCACACCCGGATAATGCCGAGTGAGGAAAACAAAAAAGGGGCGATTCCTGTGAGAATTGCAGGAACGCCCCAGCTACTCGGCATTATTCAATACCCGGCAAAATAACCGAGCTCTCGAAGTGAGATGAAATCGCGAGGACTGGACTCAGTCCGATGCCCTAGGATGATGTGGTCTAGAACTCCGATTTTTAGCAACTGGCCGGCCCGAATCAGGTCCCGCGTTATTCTGACGTCCTCTTCCGCTCTGGGTTTCCTGGAGGGTGATTGTGAATCAGAATAATCGCTGCAGCCCTTCGTAATAGGGCTGAAAAAAGCAATTCTCCGGGATGGATTAGCAGGGTGTCGAGAGTTCCATAACTGGGTTTTTCGACATCAGTCAGCTGACGTCGGGTGTTCAGAAGTGCGACCTGCAAGATCTCTACGTTTCAGAGGCGATTTTTCTCCCGCAGAAGGCCGGCGACCTTGTCAGGGGTATCCAAGGTCGGATGGTCGCGATAAACCTCTCGGGAGAGACGTTGCTCAAGTCGGGTTAAGGTGAAGGCACACCAAGTTGCGGCGCTTCCGTTGGGAGATGGCTCGATCGCTACGCCTTCTCCTCCGCCCCCTCAGCCCCTGTTTTGGGAAGGGTAGTCTCCCTCCCCAACTCCCAACCGAACCCGCTGACGGAACATATCCATGTCCGGGAGGTTCGACTTCTTATTCTCCCGCGGTAGGCGGTTTTCTTCCATCATCCGCATCCCGTGATCAGGCTCCACTCACATCGATTCGGCTGACCGCTATTTGATGTATTGTCGGTTGAGCTTCTTCGGATGGTCGACCGGTTGAGCGAATCGTTACCGCCAAGTGGGCGAGATCCTTTCGCTGGAGGGCGGATTCGATTTTGCGGAGGCAGGTCCCGGTCACGATGACCTCGTGGGTGACGAATGATAACTGGAGCTCCTGTGCATCAGGATGACTGGTCAGTTCGGCGAAGAGCAGGTGCTCGAACGGGAGTAGGACGGATTTGTCAGCGGATACCTCGACCTTGAGTGCGTGGGCGTTCGGGTCGGTGGACCAGCATTCGGGT
>CALMTT010000442.1 GCA_937872615.1 uncultured Verrucomicrobiaceae bacterium | reverse complement strand
AGGGACGCGCCAGCTTCCTCGCCAGACCCACGACCGAATCCTGCAGACGTTTGCCCGGACAACCCTGGAGATCTGATGGAGGTGAACGGTTACCGCGTCGACCCCTACGGCGACATCACGCATTGGCCAGGACCGGCCGGCGAGCCAGTGAGGGTGGACCCTGGGACGTGGGGCTGGCTGACGAAGGGAGGCGACAACGACTTCGGCTCGGAGCAGGTCACGATCGCTCAGATTCGTGAATTCGACGGCTTCAGCGTCGTGGTCGACGATCGAGCACCGAGGTTCCTGCCCGGACCGAAGACTGGACGCCAGTCGCCCGAGACATGGCGCCCTGGGACCGCGCCCCCGGCCTGGGCTGGGTCGCAAGGCGGTACCGGCGCGTACTTCAACCGATTGAGCGAGGCGATGGCGTACGTCCTGGGCACACTGCGTCCGCGTGCGAGTGAGGATGTGTTCACCATCTGCGACTACCTGGCGGGCCGCACCTACACGATCACCTTCAACACCAGCGATCCGGACTTCCCCTCCGGCATGACGCAAAACACCACGGCCACCTCGCTCGACGCGGTGATCCAGGGCGGCTGGGAGCTGGTAAACCTCAATTTCGGCCGCGCCTATGCCGGAGCACTCGGAGGCCTTGTTTTCGCTGACTCGAATGGCAACGGCGGTCGCGATGGTGGTGAAGGTCCGGTGCTCGGAGCGGTGGTGGAGCTGTTTGACTCAACGGGCACCACTTACATCGACAGCCGCACCGTGGGCGGCGATGCCACCTACCGCTTCAGTGGCCTCGCGAACGGCACTTACGTTATCAAGATCAACAACGCCTCGCTGACCACGATGGTGGGAGCCACCGTCACGGCGGACCCGCAGGCACCGCTGGATGGCATCGCCAGCAGCACGATCACGAACGGATCGCAGAACCTCAATTTGAACTTCGGCTACCTGGCGAGCAATCTGCCGCCGGTCGCGGCCATCTGCCCGAGCACGCGCAGTTTGACGCTCGGCTCGCAGTATTCGGTCACCCGCATCGGCAAGGATGTGCTCGGCGGGCAGGCTTTCAATCAGGCGCAGTGCATCATGGCGATGTCGCCAAACGGTCGCTGGATCACCGGCGTGCGTTTTGGCACCACGACTCGCGGTTTCGTGATGAACGCCCTCACGAATGCTTTCACGGACATCACGAAGGTCACGCCGACGAATCCTTACGCGATGGGCAATGACGTGAATGATGATGGAAACGTCGTCGGCCATGAAAAATGGACCAGCGGGGCGAATGCGAACGTCATCGCCTGGTATCACAACCGCACCGCGGGCACCACGCAGCGCCTGCAGACGCCGTTTGATGCCAATCCGAGCATCAGCGCCACGCCGACGGCCATCACCGGCGACAACTTGTATGCCTTTGGCACCGTCGATCCCGATGGTCCGGCGGGAGCCACGACGGCGCAGGGTGGTTACTGGACGCTGAGCAGCCGCACGTGGACAGCGATCACCGGCCTTCGCGAGGTGCTCGATGCTTCCGAAGATGGCACGGTGCTTCTGGTGATCAATTCGAGTGGTCAGGGCCAGATCCGTCGCGGCAATGTGCAGGATGGCTGGGGCACCGTGGTGGCCACTTTCACCGGAAAACTCAAAGGCGGCAAAGTGAGCCCGAACGGCCGTTTCATCGGCACGGCGGAAACGACGTCCGGTGTGCCGGTGCCGTTCGTGTATGACACGCTGACCAACACGCGTCAAAACCTGCCCCGCGCAGTGGCGGACACACTCGGTGGCATCGTGGGTGCCATCGCCGACACCGGTCGTGTGCTCGGCACGATCTACAACAGCACCGCGAGCTTTGCCGTGATGTGGGAATCGCCGACCGCGAACTACGTCACGCTCATGAACGTGTTGCGTAACGATGGTCATGTGGCCACGGACATCAACTACGCTGGGTGGAACCTCTACAACGGCGGCGATGGCATCTCCGCGGACGGCCTCTCGCTCGGCGTTTATGGAAACAACCCCTTCGGCTTTGAGGACAGCCTGCTCTTCCAGACCCTGCCGGCCGTGGGTGAGCGTCTCTGCCTGGGTAACGCCGTCTGGAATGATGTGAACGCCAACGGCCTGAAGGAAGTGGGCGAGTCCGGGGTGAGCGGCGTGGTGCTGCGCCTCTACCACACCGGCGCGGATGGTGAGATCGGCGGCACGGGCGATGATGCGGACTATGAGACGATGCCGAGCATCACCACGACGAGCGCCGGCAGCTATGTCTTCAGTCCGCTGGCCGATGGCAAATACTACGTCACCGTCATGCCGACGGGTGCGCTGCCGCTGACCGCCGGTGCGCCGAACCTCAACGACGACGGCGTGAACAATGATAACAACGGCCGTCAGCCCGGCGGTGCCGGAACGTTGATCTACAGCCCTGTTTTGACGCTGAAGGCTGGCACCGAGCCCATCAATGATGGTGACACGGATGCGAACACCGAGTTCTCCGTGGACTTCGGCCTCACGACGGGTCTCGCCATCGGTGATGTCATCTGGAACGATCTCGACAACGATGGCCGCTATGACTTCGCGCCCGGCGGGCTCGGCGTCGGTGGTGTGCA
>CALMTT010000441.1 GCA_937872615.1 uncultured Verrucomicrobiaceae bacterium | reverse complement strand
CGAACCTCCTCGTGCGCGACGGCGGCATCCGCGGCGTGCTCCTCAGCTCCGAGCGCCTGCGCCGCCTCGACTTCCTCCCCGGGTCGTCGGACAGCGACGACCGCGTGCGCGTCCTCGTCGGCGCCGGCGTGTCCACCGGCAAGCTCCTCGCGGAGGCCACGCGGCGCAGCCTCGGCGGCGTCGAGTTCCTCGGCGGCGTCCCCGGCAGCATCGGCGGCGGCCTGGTGATGAACGCCGGCACCTACGTCGGCGAGTTCACCGACGTGACGGCGTCCGCGGGCGTGGGGGGGGATCCGAAGGATTGGAGCACCGCGGCGACCTTTTTCGACATGGACAACGACGGCGACCTGGACCTGTTTGTTGGGAATTATGTTCGCTGGTCTCGGGACATCGACGCCCAGGTGGGATACAAGATCGATGGCACGCATCGGGCGTATGGTCCGCCAATGAACTTCCAAGGCGCCTTTCCCCGGTTGTACCGCAATGATGGCCGGGGGAAGTTTACCGACGTGTCCGCCGCCTCCGGGGTCCAGGTGAAGAACCCCTCCACCGGGGTTCCGATGGCCAAGACGCTCGGGGTGTCCCCGATGGACGTCGATGGTGATGGATGGACGGATCTCGCCGTGGCCAACGACACGGTTCAGAATCTCCTGTTCCGGAACAAGCATGATGGGACTTTTGAAGAGGTCGGGGCGTTGAGCGGATTTGCCTTCGACAGCTACGGGAATGTCCGGGGAGCCATGGGCATCGATGCCTGCCGATTCACCAAGGATGGAAGAATTGGATTCGCCATCGGCAATTTCGCCAACGAAATGACGGCCCTCTGCGTATCCCAGCCCACTCCCGGCGGAAGTGCCCACCCACTCTTTGCGGATGAGGCCATCGGTTGGGGAATTGGCGGGCCCAGCCGGGATCCCTTGAAGTTCGGCATCTTCTTTTTCGACTATGATCTCGACGGCCGTTCGGACCTCCTCAGTGTCAACGGGCACCTTGAGGAGGAGATCAGTAAGATTCAGAACGGACAACGCTACCAGCAGCCGGCGCAACTGTTCTGGAATGCCGGGGACTCCGGTTTCACTCCGGTTCAAGGCGAGCAGGCGGGTCCGGATATTTTCCGGCCCCTCGTTGGACGGGGGAGCGCCTATGCGGATATCGATGGAGATGGAGATCTCGACGTCGTGTTCACCCAGGCGCAGGGCGCCCCGTTGCTGCTGCGGAATGACCAGGCCCTGGGGAATCATTTCGTTCGGCTGAAACTGTCGGGATCTTCATCGAATCGGGACGCCGTCGGCGCGCGGGTAAAGTTGACGGCCAATGGCGAATCCCAATGGAGGGATGTCACTTCGACCCGCAGCTACCTGAGTTCGAGCGAACTACCCGTGACTTTTGGACTGGGTAAGGCAACGACTGTTGAAGGGGTCGAAATCATCTGGCCCGGAGGAAAACAACAGAAGTTGGATGGAATTCCCCTGGATCGTCTGTCCGTGGTTCAGGAACCGAAATAGCCCAACGAGCCTGGTCTGGTCTCGGGATGGGTCCCCGTACCTCCGGGTAGAAATTGGAGCCCATCGCCCGATGTTTTCCGATTCCCTTCGAATCGTGAAAACAGCGGCTTCGTCGGGTACCTGCGCTTGCCTCCGAACGGGTTTCGAGGGTAAGAATGGGGAGTACAGCTCCCCAGAATCCTTTTCCGGAAGTCTCCATGTTGACGATCCTAGGATCCAAACCGGCCGGCAGCGCCTATTGCGACGGCATTTCGCGTCGCAATTTCCTGCGGGTGGGAGCCTTGGGGTTGGGGGGACTTGCCCTGCCTGGCGTGCTGCAGGCGGAGTCGTCGGTTGGAATCAGGAGTGCCGGCAACGGGCACAAGGCGGTCATCATGATTTTCCTGCCGGGAGGGCCATCCCATCAGGACATGTTCGACCTCAAGCTGGACGCGCCCTCGGAGGTCCGGGGGGAGTTTAAACCAATCCCGACCAACGTCCCGGGGATCCAGATTTGTGAGCACCTTCCCCGATTGGCCCGACTCGCTGACAAATACACGGTGATCCGGTCCGTCGTGGGAATGGAGGATCGACACGAATCATTCCAGTGCTACACCGGCCGCCTGAACCGCAATCAACCTCCCGGGGGGTGGCCCTCGATGGGTTCGCTTTTGACTCGGGTCCAGGGTGCCGGGGACCCTTCATTGCCCGCCTTCGTGGGGTTGGCTCCTAAAATGGGGCATGTGCCTTGGTCGGACAACGGCGTTGCCGGGTTTTTGGGGCCTGCCTGCGCTCCCTTTGAGATCAACAAGGGAGGGGGCAAGGACGACATGGTCTTGAACGGAATCACCCTCGACCGGCTTTCCGATCGACGGTCGCTCCTCACGGCCTTGGATACTTTCCGGCGCGAGGTGGATGTCGGCGGCCAGATCGCTGGATTGGATGCCTACACGCAGCAGGCGTTCGGAATTTTGACGTCGAGCCGAATGGTGGAGGCCTTGGATTTCCGTCGGGAGGATCCCCGCGTGATTGAGCGATACGGCAAGGGAGATCCGAAGAACCGGGATGACGGTGCCCCCAAGCTGATGGAGCACTTTCTGGTGGCCCGACGACTGGTCGAGGCGGGAGTCCGGTGTGTAACCCTGGCGTTCAGCCGCTGGGACCATCACGGCGACATCCGCGGCAACCTGCCCAAGCTTTGCCAACAGACCGATCAGCCGGTGGCTGGCTTGCTCAAGGATCTGAAGCAACGCGGACTGCTCGACGAAACGCTCGTCGTCGCCCTCGGTGAATTCGGCCGCAGCCCTGAAAAAGGCGTCTCCACCTCCGGCAATGGCAACAGCGCCGACGGTCGCGATCACTGGCCTTACTGCTACACCGCCGTCATCGGCGGCGCCGGCATCAAGCGCGGCTACGTCCACGGCAAATCCGACAAAACCGGCTCCGCGCCGACCGAAGACGCCGTCCACCCGATGGAACTCCTCGCCACGATTTACCACAGCGTCGGCATCGACCCCGAGACCATCGTGTACAACCACCTCAACCAGCCCCGCGAACTGGTGAAGGCCAAACCGGTGACGAAGCTGTTTGCGTAACGAACTCGTCAAAAGGTCAAAGTCTCGTCAAGGGGTCAAGAAGGCAGCTTCTTGACCCCTTGACCGTTTTTTGACGGCGAAGCCATCTTGACCGCAGCTCCAAAAACCGGCAGCATTCGGCGCATGATCCAGAGCAGCAAAATCCGGGCTTTCGCCGATGCCGTGGCGAGGCGGTTCAAACCGCAGCGGATCGTGCTGTTTGGCTCCTATGCCTATGGCAAACCCACCAAGGACTCGGATGTGGATTTGCTCGTGGTGATGCCTGAGGACCGAAAAGAAGGCCGCAAAGCGGCGCAAATCCGCGAGGAGATCGAGGCGGATTTCCCGCTCGATTTGATCGTCCGCACACCGGAGGACATTCGCTGGCGACTGGCGGAAGGTGACTGCTTCCTCCAAGAAATCTTTCACAAAGGCCAGGTCATGTATGAAGCGGCTCACCCGTGAATGGATCGACAAGGCGGAGGACGATTTCACCGTCGCTCTGTCCCTCAGCCGCAGCCGCAAGGCTCGCGTGCCGGATGCGATTTGTTTTCACTGCCAGCAAGCGGCGGAAAAGTATCTGAAGGCCCGGCTTTGCGAGGACGGGATCTCTTTCCCAAAGTCTCACGACCTTGTCGCCCTGCTGAAGCTACTCGTTCCCTCCTATCCGTTGTGGTCCGCGCTCGGCAAAGCCGCCGGCAACTTGAACGCCTATGCGGTAAGCACTCGTTACCCGGGAGACTCGGCCGACCTCAAAGAGGCCAGGCAAGCCAAACAAGACGCGGAAGCGATTCGATCCGAGGTGCGCCAGTCATTCGGACTCTGAATCGCCACACCGAGCCAAAAACCCTTGGCACTCCGCCCGGCTTTCGACTTCATGGCGCATGTCTTCCATGCAGCTCACCTTTCTCGGCACCGGCACGTCCGTCGGCATCCCGGTGATCGGTTGTGACTGCGCGGTGTGCCGCAGCACGGACCCGAAGGACAAGCGCCTGCGCAGCTCGGTTTACATCCAGACGCCGGAATGCGCCTGGGTGGTGGACACGGGGCCGGATTTCCGGGCGCAGTGCCTGCGTGAAAACATCCGCCATCTCGACGCGGCGATCTTCACGCATCCGCACATGGATCACCTTACTGGTTTCGATGAGTTGCGGCGCTTCACCGTCGATGTGGACCAGTTCATGCCGATCTACGGCACGCCGGAGTGCCTCGCGGTGCTCGAGCGCATGTTCGAGTATGCCTTCAACGGCGAGAACCGATACCGCGGCTACTTGAAACCCTTTCCCAAGCCCATCCACGGCCCGTTTCACCTCGGCGAAACGACTGTCACACCGCTCCCCGTGCAGCACGGCAAGGTGGTGACCATCGGCTACATCTTCACCCGCAGCGGCAAAAAGCTCTGCGCCTACATCCCCGATGCGAAAACGATCAGCACCGAGGCCATGGAGCTCATCCGGGGCGTGGACACGCTCATCGTCGATGCCCTCCGCCACACGCCGCATCCCACGCATATGAACTTCGAGGAGACGCTGGCTGTCGTGAGCCAGCTAAAGCCACGCCAGACTTGGTTCACCCACCTGCAATGCGAGATCATGCACGCCGTCGAAGACCCGAAACTGCCGCCAGGGGTGAAATTGGCGTTTGATGGCTTGAAGCTCACTTGGGAGGCATGAGAGCATTTTTCCAAATTCTGCTGTTGGCTGCTCTGGCGCTCTCAAACCATGCCTTGGCTCAATTCACCGCCGAATGGGAGCCCGCCGCGGAAACGGTCGTGCTCTACAATCCGAAGTTCCCCGGCTCCGAGGCACTCGCGAAGCATTACGCGGCGAAGCGGCTCATCCCGGCGGATCGCGTCATCGGGCTCGATTGCCCGGTGACGGACTCGATGAGCCGCATGGAGTTCAATCAGCAGCTTCGCGAGCCTTTGCGGAAGATCTTCGCGGCGAAGAAATGGTGGACGCTGGACAAGGATACCGTGGCGCATGCGGGCGTCCGTGTGCTGGCGGTCATGCGCGGCATTCCGTTTCAGGTGCGGCGGGATCGCGATGCACCACAGCCGCAGAAAGAGGACGAAGCCAGCGTCGATTCGGAGCTCACCGTCCTCGCGATGAATGCGCCGCCGACGGAGGGAGCGCTGAAAAATCCGTATTACGGTGCCAGCGTGCGGCTGCCGCGTTTCACAAAGGCTCCAGGCTTGCTTCTTGTGGGTCGGCTCGATGGCCCGAGTGATGAAATCGTGCGCCGCATGATCGATGACGCGTTGTTTGCGGAGGAAAACGGCCTGCATGGGCGCGCAGCGATCGATCTCGCGCTGAAGTCCGGTGGCTTTCAAGAAGGCGAGGACTGGCTCACGGCCTCCGCGGCCACGTTTCAGCGAAATGGCATTCCGCTCTACATCGACCGCCACGAACTCGTCATGCGCGATCACTGGCCGCTGCCGGATACGATCCTCTATTTCGGTTGGTACACGATGGATGCCGCAGGCGCGGTGGCCTCGCCGGAGTTTCAATTCAAACGCGGAGCCGTGGCCTGCCACATCCATTCCTTCAGCGCCAGCGTGATGCGAGACCCGAAGCAGCACTGGACCGGCCCGCTGCTGGTGAAAGGCGCGGCGGCGACGTTTGGCAATGTGTTCGAGCCTTACCTCTCGCTCACCGTGCACTTTGATCTGCTGAACAAGCGCCTGCTGGAAGGCTTTACCATCGCCGAGGCCGCGTGGTCGGCCACGCCGGGCCTGTCGTGGATGAGCGTGGTGGTCGGCGATCCGCTTTACCGCCCGTTTGCGAAGACCGGCGGCACATCGCTCGGCAACGACGACGTGCGTGACTACCTGCTCTATCAGGGCGCGGCACGTCGCTCGCCGCTCGATCCCGATGCGGCGATCAAAACGACCATCACCGCGCTGGCAGAACGGCGCAAAAGCTCGCGCCTGCTCGAATTCACCGGCCTGCTCTCCGCGCAGCAAGGCAAGCACGCCGAAGCCATTGACCTCTTTGACCATGCCGAGGCTCTCGCGGCATCATCAACCGATCGTGTGCGCCTCCGCTTGTATCGCGCCGAGATGCTGCGCCGAGATGGGAAGCCTCAAACAGCCGCCGATTTGCTCCGCGATCTACTTTCGAACGACTCGCTCAAAACCGAACCCGCCCGCGCCGCGGCCGAATCGATGCTGCGCGACCTTGGCGGTTGATGCGCAGGCATAAAAAATCCGCCGGATCGAGCTGATCCGGCGGATGTGAGATGTGCGTGAGCGATTACGCGCCGAACTTGATGAACGGGAACGGATTCGCCTGGGGCTCCATGGCGTATTCTCGATCCTTGAACTGACCGGCCTTCGGGAACGGATAGTTGCCGTCCTTGTCCGCGACGAGCGGCGGGGCGCTTTCGAGCGTGAGCTTGTCCACGTCCGGCGAGAACTCGAAGGGGCTGTTGATATAGTCTTCGTAGGTGATGCGCTGGCCGGTGTGGGCGGCCCAGCGGCCCATGGCGGTGGTGACGCTCGATTTGATGCCGCGCTCGACTTCGTTGTATTCGGTGTCGTCGCTGATGGCCTTCACGAGGTCTTCCCACTCGAGGTCGTAGGGGTTCGGCTCGGGCTGCTTGCCGCGCCACAGGAGATTCGCACGGTTGGTGAAGTCCTGGCCTTTGAAGCTCATCGCCTTCGACGGGAAGTGGCCCGCGGTGGAGACGATGGCGCAACCCTTCGTGCCATGCACCTGCGTGGCGAACTGCGTGTGCACATTGAGTGCCGTGCGGCCTTCGAGGTAAAGCTTCGCGCCGTCCTTGAAGGTGTACTCGCAGGAATAATGGTCGAAGTTTTGATCAATGTTATCGCCACGGTCGCTGCGGCCACCGCTGGCCTGCACTTCGACCGGCCAGTCGTTCTTCATCCAGCACGCTTCGTCGATGTTGTGGATGTTGAAGTCGCTGAAGCCACCGCCGGAGGCCCACAGGAAGCTGTGGAAGTTCTTCAGTTGCCACAGCAGCTCATTCGGGTGCGCTTTGGGGTCACGACGCGGCGTGAACACGCTGGCGATGATCCCCTGCATGCGGTACGCGCGCATCAGCAGCAGATCGCCGATCTCGCCGTCCTGGATGCGGTTGAAGAGCTCGCCACGCACGCGGCAGTGACGGCACATGAGACCCACGCCGACTTTGAGGTTCTTCTTTTTGGCTTCTTCGTTCAAAGCGAGCAGGCGACGGGCGGTCGGGCCGTCCGTGCAGATCGGCTTTTCCATGAAGACGTTCACGCCTTTCTCGATGGCATACTTGTAATGCACCCAGCGGAAGGCCACCGGCGTGGTGAAGATGGCCACATCGCCTTTGCGCAGGCTGTCGATGGCGTTCTTGTAGGCGTCAAAGCCGATGAACTTGGCGTCCTCGGACACGGACATGCGGTCCGGGTGTTTTTTGCTCAGGCTGTCAAAGCTGCGGTCGAGCTGATCGCGGGAAACATCCGCCATTGCCACGAGGCGGGGCATGCGCTGCTTCACCGTCATCGCATTGCTGGCCGCGCCCGTGCCGCGACCGCCGCAGCCGATGAGCGCCGCGCGGATTTCATCACTGCCCGCGGCGTGCACATACGGGATGCTGATGCCGGAGAGCACCGAGAGGCCCGCGGTGGCCTTGGTGGCAGTTTTCAAAAAATCACGACGGGAGGTGTTTTCGACGATGGGTGAGTTCATGGGCTGGGATTAACGGGAATGTGGAGCGGAAGTTTACGCGGGATGCAGCGGCGCGGTCAAGGATTCGTCAAAACGGTCAAGACACGACCAAACGAGCACAAAAGCAGGTCTGAAGAGGCGGACTGCATTCTTGCCGATGCGGAGGCGACAGACCGAAAAAGGGGCGGGAATACAATCCCGCCCTCCGAGGATAAAAAAACGCGGACCGTTTCCGGTCCGCGTTCGTGAGAGGTTCGCTGTGGGTTTAAATCACGCGTAGCTGGCCTGTGCGCCTTTGATGTCGCGCTTCTTGATCCAGGGCATGAGGCTGCGGAGGCGGGCGCCGGTCTTTTCGATCGGGTGCTTCTCGCCAGCTTTGAGCAGCTTGTTGAACTGCTTGTAGCCGGTTTCGGTCTCCTTGATCCATTCCTTGGCGAATTTGCCGGTCTGGATGTCCTTGAGAGCGGCTTTCATGCGCTTCTTGACGGACTTGTCGATGATCTTCGGACCGACTTTGACGTCGCCCCACTTGGCGGTCTCCGAGATGGAGAAGCGCATGCCGGCGATGCCGGACTCGTTCATGAGGTCCACGATGAGCTTCAGCTCGTGCAAGCACTCGAAGTAGGCCATCTCAGGGCTGTAACCAGCCTCGGTGAGCACTTCGAAGCCGGCCTGGACGAGGGCGCTGGCGCCGCCGCAAAGCACGGTCTGCTCGCCGAAGAGGTCGGTCTCGGTTTCTTCCTTGAAGGTGGTCTCGATGACACCACCGCGGGTGCCGCCGATGCCGTGCGCCCAGGCGAGGGCGATCTTCTTGGCCTGCTTGTCCGCGTTCTGATGGATCGCGATCAAGGAGGGCACGCCCTTGCCTTCGGTGTACTGGCGGCGGACGATGTGGCCGGGGCCTTTCGGGGCCACCATGATGACGTTCACGTCCTTCGGCGGGACGACGGTTTTGTAGAGAATGGCGAAGCCGTGGGAGAAGAGCAGTGTCTTGCCCTTGGTGAGGTGCGGGGCGATGTCCTTCTTGTAAACGCCGCCGATCTTCGTGTCCGGCACGGCGACGAAGATGACGTCGGCAGCCTTCACCGCATCGGCGGTGTCCATGACCTTGAGGCCCTTTTCTTCAGCCACGGCGCGGCTCTTGGAGCCGGGATAGAGGCCGATGACGACTTTGACGCCGCTCTCCTTGAGGTTCAGGGCGTGGGCGTGGCCTTGGGAGCCGAAGCCGATGACAGCGCAAGTCTTGCCTTTAAGGGGGGCGAGGCTCGCGTCTTTTTCAGTGTAGATTTTGGCGGGCATTAGTTTGGTCTGGTTTAAGGGGCGGCGATAGTGGTTCATAGCCCCCGAGGGGTCAAACGCCTTTTTCCCGGCCCGGAAGCCGGACAAATCGGGCCCGCGAGGTCCGTTTGATGCCGCTCCTATGATCAAACGCCTTCTTTTTGTCCCGCTCGCCCTCGCCTCCGCCGCCCTTCATGCCGCCGATTGGACGGAGTTTCGCGGCCCCGGTGCGCAGGGGCATTCCGATGCCACCGACCTGCCGCTGACATGGAGCCCCACCTCGCACATCGCGTGGAAGGCACCGGTCGCTGGCGTGGGCTGGTCCTCGCCTGTCGTCGTGGGTGATCGCATCTTTTTGACCAGTGCCGTCTCTCTCAGCGGCAAAGAGGAAGCCACCGCCGATCGCTCGCTGCGCGTGCTGGCACTCGATGCCGCCACTGGCAAGACCGTGTGGGACGTGGAGCTTTTCCAAGCCAAAGCCCCTCGTGCGCATCGCAAGAACAGCCACGCCAGCCCCACGCCGGTGTATGAAGATGGAAAGCTCTACGTCCACTTTGGCCATCTCGGCACCGCGTGCCTGAATGCGGCCAACGGCCAGACCGCGTGGGCCACGCAGTCCTTTGCCTACTCGCCCGTGCATGGCAACGGCAGCAGCCCGGTGTTGTTTGAAGACCTGCTCATCTTCTCCGCCGATGCCGAGACAGAGCCAAAGGTCATCGCGCTCGACAAGGCCACCGGCACGCAGCGCTGGGCCTTTAATCGCCAGTCGGATGCGAAGAAGAAATTCTCCTTCTGCACACCTCTCGTCATCGATGTGAACGGCCAGAAGCAGCTCATCAGCCCCGGCAGCGGCGTGGTGAACGCTCTCAATCCAAAAACCGGCGAGGAGATCTGGCGCTGCTACTACGACCAAGGTTACAGCGTCGTGCCGCGCCCGGTTTATGCGCATGGCATGATCTTCCTCTCCAGCGGCTACGACAAGCCGGTGCTCTACGCCATCAAGGTGGACGGCAAGGGTGATGTCACTGCCTCGCACATCGCGTGGAAGATCGAAAAGGCCGTGCCGCACAATCCCAGCATGGCCGTCATCGGTGATGAACTCTACTTTGTGGCCGACAACGGCATCCTGAACTGCGTCGATGCGAAAAGCGGCCAGGTGCATTACTCCGAGCGCTGCACCGGCCCCATCTCCGCCTCGCTGCTGGCCGCCGATGGCAAACTGTATCTGCAGGATGAAAAAGGCCTCGGCGTCGTCGTGAAGCCCGGGAAACAGTTCCAGATCCTTTCGCAAAACGATCTCGCCGAACGCAGCCTGGCCTCGTATGCCGTCATCGGCTCCGATCTCCTCATCCGCACGGAAGGAAATCTGTATCGGATCAAGAAGTGACCTGGCGTGGCAGGCCTGATCAAGCCATCAGGAACTGCTGCAAGGCCTCGCGAGCCAGCAATGCCTCGCGCCATGAGCTCGGAATGGCTTCGAGGCCATGCGCAGCACCGAGCAGCATGCCGAGTACGAGGGCGCGAGCGCAGTTGTCGCCGCCCGCCATGGCGTTCTCGATGCTGGCGAGCTCGAAATCATGCCCGTGATGCTTCACCAGCCACAAAACGGCCGGAAGAGCCTGCGGGATCGGGCAGGCCCGGCCGAGCTTGCCGATGGCATCGGGGCCTTGGGCGGCCTCCGCGGCATCGAGAGCCCATTTCGGAGCCGTTTGTGCGATCACCTCCGAAAGCGCCGCGCCATGCAAAAGCCGGTGCGTGGCACGAGCGAGGAATTCAGCGCACTCGATCGTTTCCGGCGAGCGATGCGTGAGGATCGTTTGTTCGATCGCTGCCGTCACGGCCTCGGCTTCCGGCTTGTCGGCGAAAAACGCCATCAGCGGAGCGATGCGGGCCGGACCGGCCAGTTCGTCTGAGGCTGCGCCGCTCGTCGCAGGCGTGGCACCGGCTTGCAGATTCGCCAGCGTGCCCTTCGTGGCCTTGTCCACATAGTCGTCGTAGGCCGGCCACATCGCCTGCCAGTCGGCGAGGAAGGCCGCGGCATCCCAGCGACGCTCGCGTTGAAGAAAGGCCAGCAGGCGCAGCGCCTGATCACCGGCATGGCCTTGGGCTCCGGCCTGCTTCCGCGGATGATACGACTCCGCGCCGGGAGCGTGAAAGCCGCTCACACGTCCATGACGGCGCACAATGACCTCCGGATCATAAATCCAGTGCACACCGAGCGAGAGGGCTTCAGCGATGAAACTGCCATGCAGCATGCCAGCGACGCGAGAGGAGAAATCCGGGACCATGGCGCGGACGTAGCCCTGCACGTCCCGGCTCGCAAGCCAAGCGCAGCACTTCGCATTTCCGCTCTTGCCGCGGCGGCGAAAAAAGAGCACTTCATCACCATCCCCATGCAAACCGATTACGATGCCATCATCATTGGCGGCGGCCCCGCCGGAGCCACGGCGGCCATGACGCTGCGCCAGGCCGGACGAAAGGTGCTGGTGCTCGAAAAAGAGAAGTTTCCGCGCTTTCACATCGGCGAGTCTCTCCTGCCCTACAACCGCCCCATCTTCGACGAACTCGGCGTTTGGGAGAAGATTCAATCCGCGGGCTTCATGCGGAAACGCGGGGCGCAGTTTTGGATGGGTGATGGCTCGATGCACACGCGGCTGAACTTCTCCCGCGGCTCCTTCACCGAGTTCCCCGAGGCCATCCAGGTCGAGCGGGCCAAGTTTGACAACATCCTGCTGCGCCACGCCGAAGAACTCGGTGCCGAGGTGCGCGAGGAAACACTTGTCACCAGCCATCAGGTCTCGCAAGACCGCGTCACCATTCGGGTGAAGGCCAAGGACGGCAGCGAGCAGGAGGTCAGTGCGGCCTTCCTCGTCGATGCCAGCGGCCTGAACAACTTCACCGCCAACCGCGAGAAGCTCCGCGAGTACTACCCCGGCCACAAAAAGATCGCCATCTTCGGCCATTACAGCGACGTGCTCATGACCGAGGGCGAGGAAAAGGGCGACATCCTCATCGTGCGCCGAAAGAACTCATGGTTCTGGATGATCCCGCTGGCGGATGACAAGGTCAGCGTGGGCCTCGTGCTCGATTTGAATGACTTCAAGGAGCTCAAGCAGGAGCCGCAGGCCGTGTTTGACGACGCCGTGGCCACCACCGCCGCCGTGCGTGACCGCATGATGAACGCCAAGGCGATCACGCAGGGCCATGTGCTCAGCGATTTCTCCTACACGAATAAGAAGCTCGTCTCCGACCGCGTCGTGCGCGTGGGCGATGCCGCGGGCTTCATCGATCCCATCTTCTCCAGCGGCGTGATGCTGGCCATGCACAGCGCCCAGAAAGGCGCCCGTGTGGTGGATGAGGCGCTGAAGGCCGGACGCACGATGACCTTTGCCATGAAGCGCTACGAATGGAGCACGCGGAAGCACGTCGGCCGCTTCTGGCAGTTCATCGAGAAGTTTTACACGAAGCACTTCGCGCAGCTCTTCTTCCAGCCCAGCAACAAGTTCCGCATGGTCTGCGCCATCAACTGCGTGCTTGCCGGCCGGCCGGAGATGAACTTTGCCACCTGGTGGCGGCTGAAGTTCTTCTTCGCCCTCGTGTGGATTCAGAAGCGCTTCGCCCTCGCGAAGCCCATCGAGATCGGCTGATGCCGATCACAGGTAGCTCTCGATGCCGAGCTTGCCGTTGGTGGCACAAATAAACATGGTGCCGAGCTTGGTCGTGCTGGGCTTCGTCTCCACTTTTCCGCCGCCGGATTCGACCATGAGCTGGCCTGCGGCGATGTCCCACAGGCTGATCTGCTCCTCGACATACGCATCGAGACGGCCGCAGGCGATGTAGGCCATTGCCAGCGCGGCGCTGCCCAGCATGCGCGTCTTGCGCACCTCGTAGGCGATGCGCTTGTAGCGTTCAAAGCCGAGATCGAGCGCCTCCTTGCTCTTCGAAAAGCCGACCGTGACCACCGCTTCGCGCATCTCCGCGCGGCTGCTGCACTTCACGGGCTTGCCATTCAGCAGCGTGGTGCCGCCGGCCTTCACGGAGAAGGTTTCCTTCTGCATCGGGTCAAAGATCACGCCAATGAGCAGCTTCTTTGTGTCACGCTCGCGGGCGGCGATGGAGACGCAGAAGTGCGGGATGCCAAAGAAGTAGTTCACCGTGCCGTCGATGGGGTCCACGATCCACTCGATGGGGCCGTCGCCGCCGGTGTCGCCACCTTCCTCGCCGAGGATCGCGTGCTCGGGGAACTTCGCCAGGATCATGTCGGTGATCAGCTTCTGGCTGCGCACATCGAGCTCGAGCTTGATGTCATGCCGCTGCATCTCGTTCACGGTCAGTTCGGAGCCAAAGTTGCTCTGGATGAGTTCACCCGCGGCGTGCGCGGCTTCAGTGGCGGTGTCGAGGAGGGCTTGGAGGTCGTTCACGAGGTCTTCAGTGTCAAAATCTCGGCGAGCAGGGCCCGCGCGAGCTGGGTTTTGGGCTGCCGGGGCAGACTTTTCGTCCGGCCGCCGGGGAGGCAG
>CALMTT010000440.1 GCA_937872615.1 uncultured Verrucomicrobiaceae bacterium | reverse complement strand
CGTGAACCCGGTGCCATCCAGATTTCATCGCAAGCGAGGGCCATCAAGGCTCCGCCTGCGACCGCGGAAGTGTTCACGTAGGCGATCGTGCGCAGTTTCAGCCTCGCGATCTCCTCCGCGAGCGGCAAGGCGGTTTGGGCGGTGCCTTGCGTGACATTGATTTCGAGAATCAGCAACTTCGCGCCTCGCGTGGAGGCTTCGCCAGTCCAGCGGCGGATCTCGTCCCAGCGGCTGGCGTTCTCGATCTCGGACTGTGTGATCGTGAGATGCGCCACGTCCTTGTCCATCGTTCCGGCGAAGGCGGTGGAAGCGAGCAGGGCGATACCAAGCAGGAGCTTTTTCATGCGGCGAAGCTACTGCGAGCCACGCCGCATGCAATCACGGGCTCAGGCGAGAGCGGCACGCACCGCGGCCTCGTCGATGCCGCGAAGCTGGAAGACACGCAGGACAGTGTCCTCGATGAGGTTGTTCGGGCAGGAAGCACCTGCTGTGATGCCGAGCGTGACCGGACCATCGCCTGCGAGCTTCGTGGAGTAGCTTTCCTTCTCCGCTTTCAGATGCAGGTCGAAGTGCACGATCTGCTCCAGCGACTTCAAACAATCCGCCGTGCGAATGAAGAAGGTGGGAAGCTGCTGCTCGCCTATCTCGACGAGATGCGTGGTGTTCGAGCTGTTGTAGCCACCGACCACGAGCAGGACATCGAGCGGGTGCTTGAGGAGGCCGAAGAGCGAATCCTGACGCTCCTGCGTGGCACCGCAGATGGTGTCAAAGACCTGGAAGTTCTGCTTTTCGGCATCCGGACCGTCACGATCGAGGATGGCCTGCTTCAGGCGGCGCTGAATCTCCTCCGTCTCGGACTTCAGCATGGTGGTCTGGTTCGCCACACCCACGCGGATGAGGTGCTGTTCGGGGTCAAAGCCCACCGAATGGGATTCTTTGGGAAAACGCTTCAGGAAGGCTTCCTTGTCGCCGCCCTTGCGGATGTAGTCGCAAACATAATCGACATCCGCCAGCGTGAGGACGACGAGGAAATGGCCGTCGCCATTGTCACCGAGGGCACGCGAAGAGGTGGCGCGTGTCTCTTCATGCGTGGCCTTGCCGTGAATGATCGAGGTGAAGCTGGTCTTCGCATACTGACGGACGCGTTTCCACACGCTCATCACATCGCCACAGGTCGTATCGACGATCATGCAGCCGCGGCTGGAGATCAGCTTCATCAGATTCGTCTCCGCGCCAAAGGCCGGCACGATGACGACATCCTCATTCGTGAGCTTTGAGACCTCTTCCTCATGCTTTCCGACGGGGATGCTCACGATGCCCATTTCCGTGAGCTGGCGGTTCACCTCTTGATTGTGGATGATCTCGCCGAGCAGGAAGACCCGCTTGTCCGCAAAGACCTTCCGCGCTGCGTATGCGAGGTCGATGGCACGCTCCACGCCGTAGCAGAAGCCGAAGTCGCGAGCCAGGCGGATGGTGGTGTTTCCCACGGTGATCTCCGAGCCGCGGGCGCGGATCTGCTCGACGATCTGGCTGCGGTAATGCGTCTCCACTTGAGCCTGCACACGCTCCATGACCTCCGGGGTGCGGACGTTCACGCGGCGGGCGGCTGGAGCAGGAGCGGACATGGCGGGCAAAAAAATCTGGCTTTAAAAAACGACAGGGCGGCCCTGTAACGGCCGCCCTGCGAGGTGAGGAAAATTAGAAGGTGTAGAGCTTGCCGCGGGCAGCGTCTTCAAAGACCTTCGGGCTCTGCATGTAGCTGTCAGGCGGGTCAGGCAGCGTGCTGTCGTCGAGCACCGGCAAGGTCTTGCCGATGGTGGCGTCCTCGGGATGGGAGGCGGCGATGATGAGCGGCGTGCCCACTTTCACCATGCTGAAGATCTTCTGCGCGGAGGCGATGGGCAGGCGCACGCAACCATGGGTGCAGGGATAAGGCTTCACAAAGCCCCAGTGCATGCCGTAGGCGCTCTTGAACTCCATCCAGAAGGTCATCGGGTAACCAGCGCCCGGGCTGCTCACACGGCGGCGGTTGGCCGTCTTGCTGTAGATGGTGAAGGTGCCGTGCGGCGTGGGGCTGCTGGCGGTGCCGACCGAGCAAGGCGTGGCGAGGAGGACTTCGTTGCCTTCCATGACATACACACGCTGAGCGCCAGTGCTCAGCTTCACCTTCACGGCGGAGGGGTTCTTCACCGGCTTGGCGGTCGGAACGAAGGAGGTGGAGTAATTGCCTTTCTTTTTGGCGGTGACGCAGCTCGAAACCGAGGCAGCAAGGCAGATCAGGAGGAGGGAACGGAGGATTTGCTTCATAGCGGCCGGGAGATACCGGCTCACCGGGAAAGTTCAAGGGTCAATCCGCCACCGCGTCACGCGATCCACGGCTTGATCACCTTCCCGGCGACATCCGTGAGCCGGAAATCGCGGCCTTGGAATCGGTGCGTGAGCCGCAGGTGGTCAAAGCCAAACTGGTTCAGCATCGTGGCGTGGAAATCGTGCAGATCGACGGCATCGCGCGTGATGCTCCAGCCGATCTCATCGGTCTCGCCATAGACTTGACCGCCTTTGAGGCCACCACCCGCAGCAAGCATGGTGAAGGCAAAAGGATGATGATCGCGGCCGGTGGCATTCGGATTGCCGCCGCGGTTCTCGCCGAGCGGAGTGCGGCCAAACTCGCTGCCCCAGACGATCATCGTGTCGTCGAGCATGCCTCGTTGTTTGAGGTCCTTGATGAGCGCGGCGATGGGTTGATCGGCCATGCCGGCATTGTAGCTGAGCTCGTCGTTGAGATTGCTGTGATGATCCCAACTCGCGTGCATGATGCTCACAAAGCGCACGCCACGCTCCACAAGGCGACGTGCGAGCAGGCAGTTGGTTGCGAAGGATTTATACTGGCCCGGACCGCCGCCGCGAGTGGCTTTGATGGGCGGATCAGGGCGATCCACGCCATACATTTCGAGCGTTTTGGCGTCCTCGCCCTTCAGGTCGATCAATTCAGGCGCCGAGGACTGCATGCGGAAGGCGAGCTCATACGCCGCGATGCGGCTGGCGATCTCGGGATCGCGAATTTGATCGTAGCGGCTCTGATTCAGCTCCATCAGCGTGTCGAGGCCCTTGCGCTGGAGGTTCATCGGGATGCCCGGCGGGTTTTTGAGGTTCAAAACGGGCTCGCCCTGATTGCGGAACAACACGCCCGCATAGGTGCTCGGCAGGAAGCCGCTCTGCCAAAGCGATGCGCCGCCGCTGGTGCCGCGTCCGCTGTTGAGGACGACATATCCGGGCAGATTCCGCGACATGCTGCCGAGGCCGTAATTCAGCCACGAGCCGACCGTGGGCAGCCCAAACTGCGCCCGACCGCAATGCAGCACGAGCTGGCCGGGGTGATGATTGAACTGATCCGTGTGCAGGCTGCGCACCATGAGCCAGTCATCGGCCTGTTTGGCCATGTGTGGCAGCAGATCGCTGAAATCCATGCCGCACTGGCCATGCTTGGCGAACTTCCGCGGACTGCCCATCAGCTTCGCGGTCTCTTTGCGGATGAAGGCGAAGCGAACGTTCTTTGTCATGCTGTCCGGCAGCGGCTGGCCGTTCAATTCATTGAGCTTCGGCTTCGGATCAAAGAGATCCATCTGGCTCGGCCCGCCTTCAAAGAAGATGAAGATGCAGTTCTTCGCCTTCGCCGGGAAATGCGGTGCCTTCGGCAGCAGCGGATCGGCTCCGGCCACCGTTTCAGCGCTGAGGATGCCCTCCTGAGTGAGCAACGAGCCCAAGGCGAGAGCCCCCAGACCGCTGGCGGTCGTGTTGAAGAACTCACGGCGTGTCTGCTGGATCTGATGCTCGACGGGATGCATGCCAGACAAACGCGGCTCAGCCCCAGACTTTGCGCCCGGAAGCGTCTGGAACGCGCATGAGGCCGCCGAAGGGGGAAAATCCTTTTGCAGCCGGATGGCCCGCGCAGCATACTGCGCACCCGGCTTTCGCCGGAAAACCTCAAAAAACAACATCTTCCCCCATGCCAACCTACGACTACGAATGCCAGACCTGTGGCCATCAATTCGAGGCCAAGCAATCCATGAAGGACCCGCACCTCACCGACTGCCCCGTCGAGGCCTGCGCCGGTCCGGTGAAACGCAAAATCGGTGTTGGTGCCGGCTTCATCTTCAAAGGAACCGGCTTCTACATCACCGACTACCGCAGTGATTCCTACAAGGCGGCCGCGAAACAAGACGCCCAGGGCTCATCATCCTCCAGCAGTTCGTCATCAGGCTCGTCGTCCTCATCTTCGCCCGCTCCGGCGGCCTCCACCGCGTCGGCCTGATCCCCGGCCGCGTCCTTCCCCTGCCCTGCACCCGCGCCGCTGTGAAACGCATCCTCCTTCAAACTCTGCGGCTGCTGCTCCTCAGCGCCCTCGGAGGCGCTGCGTGGGTGGCCCACCGCCCGGAGGACCTGCCCGCAGCGGCACCACCGGTGCAGAAGGGCAAGGACCCGGACCTGCTCGACGATTTGCGGCAGGCCTCGATCAAACGCGCCTCCATCATCGAAATCCGTGAGCCGGACCTGAATCGTTACCTCTCCGCCACGCTGCCCGGCAGGCTCGGCAGCAAACTGGACGGCTGGATGCGCCTCACCGATGCGCGGGTGGACCTCGAGCCCGGCAAAGCGCATGTCATCATCGTGTGGGACATCCTCGGCCACCGCCGCACCGCCAGCGTCGATCTGGTCATCCAGCGTGTGGGCGAGCACTTCCACGTCGAGATGCTCGGCGGTGCCCTCGGCCACCTGAACCTCCCGCGTGGCATGATGCGCCCGCTGGAGCCCGCCCTCCGCGTCGTGGGCGAGGCCCTCGATCCGGAGGTCCGCGCCCTCTTTCAAATGACCCAGATCACCGTGGCGAAAGACAAGCTCGTGCTCGATTCCCGTTTCACCTCCACATGATTCCGCGCCCCACCACCCTCCGCCATCTGGCCTGCGCGTTGCTTACCAGCACCGCGTTCCTTCACGCGCAGAATCCGGTGCCCACTGCGCCGCCCCCCCCGCAGCTCAGCAAGGAAAAAGCCGCCGAGGCCGCCGCTGCCATTCAGCCGCCCGCTGTTCCATCGGGAGCAAAGATCCTCCAACCCGCCGCACCACCGTCCGTCCCAAACCTGCCGGACGTCAGCACGCGCCCCTCGATGCCGGTCACGCCTCCGGGAACACTCGTGAAGCCCGCCCCCGCTTCGCAGCCCGGCGCACCGCCGCTCCCGCCCGTCATTCGAGGCCCCGAATCCGACACGAAAGCCACGCCGCCTCCCGCCAAGCCTCTTCCGACACCGCCGCCCATCGGCAGCATGAGCAAGGAACAGGCTCTCGAAGCCGCCACGAAGCCGCGCATGGAAGGCAAGGAAGCTCCACGCATTCCCCTGCCTTCGGACAAGGTGCCTGTCACCACCTCGACGAGTTCCAGCCGGCAATTCCGCGTTCACAATTCCGACTTCGAGCTGCGCAGCCGCATGTCCTCGCATCTCGACCAGGTCGCCAAAGACCTGCGTGATGTCCTGCACGATGCCGAGCCGCACGTGATTCCGATCAATGTGCGCCTCACCCGCGGCGAGGAGGCCGCCAGGGCCATCAACGCCGGCACACCGCCCGTCACCGTCGGCATCACCGAAGTCGAAGGCGGAGGCTTCCACCTTCAGCTCGACATCCATGAGGCCCCTGCCCTCACGCTCACCCTGATCCGGCACGAAACGGTGCGCCTCCTGCTCGCCGAACGCATCCTGCGCGGCCACACGAAAATCACCCAGCCGCAAAACCGCCTGCTCCTTCCCGATTGGGTCTTCACCGGCGTGCTGCAGGCCATGGATTTCCGCGCCGCCGCACGTCCTCCCACCATGTTTGCCGCGATTTTCCAAAGCGGCAAAATCTACGGCATCGAGGAAATCATCGCCGTCTCGCCCACGCAGATGGACAGCCTCTCCCGCGGCATTTACGAGACCTCCTGCGGCGCTCTCGTCATGGCCCTCGTCGATCAGCCGGATGGCGGCCGCCGCTTCAACAAATTCCTCAACTCGCTCAACGGCTCCTCCGCCTCCGAGCGCGATCTGCTCACCAGTTCGTATCCCGGTTTCGCCGCGTCAGCCTCCAGCCTGAACAAATGGTGGGCGCTGCAAATGGCCACGCTCGCCAAGCGCAGCCTCTCCGATCCGCTCACGGCCGACGAAAGCCTCGCCGCCCTCGAAAAGGCCATCACCATCAGCTACCCCGCCAAGCCCGAGGACGTGCCTAAAGATCTCAAAAAGCGCCCGTTCGTCCAGCCAGCCACGCTTTTCAGCGCACCGGCGGTCACCGCGAAGAAACCGCATCCCGATGACATCGCGGAAGCCACCGGCTCCGTCCGCGTCCCGGAGAAAACATCCTCATCCAAGCCCAAAGACAGCGCCAAGCCTTCCACCACCGCTGCAACCAAAGAAGCCGAAGAAGAAACCGACACCGCCGATGCCTCCGTCAGCAAAAAGGCCGGCAGTCCATGGCTGCGCTACGTCACCTTCGGCCTCATGGGCAGCAAGAAAGAGGGCGATACGGAAGACGAACCCAAAGAAGACAAGGCCGACAAGCCGAAGGAAGAGAAAGCCAGCGCCGAAGTGACCTCGGCAGACATGCCGCCGAAAGAAGAAAAGACCGAAACCGATCCCGAAGAGGACAGCAAGCCCGGGTTCTTCAATCGTGTCTTTGGATTGAAGAAGGACCCCGCGGCCGAATCCCGCCAAAAAGCCGTCGAGGAGGCCGCTCGTGCCGAAAAGGCAAAGCTCGCCGAAGAGACCAAAGCCAAGGAACAGGCTGAAAAAGAAGCTGCTGCGAAGGCCAAGACCATCGCCGAGCAAGAAGCCAAAGCCAAGGCCGCCGCTGAAGAGGCCATGAAGCCTGCTGAAGGCGAAAAAGTAGCTGAAGAGAAACCCAAGGAAGAGTCGAAGCCCGGCTTCTTCTCCCGTCTGCGTTCATCGAAGAAGCCCGAAGCCAAAAAGCCAGCCGAAGAACCCGCCAACGCCGACGCCAAACAAATGGCTGACGAAGCCGCGGCAAAGGCAAAAGCCGAAGCAGATGCCAAAGCCAAGGCCCTCGCTGAAAAGGAAGCCCAAGCAAAAGCCGAGGCCGAAAAGATTGCTGCCGAAAAGAAAGCGGAAGCTGAAAAGAAAGCCGCCGCTGAAAAAGAGGCCAAAAAGCCCGCCAAAGACGAACCGAAGGAAGAAGCCAAAGAAAAAGCTCCCGCGAAGCCTTCCGGCCTCAATCCGCTGAACTGGTTCCGCGGCAAAAAGACCTCCGAAGAGACCGAGAAGACTGAAAAGGATGGCAAGGAATCCAAGTCCAAGGACAGCGAGAAACCCAAAGACGAGGAACAAGCCTCATGGTTCGACCTGCTGCCCTCTCCGCTCGCCGTGGTGCATTTTCACGTGCAGCCAGCGATGGAGCTTTGGAACCACTTTTTCCCGTCCACCACGCCGCGTCATGCCATTCTCGACTTCTTGAAGCGCAAAAAGACCGACGAGGAAAAGGCCAAGCCTGCCGAACCCGAAGAAGCGAAGCCCACCGCGCCTCCACCACCGGCTCCCGCGAAAAAGAAGAAATCCACGCCCAAGTCTTCCACGCCGCCGAAGACCACCAATCCGAACTCACGCCCCGCCGCACGCCCCGTGCAGCCTGCCGATGGCTCGCGCCGCACCACCAACCCGAACGCCAAGCCGCTCGAACTGCCCAAAGTGCCCACGGCCACCACGACTCCGGCGTCCGATGACAATGTCTCGACGCTGCCAGCCGGCACGGTGCTCGTCGAGTTGCATGTCGAGGACTACAAGCACCTTCTGAAGAACCCGGATCGCGCCAATATCCTCCAGCAAAACATCGTCTCCCTGCGAGCCCTCGAAAACCGCGTCAGCGTGCTCATGCGTCCCGTCGTGATCGGCTATCTCGATGTCATGCTCGCCCTCCAGGCCGGCAAATCCGGTGCCGAGATCGACACTCGCCTCACCCAGCTTCGCGCAGCCGCCATCATCGCCGCGCAAAAGACAAAGACCGTGCGTGACTACCTCGACTTCTACGAGGCAAACGAGACCGACAAGCTC
The DNA here is from genome assembly GCA_937872615.1 of uncultured Verrucomicrobiaceae bacterium. Classification (GTDB taxonomy): domain Bacteria; phylum Verrucomicrobiota; class Verrucomicrobiia; order Verrucomicrobiales; family Verrucomicrobiaceae; genus Prosthecobacter. Next base: position 15,979 of record CALMTT010000440.1, on the reverse strand, counting down.
TCCGGCAAGTTCGAGGACTTCCTCAACCTCCCGACCATCATCCAGAACGAGCTCCCGCCCCGCGAAGACCCCATCGCCCGCTACCTCGACGCCATCGACAAGGAGTTCTCGAGGTAGCCATCAATGCGCCCGCGTCTGAAACGTGCGCGAGTGCTTCTGCGAGGGAACATCAATCGTGTAGCTCTTTGCGTCTGCCTGCACCATGCAGTGGATCGGATGCGCTGCACAGCCCTCGCCGAGGTCGGCGTGGTTTGCGATCATTGACTTGTCAGCCGTGTTCTCCGCGTCCTCACGGATGTTTTCGTGAACCTGATACATCGCCTGCACCGTCGGGGTCGATTTCAGCGCATCCATGGCGCTCTTGCTGGTGCCTTTCTTCGGCCCGTTGTTCATGACGGATACCGTCGGCTGCAGGCTGCGGACCAGCAGCGGGTTGTTGCTCACATCGAGGCCGTGGTGGTTCACTTGATACAGATCGACCGTGCCCGCGAGGTTCACCGGCGAGACGAGCTTTTCCTCCACATTCCACGTCAGATCACCACCATCGAAGAAACGGAAGCCACCAAACTCCAGCAGCATCACCACGCTGTTCGCGTTGTCGGTCGGATCAGCGGCTTTGGGTGGCACGGAGCCGTTCAGAGGATTTTGAGCCGCACCGGCGGGCGCTGGAATGAACTTCTGATTCGCGCCAAGGCAGCGCAAAACGAGCTTTGGCGAGCCTTCTGCCTGCTTCAGCGGCACTTCGGAGCCCGCGGCCAGCGTCACACGCTTCTCCACCTTCGCATCGCGATACGGACGGCTCATCAAAGTCCAACGCATGTCCTGCGGTTTGCCGTCCGGACTGCCTTCGGGGATGCCTTTGTCATACAAGGCCCCCACCGGCATCAGCGTCGCCAGTTCGGCGAGCCCGCCGAAGTGATCCGCGTGAAAGTGCGTGATGATGACATGATCGATGCGCGACACACCCGCCACCTCGGTGGCCACTTTTTGAATGCGCTGCGGATCGCGACCACCCGGATTGCCCGTGTCGATCAGCACGGCCTCACCCGCCGGCGTCACGAGCAGTGTCGAGCCACCGCCCTCGGAGTCGATCCAATAGATGTCGAGCGTCTTCTCGCGGGCGGCGCAGGCGAGCGTGAGGGCAAACAGGGCGGTGAGGATGGCTTTCATGCAGGTGCGCCTTATCACCACGCCAGCAGCGCGGAACTTTCACCCCGATGCGCTTTTCTCATCGACCGCAGCCGCAGCCACCACCGCAGCCCGGTTTCTTCGGCGGCCGCATCGCACGCACAATGAAGAGTGTGACGGTCACGAGCACGATGGCGATGGCGGCGATGGATTGCCAGTTCATACCCGCATCATGGACGCTCACGCGGCATGGTCAATCCGGGAGCGAGCAAGTCGGAGCATCGCCCCGTCGTTCTACCGCCAACATGCGTTCTGCCTTCATTGTCCTTTTTACCACCTCTACCCTGTGCTCCGCGGCCGATTTCTCGAAAGAAGTCTATCCCGTGCTGCAACGCGCCTGCTTCGAATGCCACGGTGCCGAGGTCCAAAAAGGCAATCTCCGCCTCGACGTGGCCTCGCCGAAACACGCGGAGATCGGCCAAGAACTCCTCCGCCGCGTGCAACTCCCGCGTGAGGACAAGGAAGCCATGCCCAAACGCGGCGAACGCCTCAAGCCGGAGCAAATCGCGGCCGTGAAAGCTTGGCTCGATGATGGCGCCAAGTGGCCGGAGAAGATCGAAAGCCTCACGCACTGGAGCTACCTGCCGCCTGTTCGGCCCAAAGTACCCATGGTAGCGAAAAGCCCCGTCGATGCCTTCATTCGTGAAAAACTCACTGCGAACGGTCTGAAGCCCTCACCTCCCGCGAAGCCCGAAATCCTCATCCGAAGGCTCTCACTCGATTTGACCGGCCTTCCGCCTTCACCGTCAGACTTGGCCGAAAAGAACTACGAAGCGCTGGTGGACCGACTCCTCGCCTCAAAACAATTCGGCGTGCGTTGGGCTCGTCCTTGGCTGGATCTCGCCCGCTATGCGGACTCGCATGGCTTTCAGCGGGATGACCTTCGAGACATCTGGGCCTATCGAGACTGGGTGGTCGATGCGCTCAATGCGAACATGCCGTTTGATCAGTTCACGCTCGAGCAGATCGCCGGTGATTTGCTGCCGAATGCCAAGCCCTCGCAGATCATCGCCACTGGTTTTCATCGCTGCACGCCGACGAATGTGGAAGCCGGCACCGAGCCGGAAGAAAGCCGCATCAACCAGGTGATCGACCGCGTGAACACCACCGGTGCGGTGTGGCTCGGCACCACGCTCGAATGCGCCCAGTGCCACAACCACAAATACGATCCCATCACGCAAAAGGACTTCTACAGCCTGCTCGCTTACTACAACAACACCGAGAAAGAGGCCGAACGTGCCCGCCCGAACGTCCCAGGCTCCATCGCCTTCAACGGCAGCCCCTTCACCCTTCCCGATGCGCAGCGTGATCAGCAGCGTCGTGACCTCGCGAAGCAGATCAAAGCTCTCGATAGCCAGATCACCACGGCGATGAAGAAGCCTGAAAAGGCCGCTCAAGCACTCGCCAGCCTCGTCGTGCTCAAGCCAGAGGCTTTCAGCACCGAAAGCGATGCCGAAACCGAGGCTAAATCAGATGGCAGCACACTTCTCACCGGTCCCGTGCCGGATACAGATACCTACACCATCGAGGTCGCGCTGCCTTCCGCCACCACGGGCCTGCTCGTCGAAGCCTTGCTGGATGACAGCATCCCAGGCGGCGGTGGTCCGGGACGTCGCGGCGGCGAGCGACCAAACTTTGTCGTGAATCGCTTCGTCGCGACCCTCACGCATGCCGATGGGAAGGCCGAGTCGGTGGCCTTTAAAGGCATTCACACCAGCCACACGCAGAAAAACTTCAACGCGCCTGATGCCCTCACCGCGCACACCAACGGCAAACAAGGCTGGGCCATCAATCCACGCTTCCACGAGCCGCATTGGGCAGCGCTCGAGTTCGCCAAGCCGGTCGCGGCCAACTCGAAACTCACCCTGCGCATCGAGCAATTCTACGGCCAACAACTCGTGATCGGCCGCGTGCGCCTTTCCGCCATCCAGGGCGATGTGCTTGCCAGCCTGCCGGAGGCTGCCACCGATGAAAAAACCGGCTCAAAGCCCGCGGAGGTCGTGAAGCTCGAAAAACAACGTGCCGCGCTTCAGAAGCAGCTCGCCGCGTTGAAGCCCACCAGCACCGAAGTGATGAAGGAACTACCGCAGCCGCGCATGACGGCCATTTTCAAGCGTGGCGTTTACACTGATCCCACCACGCCCGTGACCGCCGCCACGCCCGCTGTCTTCGAGAACACTGCGAAAGGCCCACCGAACCGCCTCACGCTTGGCAAATGGCTCGCGAGCCGTGACAACCCGCTCGCCGCCCGCGTCACCGTGAACCGGTGGTGGGCTGAGCTTTTCGGCCAGGGCATCGTGAGCACGCTCGAGGATTTTGGCATCAAAGGTGCCCCGCCGAGCCATCCCGAGCTGCTCGACTGGCTCGCTGTCGAATTCATGGAAAGCGGCTGGAACATGAAGCACGTGCTCAAGCTCATCGTGATGAGCGAAACGTATCGGCAGTCGTCCGAGAGGTCCGAGTCGTCTGACAAGGTGGACCCGGCGAACACTCTACTGTCCCACTTCCCGCGTTTTCGCCTCGATGCCGAAACCATCCGCGACAACGCCTTGAGCATCGCCGGGCTCATCGACCTCTCGCAAGGCGGCGAACCAATTCGTCCGCCACAGCCGGAAGGCCTGTGGAAGAAGGTCGGCGGGCAGCAATACGACTATCAGATCAGCCCCGGCACCACGAAGTATCGTCGCGGCCTTTATGTCGTGCTGAAGCGTGGATCGCCGTATCCGAGTTTTGTGAACTTCGATGCCAGCGCCCGCATGGCCTGTGTGGTGCGCCGTTCACGTTCCAACACGCCGCTGCAGGCGCTGACGCTGCTGAATGATCCGGTTTATGTCGAGGCCGCGAAACACTTTGCCCTGCGCATCGCGAAAGAATCGCCAAGCAGCGATCTCGATGCACAAATCGCCCATGCCTTCCGCATCACGCTGGCCCGTTCGCCTTCGGAAAACGAGGCAGAGGTGCTCAAAAGCCTGTGGGAGACGCAGTTTGCCGCCGCCGAAGCCGATGCGAAGAGCACCAAAGACCTCATCGCGGACATCACGTTGCCGAAAGAGCTCTCGCCCGCGCAGTTCAGCGCCTTTTATTCGCTCGCGACGGCGCTCCTGAATCTCGACGAGTGCATCACGAAGCCTTGAGACCATGCTCAAGGCCTGCGGCCCTCGTCCACGTCGATGTAATGCGCGATCGTCTGGATGTCGTCGCGATGCGCGAGACCGCTCTCGGCCTTCCGCTTCACCAGGATGGCGCTGATGTGGTCATTCCAGCCGAGCGTGGTGACGTAGTGATTCCACACCAGCTTGTCCGTGGCATTCAGCGGGCGCGTCTGCTGCTCACACCACTGCAAAATCTCCTCGTCCGCGCCACCGGCGAGCACACGCTGCTTCAGCGCCTCGTAATCGATGCGCATCAGGTCGAGCAGCGCACCATCGCTGCCTTTGCCGAGATTCGCATGCAGGTCCTCCCACAGCTTGCCAGCGGCATGCAGGCGGATCTTGCCGATCATGCGCGGGAAATACTTCAGGCCGGCGGTTTCTTCGAGAGGGCTGCATGGCAGCGTGGCGGGATCGGGCTTGGCGGACATGCGGCTTTTTGAATGCGACGCGTCTGTTTCGCAAATCGAATCCCGGCCCGGAAGTTGCGGCTTGGCCAGCCCGCGATAACACTGCGCCACCCCACCGTGACCCGACGCCTCTCCATTCTGCTCTGCCTGCTCGCTCATGCCGCCTTCGCGCAGGAGGCCGCCACGCCTGCTCTGCCCAAGGCTCCTGAGCCCATCGAGCCGATCCTGCGCCTCCAGCTCTTCCTCGATTCGAAGCTCTTCGGCCCCGGCAAGGTCGATGGCCGCCCCGGCGAATTCACCACCAAGGCACTGAAGCGCTATCAAATGGCCAATGGCCTGCCGCAGACCGAGATCGATGCTCACACGTTCGATCTCACCTCCGTCGGCGAGCTTTACACGAGCTACACGATTCGACAGGAAGACCTCCAATTCGTCGGCGAGCTGCCCACGAAGCCCTCGCTTCAGAGCAAAAAGAAATACCTGCCCTACGACTCGCTGCTCGAATTCCTCACCGAGCGCTTTCACACCTCACCCGAGCTCATCGAGTGGCTGAACCAGCCGATGAAAATGAGCCAGCTCAAGCCCGGTGACACGGTGAAGGTGCCCAACGTGGCCGAGCCGTTTCAACTCGAACTGCTCGCACCCATCCCGGGCCTGCCACAGGTGCCCGCCTTTCTGCCCCGCCAGATCAAGATCGACACGCGTGAGAAGCTGCTCGGCCTCTACGAAGGTGAAAAACTCCTCGCCAGCCTGCCCATCACGCCGGGCAGCGGCCATCTCGCCACACCGCCGGGCACCTGGCGCATCCTCGGCATCACGCAGATGCCCACCTTCCGCTGGGATGAAGGCGTGCTGAACTACGGCGTGCGCACCAGCACGGCCTACAACCTTCCCATCGGCCCGAACAACCCCGTCGGCGTGATGTGGATCGGCCTCAGCAAGCCCGGCATCGGCATTCACGGCACGAACTCGCCGCAAACCATCGGCCGCAGCTCCAGCCACGGCTGCATGCGCACCGCGAACTGGGATGTGATCCGTTTTGCCAAGCTCATCACCAAAGGCATGACCGTCATCATCGAAGGCCCCGCTCCCGAGCCGCGGCCTGTCGCCGAGAAGAAAGTGCCGAAAGCCCTGCCTGTGGAGCCCGAGCCTTCGGCAGCGCCGAAGAAATGGTTTCAATTCTGGAAGAAGTGACGGGGGGAGGCATGCCTGGCTTCTTACCCACCTCACCGCAGACGCTCCGCCATCCACGCGGCAAACAGATGCGCGTCCCAGATCATCGTGCGCCAGCCGTGCTTCTCGCCGGGGCGCACGGTGAGAAGCACCTCGCGGCCCAGTTTTGACGCGGTGTCACGAAAGCGTGTGGACTGCTCCAGCGGCACCAGCGTGTCTGCATCGCCATGCGCGATGAAGACCGGAGGCAGCGCCTTGGTGACGTGAAAAATCGGCGAGATCTCGTGTCCGATCTTTTTCCACTCGCTCAACTCCGCCGCCTTCGGCCCGAAGGAGTTCACGAAACTCTTGGGCGGGCCTCCATCGTGCAGGTTCTCCGTCGAGGGGCCGAGGTTCAGCAAATCCGTCACGGGATAGAAAACCGTCGCCGCCTGCACCGCGCTGCTTTCACGGTCCACGGGGTCAGCGGCGGCAGGATCACCCGGACCGCCACGCGTGGCCAGCATCAGGCTCAAATGCCCGCCGGAGCTGCCGCCGAAGACACCTAGCCGGTCCGGATCGATGCCATACTCCTTCGCGTGGTGCCGCACGAACCGCGCCGCTCGGTGCACATCCTCCACGATCTCCTGCACGCTAGCCTCCGGCTGCGAGAGGTGGGAGACCGCGAACAACGTGTGCCCTTTACGCAGAAAGGAAGCACCCAGCCAGGGCTGGAATTTCCGCGGGTCCGACTGCCACCGCCCGCTCACCATCACCAAGATGCCGCTGCCGCTTGGATGCGCCGGTTTCACCACATCAAGCGTGAGTTCCTTCCCGTGCCGCTGCGTGTAAACGATCCCCTTCGTCACGGTGAAGGCCGGATGAAACCACCACCACCCCGCGCCGAGCAGCAGCATCGCCAGCACGATGAGTGCGAGCAGCAGACGAAGAGACCAGCGGAGGAAGCGGCGCATGGATTACAGGTGGGAGATTCGTGAGACGATCACTTCCTTGGCCTTCCGGTCGATGGAGTAAAGGAGTGATGGAGTGCTGCGATCCCAAGCGAAGGCCTGCCCGTGCGCGGAGATCTGAATCGCCGTCTTCCACGTCCAAACATCGCCTTCGACGGGCAGATCGAGCACATACAACTCCTGCGCATCATGCCCGGTGATGAAGAGATGCCGGTCAGGGCCGAAACTACCGCCGGAGCTGCTGTTCTTGCCAAACTTCGCCACCATCTCCGCCGGGAAGCGAATCTCGGCCGCTGGCTTCCAGTTGGCATCAAAGCGCACGACGCGTGTGCGGGCTGGATCGCCCGTTTTCGCGTATTGGGCAAAGCAGGCATACCACCAGCCATCACGACGATCCACCCAGGTCAGCGATCCGCCTACGCTCGTGAGATCGATGCTTTCGAGGTGCTGCATCGTTTGCGTGTCGAAGACCTCCACGCTGCTCTTCATCGGCATTTCGGGGTAATTCGAGTGCGCGCACCAAAGTTTGCCATCCAGCATGATTCCGGCGTTGAGATGCTTGATGCGACCTGTGGCATCTTTCCAGCCTGCGACACGATCGCCGCTGTCTTTGTGATACTTGCCGATGGCAGCATTCGTGATCGCATAAAAGTGCTCCGCATCCACCGCGACACCTTGATGGGCCTCTTCGGCCTTGAAGCGTTTCAATTCGGTGTGCTTCCACTCACCTTTTTGACCTTCGAGCATCTTGTTGATGCGAGCCTGCTCTTTGCGCAAAGCCTCGTCAGGTATCGGCATCGGCACCCGATTCTCCGTCGTGAGCTTCTCCGCAGCTGGAATGGCCCGCCAGCGCAGGTTTTTGAACCACACATCGGCTCCGTGGTCTTGCAGCGACAGATTCGCACCACGTTTCGTTAGATCACCGCCACGGATACGCAGCACTTCGAGTTCATTAAACCAGCGCGGGTCGCTGTAATCGAAGTCGATGACTTTTTCGCCGTTCAGCCAGTGCTGGATGATCGTGCCTTGGCACACGATGCGGCCCTCGTTCCACTCGCCGTGCGTCTTCACGACGTCCTTCGTCGGTGCCATCCCAAAAAACAGCGACGCCGCCGCCTGACGCGGATTCTCGCCGTAGGGGCTGTTCGCGTTGTCGAGCAGTTGATACTCATACTGCCCCGGCCGGTAATACACCCCGCTGTTGCAGCCCTTCGCCACCTTCCACTCGAAGCGCATCTCGAAGTCATCCGGCACCTTCGCCTTCTCATACACCAGCGATCCGCCTTTCTTCACTCGGCCGATCTCGCCATTCACCACCGCCCAGTTTCCGTCGTGTTTCCAGCCATCGAGCGTTTTGCCATCAAAGATGGCTTCAAAGCCGGGTTCGACGGCGTGGATTGACGCCGCGAGGAAGATGAATAGCAAAGAAAGCCTCATGCGAAATAATGGTGCCACATTTGGACACCATGGCCACGAGATTCACCTCAAGTCACGCTCCAATCCGCCTCACGGCGTGACCAAAACACGGAAGAATCGCCTGTCACCACTTCCACCATTAACGACACTCCAGTTAATGAGTTGGCCTTGGCCGACGACAGGAGCGCCAATATTAAACCAATCGCCGTTGAGAGTGTCGCTAAACTGAAGCTGGTAGGAGTGGCCGGCATAACCCATGCACGAACAAGCAAACTCGGCGCCATTCTTCACCGCGCTGGTGATCACGCGCTGGCTGTTTTCTATTACCACACCGTTATTGACGAAGTTAGGCGGGAGGGCAGACGCGCTGGTAAGCAGATCGAGGACACCATTATTGGTGAGGCTTCCAACTGCGTTAAAACTGGTGTCACCAGCAATCCGAAGGACTCCGTTGTTTACTATCGAACCAGTGACTGTGAGCGATCCGCCGCTGTCACTTGTCACCGTGGCAAACCCGCCAATGTTGAGGTCGCCGGAGATGGTCCCGTTCCCGGTCAAGGCGGATCCGTCGGCCAGGTTCACTGAGTCGGTGGAGATCGTTCCATTTTGGAGACAGAGGATTGCGCCGTCCTGGACGATCACCGCGCCACCGCTTGTCGTGTTGCCGGAGACGCAAAGTGTGCCAGCCTCGACTATTGTGCCGCCGGACCAGACGTTGGCACCGCTGATAGTCCAGGTTCCAGCGCCCGTCTTCACAACGTTCATCAAGGTCGTGCCCGGAGCCTGCTCGATTATCCTGCCAGCAAAAAGCGCCGAGGTCCCTTTGCTGCCAATGCGATACGTCAATGCACGGCCGGCCGTCACACCGCCTTGCAACGTTGACCCAGGGTCACCGCTAAGTTCGCCGATAGTGATGGATGTGCCCGCCCCCTGGCTCAGAATACCCACGTGTTTGAGGGTGACGTTGTTTCCAAGGTTCACAGCGCAGTTGGGAAAGCCTTTGGGGGTGTAATTCTCGGCCATACGAAACTCGCTGCCTGATTGAGCGGCAGAAATATTGAGCCTGCCGTTGAAGCCTGACCAGTCACCGTAGAAATCGCCGCGAATGTACTTCACGACCACGTTGAAGATGCCGCCACCGGTGAGAGATCCGTCCTGCCTGCCTCGCTGCATGAAGTTCAGGGTTCCCGTCTGCCCAGCCGGGACGATCAAAGGGTTCGAAAACATGCCTGTATCCAGGCCATTCGAGCCCGTGACACCAGCGAGTGAAAGTGTGCCCCCATTAAAGGTCACAGAACCCGCGCCAAGCGCCCAGCGATTCGCAATCGCGTTGGACAGAACAATGCTGCCACCGTTGATGAACGTGCCACCTGGAAATGTGTTGCGAGCTTCATAGGTGACTGTGCTGGTCAACGACACAGCACATGGCTGAGATAAGGTTACCACGCCTGTCGCCGTGTTGATGGCGGTGATGTATGTTCCCACTGGAATATCCAGCGCCAAGGCGGCCATCCCTACTCGCAAGGTTGCCGCGGCCGCCACACTGACCGACACCTTGTCACTGCCAACCACCCTGGTTGTCATAACATTGAGGGAGCCAGGCGTGAAGGTAAGCGAAGCGGTACCACTCTTGACGAATGAACCTGTGCAGCCAACACAACCGGTGCCACCAAGCGTGTACGCAAGCACCCCATTGTTGACGACAACATTCCGCGGTTGCACTGCCCCGGCGAGCGTAACTCCACCGGTGATGCCGGAGTCATCAAAGGTGACCGTGTCCAGATTGAAGAATGTGGCTGTCGTGCCGCCGCTAAAATTGCTTGTCGTGTTCAGGTCCCAGTTTGTGCCCCCTGCCCCGGTCCATGTTAGGGAGGCCGGAGGTTCGCCCGAAACGACCAGCTTCACAAATGCCGGGGTCGATCCGTTAGGCGCACGTTGTAGTGCAAAAGTCTGTCGCGCACCGCCGGGGAATCCCACAAGGTTCATCGTTGGCGCGGGAATTGCCACCATGGTTGCACCTCCGTCGATCAGAGAATAGGTGCCAGCTCCAAGTTCGCCATTCAGCAGGTTGATGACAAAATTCACCGTGCCACCGCTGAGTGTCAGATTGCCGGCACTGACACTGACTTTGTCATTTGTACCCGTTGGCGATTCGTTGAGATCCAGTTTGATCGTTGTCGTGCCATTCAGCGCAAGCCCGCCACCGACCGTGAATGTACCCACTATCCCGATTGCGGCCCCTGGCATCAAGGTGGCTCCGCTTTCGATCGTTGTAACTCCCGCGATGGAACCACTGCCGCCCAGGACGGCACCACTGGCAATCGATACAGCAGACGCCGCCAAACGTATGGGGGACATCACAAAGGACCCGTTCACAAACAGCGCACCCTGGCTCACGATTGTGGACCCGCTGTGCTGCCCCTCGCCGGACAGCGTCCATGTGCCGCTTCCTACCTTGGTGATGTTTGTGGGAGCATTTGTTGTTGTGTTGCCACCATCGGTGATTCGACCCGCGAATGTAGTATTCGAGTTGAGCGCCCCTATACTATAAGTGGTTGCGATGCTGCCAGTCTGCGTACCGGCCAGCACCGTGTTCGTGCCTGTTGACTCGATCGAACCGAAACTAATGGTTGCTCCGTTGCGATTCATGATTTGTCCGCCGCCACTGCCAAGATCTACAGCCACGACTGGGCTGCCAAAATTGGTGTTGGTGCTTCCGTTGATACGGATGCGGGCGCTGCTGCCTCCATATTGAACGCGCCCGCTGAAGCCTGCCCATGACCCTGCCACGGTCCACAGACTGCCATTACCCCCCATCGTGATGGTTTGATCCACGCCAACCCAGTCGCCGCTGGAGGTGTGCTGGGTCATGGGAGATATGGTCGTCGGGCTCTCAAAGACCAACGGTGAAGCAATGGTGCTGTTCACTGCCGGCCCCAGCGACAGACTGCCTCCCCGGCATTTTATGGGGGACGATCCGGTGCCGCCCGAAACGCTCACAGCCAGCAGCCCCTGCTCCAATGAAACACCGCTTGCAAAGGAGTTTGCCGTGCTGTTACCCAACGTCATGGTGCCAATGCCGCGCTTGATGAGTGCACCCGTGGTTGTGATCGGTCCCGGTCCGCTGAACTCGTAGTTTGACGGGGCGTTCACGATGATCTCACTCGCCGTGACACTGCTTGGAACGCCCACTGAGGCCGAGACGGCCCCTGTAGAGTCAAAAGTGACGCGATCCCCGGCGCTGAATGTCGTCGTGACTGCGCCACTTCCCCAGTTTGTGGTTGCCGTGTCCCAACTGGCCGTTGCGGTGCCATTTCCCTGCCAGACGAGATCCCCAGGCTGACTGCTGTTGGTCACGCAAATGCAGAAATGCTGCGTCCATAAACTGCCGTCGGCATCAGTTACATTGAAATCAAAACCTCCGCGGCCAGCGGTCGCCTGGGCAGTGAAGTGAACCAGGGATCCGTTCAAAACGGCCGTGCCACCCGTGATGTTTGAAATGGAGTAAACAGGACTCCTTGAAAAGCCGAGCGTATAGCGTGCGAGGTCGATGTCCGGATTTGTGGAGCTGTCTTTGACAAGCATTAGGTGAGGGCTTGCCTTGAAGTGCAGGTATTCCTCAAGACGTGTATAGGCACCGGTGTAACCAGCGGGAAAGTAGGAAGCGCCCGTGATTCCGGCACTGTGATCTTGTGACGCAGCATTCCATCCGAGCGCATTTTCGTAAAGGTCAGGCATGCCGTCACGATCACTGTCGATGGGCGAGGCCGAAGCGGTGAAGGTGCCAAAGCCACCATTGCTGACACCAGCAAGGTTTTGCTCAGTGGATATGTGATTCGCGGTCTGGGTGACCAGATTGTTGATGAGTCGTTCATCGACCTCATCCCGTAAAGGACCGGAATAGCCCCAATCGAGCCGCAGCGCACCGGCATTGGAGACAATTTTCTTATAAGCCAGCAAAGGTGCCTCGACGTCGAGCTGTGCGGATCCTGCGACCGGGGAAACACTCCGGTAGTGGCGTGGCACGTTAGGATTGGTCGCGTAGGCGGGTACTACCTCGTTGATGTCGAACTCAAGTCCCTGAACGATGCCATAACCGCGATCAATGCCGTTCAGGAGGCCATCGCCGTCCATGTCATGAAGGTTGCCGGAGACATGCACTGTGAAATTGGGACGTCGTGAGGAGTTACGGTCCAGCCAACCCTTCTCCAGCGGAGTGGTGCGGATGTTTCCCGGCGGGCATATGAAGTAGTTGTTGATCACATTGGCTTTCCACGCGGCGGGTGTGTTCGAGTCGCCCATGATGAACCCGATGTCCCAGTCGAAGGTCACGTTATTCGTCCACTCCAGCAGCGCGTTCGGGCGTGCTTTTGGATTGCGTGTGTGATTGTGGCTCCAGAGTGTGTGATGGCAGGTCGCGTGGTTTTGGTCCCACAGCCCACCGCATGAATGAGACTCCAGTCCCCAGCCGTTCAGCGACCACTGCAACGTCAGATTCTCCGGCGGCGAACCGAAGGACGAAATGTTTTCATCCGTGCTGAACTGCATCGAAATGTGATCTAGGATCGCGTTCTGGCATCCCGAGTCCAGATCGATGCAGTCCCCACCGCTGCCATTTTTGCCATGGCGAAAGCGCAAGTGCCGGATGACGACGTCGTCGCCGGATATTCTTAGTGTGCCCCCCTTGAGCAGAATGCCGTCACCTGGCGCCGTTTGACCCGCGATGGTAAGCTTGCCAGAAGTGATGCGCGTGGCGATGCCTCCCGCGAGCTGGATTTGCCCTGAAACGGCGAAGACGATCGTGCGGCCATCCGCAGGGATGGTTGTCACCCCTTCGTAGAAAGAACCTGGCCCTGACGAGTTCGTGTTTGTAACCACATACACGTCACCATTGTGCCCACCTAATGCAGAAGCGCCGAATCCTTCGGCTCCGGGGAAGGCTTCAGAAAAAGCATGGAAGCATGAAGTCCCCAAGGTAATTCCCAAGATAACCAAACGACGCAAAGTCGCATAAGCGGACAAAGGCAGGCAGTTCATAAAAAATGAAAAAGGTCGCTTTATACCGTCAAGGGCAAGGCTTGGCACTGTAAAAAGCCATCTACGTCAACCGCCGCTCCACCTGCTTGCGGAAGCCTTGCAGGCGCAAGGAGCTGTCCGGCATGATTTCGAGCAGGGTGTAGCCGTTGTTTTCCACGCCGGTGCCTTCGACCATGGCGACGAGGGTGGTGTAATGAATGCCGGCGATCTGCTGGTAGTCGTTTTTGTGCGAGTGACCTTGGAAGACGGCGAGGACCTTGCCGGAGGCTTCGAGGAGTGAGCGGATGGCGGAGGCGTTTTGCACCGCGTGGGCTTTGTCGGCATCGAGTCGCTGATGCGCGAGGACGATGACGGGTCCGCTGGCCTTGTTGAGTTCACTTTTGAGCCAGAAAAGCTGGCTGGCGGGAATGTTCGAGTCCTTCCAATCGAAGTTTTTGCGCGAGTAAGGCGTGCCATCGCTTCGGAAGCAGGCATCGAGGATGAGGAAGGTGACGCCACCAGCCTCGAAGCTCTCGTGACCGCCACTGGCTTTCGTGTTCGCGACGAACTCCTGCTTCGTGAGCGTGCCGACGCAGTGATTGCCGAGCACATAGTGCCGGGGCATCGAAAGCTTCGCGAAGTGCGATTCCATCGTCTTGAGCCACTCGATCTCTTTTTCGACCGAATCGGCCTGGTCGATGAAATCGCCGAGTTCGATCACGAGGGCCGGCTTTTTGCGATTCATGACCTCCACGGCCTCATCGAGCTTCGCGAGGGCCTCGCGGTAAAAGCGTGTCTTGGTCGGCGGCTTGTCCGCGTAGTGCAGATCGGTCATCAAACCGACCTTGATGAGGGCTTTGGCCTCCGAATCGGCTGCTTGAAGGCCGCTGAAGCCAGCGAGGCATAGCGTGCTGTTTTGAAGAAAGGCGCGGCGGGTGGTCATGAGCGCGGTGATAGCGTGCCCACGTGGCGCGTCCTTGCTTGAAAAGATCAACCAAGGGCAGCAAGCACCTTCGCGACGCAGTTTTCGGCGGTGAGGCCGTGCTTGGTGCGGAGGATGGGGATGGTGCCGTGCTCGACGAACTCATCGGGCCAGCCGATGCGCACGACGGGCGTGCGAATGGCGGCATCGCTGAGATGCTCGATGACGCCGCAGCCGAAGCCATTGCGCAAAACGTGGTCTTCGAGGGTGCAGATGACCTTCACTTTTTTCGCGTAAGTCTCGATGCAGGCACCGTCGAGAGGCTTGATCCAGCGGGGATTGATGAGGGCGACGCTGAGGCCTTTGGCTTCGAGTTGCTTCTTCGCTTCCTCGGCCACGGGGAACATGTCGCCGAGGGCGATGAGGGCCACATCGCTGCCATCGGCAACGACTTCGGCCTTGCCGATTTCGAGCAGCATGGGCTTGTCCTTGGGCGTGACGCCCGGGCCATTGCCACGCGGGTAGCGGATGGCGATGGGGCCTTTGTCGTAGTTCGCCATGGTCCAGAGCATGTCCACGAACTCGTCTTCGTTCCGCGGTTGCATGTGAACGATGCCGGGCACGCCACGGAGGTAGGCGATGTCGAAAAGGCCGTGATGCGTAGGGCCGTCGTCGCCGCTGAGGCCGCCACGGTCCATGCAGAGGCGCACGGGCAGGTTTTGCAGCGCCATGTCATGCACGATCATGTCGAAGGCACGCTGCATGAAGGTGGAGTAGATGGTGAGGAAGGGCTTCACGCCGCTGGTGGCCATGCCGCAGGCAAAAAGCGCCGCGTGCTCCTCGGCGATGCCGACGTCGAAGTAGCGCTCGGGGATCTCCTTCTTGAAAACGCTCAGACCAGTGCCGCCAGGCATGGCTCCGGTGATGGCGACGATCTTTTTGTCCTCCTTCGCGAAGTCGGTGACCGTGCGGGCAAAGACCTGCGAGTAGGTGGGCTTGTTCGCCACGGGCGTCTCGCCGGTCTCGATGTTGTATTTGCCAAGGCCGTGGAACTTGCCGGGATCTTCGAGGGCGGGTTTGTAGCCGCGACCCTTCTCCGTGATGATGTGGAGGATGACGGGCTCGTCCTGCGTCTTGAGAAACTCAAAGGTCTGGATCAGCAGCGGGAGGTTGTGGCCATCGATCGGGCCGTAGTAGCGGATGCCGAACTCATCAAAGAGCAGGCTGCGGTTCGCTGGCGTGGCGCTTTGCGGCAGGAGGATGCCCTTGGCATGGTCCTCGGCCTTCTTGGCCAGCTTGCGCACGTCCTGGCCGAGCACGAACTCGACAAACTTCGCGGCCTTTTGATGCAGCGAGGCAAAGCCGGGATGCGTGGCGATGCTGTTGAAGTATTTCGCGATGGCTCCGACGTTGCGGTCGATGGACCACTCGTTGTCGTTGAGCACGATGATGAGCTTCTTCGTGTGGGCGGCCACGTTGTTCATGGCCTCAAACACCGGGCCGCAGGTGAAGGCGGCGTCACCGGCGACGCAAACGACATGCTCGTCGGTGCCATTGAGGTCGCGGGCGGTGGCCATGCCCAGCGCCGCGCCGAGGGCGGTGCCAGCGTGGCCTGCGCCGTAGCAATCATGCTCGCTTTCCGTGCGGAGGCAGAAGCCATTGAGGCCTTCATACTGGCGGATGGTGCCGATCTTGTCCCAGCGGCCGGTGAGCATCTTGTGGACGTAGGCCTGATGACCGGTGTCGAAGATGATC
>CALMTT010000439.1 GCA_937872615.1 uncultured Verrucomicrobiaceae bacterium | reverse complement strand
GTTCAACAGATTGGCTGTGTTCAGCGGACCGGGATGGAGATTCCAGCGGGTGGACACCTCGATTCGATACACAGGATGTTGCTCGTGCATCGTTTCGGGATGGTTTGGGTCAACGTAGCGGCCAACGTGGTAGGCGCGCACAACTTCCCCATAGCGCACCGCTTCAACCGGCTCGACGGCGGGCGGCGGCGTGGGGCGGAGCACAACCTGTGGGCGTGAAGCGCACGAGGCGACGAACAGAAGCGGAATCAAGGCGAGGTATTTCATGGCTGATACGTTGGGGTTGAGTTTGGTTGGGGCGCACTCGCGCCGGGTGTGGCTGCCACACCAAATGGAATGGGCGGAACAAAAGCAGATGTGTTGGTGCTGCCTTCCTCGGCGAACGGCTTCAACGTGCCGCCAATCACCGCGTCGCTGCGGTCAATCGTCTGGAGGATGTAGATGTAGAACTGCTTTCCGCTCGGCACGCGGACGTAAAATCCATCGCGCTGAATCGCGTCGTAGATGCGCTGGGCATATACCGAGAGCACCTTCTCCGCCCCCTTGAACGGCGCGTTGTTCAGCGACCGACTGTCAATCGAGCCAAAGATGGTCTGCTCCTTCTCGGTCAATGAACTGGCCGCGCCGGACAAAAACGTCGCGGCGAACAATTTGATCTCCGCCAAGTTGTCGGACTTGAGCAATCGTCCGCGCAGCCCTGCACTGCCGTCGGTGATGCCCCAACCTTCCTGGTCGCCGGAAAACTCGCGGTCGAGCGCGATGCCTTTGAGGCGAAGCTCCTCGCCGGATTGCCAGACGAACGTCCAGTTGTTGCCGCTGGCGATGCGTTCGCGATGGCGGTCGGTCTGCGCCGTGCCGTGAACCTCCGTGCCGGCGGGAATCACCAGCTTGCCGCCGTGATAAATGTTTTCGGTGACGAGGCCGATGATGGGGGTCTGGATTGAAGCCGAGTCCACGGTGATGACCGTCTCGCACGGAACAAGCCGTCCGTAAGGCGCGTAGATTTCGCCAAGCCCTTTTGGCTCAGGAACGCCTGCGGTTGCATCGCCGAACAGACTGATGGGCGCGAGCGTGGCGGCGGGGGCTTCCTGCTTCGGCCTGTCCGCAACAACTCGCGGCGTCTCGTTCGTTTTGACGGGCAACGCTTGCGGCTCTGGCTTCGGTGCGGGTGGGCGGAACGGTTGCATGGGTCGCTCAATGCTCTGCACCACCTGGGGACGATCCGTGGCGTTGGTCGTCAGGCCGGACACGCGAACATCCATGTCGCCAGACTTGGAGCGGTCGCGGAACACGCTGAACAGGATCAGGCCTCCGCCGAAAATCACGACGAACAGCACTAGCTTGCCGCTGCCGGTCTTGAAGAAGTTCAGAAAATCACGCGGTTTCATGGCTGTCCTTGGGCTTTGGGTGAACGAAGTGGCTGCACCAGTTTGGCGGGTGCATTGGTGGATACGACTTCGGGCGGCGGTGGCGACGTGCGCGTCACCAGCACGCTGAAGTCGTTCTTGAGCGAGAGCTCATTGCGACCGCCATCAGGCGTGCCGGTGACGGCAAAATAAACGGTGCTGGCGGCGCACGGCGGCAGCACTCCGGGGGCATCGCTGATGGATTGGAAATAGAGCCTGTTGCCGACGCGAACACAGAAACTCTCCGGCAGATAACGAATTTCCTGCTCGGACTTGTTTCGCAGCGTGACGTGGAACACGAGCGTGTCTTCGGGATTGAAGCGAAAGGCTTCCTCGATGCGAATTTCGTAGTCATTGAAATCCGTGACGAGTGGCTTGTCGCTAAACGTCCTGGCTTCCGCTCCAGCCACGGCATCCGGCTGCTGCTTCTTGAGCAACGGAAACGCCTTGGCCTTGTCGAGCAACGCCAGCAGCCGTGTCGGCGACACTTGCGGCGCAGGCTGAGCGTTCTGCGCGGTGGTGGCACGATCTTCGAGGTTGAGAGCAAGAACAGGAGCGTCACTCTCGACCAACTCGAAGACGTAGGTGCGCTTGTTCCAGCGGATGTTCAGGTTCGTCGCCGCCTTCCGGGCAAGTGCGCGAACGGACAGGAACGATGAGCCTTTGGTGTGGGCCAGTTGAAACTGTCCCGGCGTTTTGCCATCGGCGGTGACGCCCACGGCATCAATCGCCGCTATCGGTCCGGGCAGACTGATGGTGGTCACGCGATTCGTCGCGACCGGCACGGTGACGACTACACGCTCGTCGAGCGTGATTCGTTGGATCGCTTCAGGTGGTTCAGCCAGCGCGAGCGTGGCCGACAGGAGGAAAAGTATTGAGCCTGTTTTCATAATTACAGGCACGATTTACCACTTCCCGATCAGTCGAAGGTGTTGCTGCTACACAAATCCGAGTCCAACGATTGAATTGAAGGCTAACCCATGAGGAAGTCCGTCGAATGAAGCCCTGATGTTTGAATCCACCCAGAAATGCCCGATTCTGTCCGCCCACCCGTGACCCCCAACCTAATCACTTGTCAAACACGTCAGAAGCGCTGCATTTAAGGCGTTTTAGGAGACGCTCCAAAGTGGTGAGCGTGACGTTTTGCTCTCCCATTTCCATGCGATGTAGCGAGGATGACGAAACGCCGAGCTTGCGGGCAAAAGCGGGCAAGGTCATTTCTCCGCGACGCTTCCGCAGATAGTGACCGAGTTGCTTTTGCATGGGCGCTGCCACGGCCACAGTGTGCTCCCGAAGAGTTCCCACATATGGGAAATGTTAGCCGATGGATATTGACGCCCGCCGCGCGCACCGGCAGAATCCGTGGCATGGCTTCGGAAAAGGAAACCCTATGAAACTGAGGATTCTTCAAGCGATTACCCTGATGGCGATGCTTCTTGCGCAACCCGTTTGGGGTGCGGGCGTGACGATTATCACCCACGGGTTTCAACTGACTTCGCTTGATCACGATCACGGATGGGTTGA
>CALMTT010000438.1 GCA_937872615.1 uncultured Verrucomicrobiaceae bacterium | reverse complement strand
GGTGTGGGAGGAAACCAGACACTTTCGAGACCCAGGGTTTGTTCAATTCATCGAGGGGAGGAGAATGCCAAAGAACCGAAAATCAGCCCGATTAATTCGCCGAAAATGAAGTCGGAAAGGTCGAAAGTGAGCTCCGCAGGAATCCAAGAATCCTCTCCACTCTCCGAGAGGAGGGGGTTGGGATTTGATTGGATTTCGAGGATGGGGGTTGGTTTTTTTTGATTAGATTGGGGGGGAACGAAGTCGGGGTCGGGAGAGAGGGGTTAGTGTCTATGGGTAGTATAGTAGAGATGAGGGTTGGCTTTTGTATGGGTCAAGGTTGGTTGACCCGTTGATGTGGTTGATATGGATGAGGTGTCTGTCAGGTAGGATGACAGGGGTAGCGTCTGATGGGAGAGGTGAGGCTGAGAGGGCTGAAGGGGGTGGTAAAAATTTTGCCCACCCCCAAACCCCCTCCCGCAGGTCGAAGGAGACCGATTGAACCGCAAAGGTCGCCAAGGACGCGAAGGTGAGGAGCCCAATTCCTTGAACCGACTGACCCGGAGCTATTTTTAATTCCGGGGGTGGCCCAGCACGATACGTTTGATGCCATCACGCAGGTGGGTCACGTTGAAGTTGATGAGGAAGCCGAGTGTCCTTCGGCTGAGTTTCAGCTGGGTAAGAACCTGGGCATGGTGGATTGGAAGCAGAGCGTCGACTGCCTTGAGTTCGGCGACTACTAGGTCCTCCACCAGTAGGTCCATCCGGTAGCCGGCGTCCAACTTGAGGCCATCGAATTCGATGGGGACCGTCACCTGCCTCGCTACGCGGAATCCCTTCTGCCGGAGCACATGTTCCATGCACGCCTCGTAGGCGCTCTCAAGAAGCCCTGGGCCTAATGATGTGTGGACACGAAATGCGGCGTTCAATAGCTCAGACGCCACCTGCTCGATATCGACCTCCTTGGTCATGAAGAAACGCTGGCCGAAGGTCCCAGGATTGTCCACTCCAAGTTCAGAATCAGAAAGCTTGCGGCTTCGCGTCCTTGGCGACCTTCGCGGTTCACCTCCTACCGGTTCGGTCTGAGTTTGCTGAAACCAATGAGGGGCCGGCGGCGGATAGGTCATTGATGTGGGTTTGCCCTTTTTGGGTCCCCCTGATCGACCTGATGTTCACCGCTCGGCCACAAAAGAATCTTAAGGCAGCACTGGAGTATTTCCGGGTCCACCTCCAACCGGGGGATGGCGGGGTATCCCAAGGTCAGGGAGCTTGGATCGGGAAGGGGCTCGACCGGCTGGGGATCCACCCTGGGCAACCCGTCACAGCCGAGATGTTCGATCGCTTGTGCCACAATCGGCATCCGATCAGCGGGGAACAGCTCACCGCACTCACGGTGCCAGGGCGACGCATCTTCTTTGACTTCGTGGTCTCCGCACCGAAGAGCGTTTCGATCATGGCTCTGACCGTAGGTGATGCCCGCATCCTTCAACTGCACGAGGCTGCGGTTCGCACCGCTGTCGCCCGCATGGAGCAGTTCGCTTCCACGCGTGTCCGGAAGGATGGTAAGGATGAGGATCGCGTTACGGGAGAGTTGGTGGCAATTTTGTTCCAACATGCGTGTTCTCGTGCGCTTGATCCGCAGTTGCACACTCACCTTGTCGTCTTCAATGCCACATGGGACCCCGTCGAGAAAACTTGGAAAGCGCTCCAAACCGGGAAAATGTTTGAGGCCCTGAGCTATTGCACTGAGGTCTACCGGAGTGAGTTGGCAGCGGGTTTGAAAGACCTGGGGTATCGAATCCGGAACACGCGCAAGGGATTCGAGATCGAAGGAGTTTCGCTAGAGGTCATCCGCAAGTTCAGCAAACGTGCTGAACAAATCGACCGAGCAGAGGAGAAGTTAGCCAAGAAGCTGGGGGCCAAACCGTCGCCACAAACGCGCATGCACCTGGCACAATCCACTCGAGGTCCGAAGCTACAGGTCACGCAGGCGCAGTTGTTGAAACACCAGCAAGAGCAACTCACACCGGAAGAGTTGGCGGAATTGAACCGGGTTCGCCAAGCTGCCCGAGGTTACCGACCGCAGGCCGCGACCATTTCGACTGCGCAGGCTTTGGACTATGCTCGTGATCACCTTTTCGAACGTCGATCGACGGTGGAACGACATGAGCTGCTTCAAGAGGCATTGAAACACGGGCGGGGGGATGTGCGCGACGCAGACCTTCGAAGTGCGTTGGAAAGGCGTCCGGAGTTTATCACGGTCGAGGGTAGGCTGACCACGAAGGAGACATTGAGGCTGGAACGCGAGCTGATCGCGTGGGTCAATCAGCAGGCAGGCCGATACAAACCCTTCGCGGCACATGTCCGCGAAGACCCTCAGCTCAGTCCGGCACAAAACCAGGCATTGCTGAAAGTGTTGTGGTCGACCGACGGCGTCACGCGAATTGGTGGAGGAGCGGGGACAGGCAAGACGCACCTTTTGACGCGTTTTGTTCGAACCCTCCGCGAGAATGGGCACGATGTCTTCGTTTGCGCTCCTACGACTCAGGCGGTCGATGTCTTGAGGCGTGACGGTTTTGTGGAAGCTCAGACTCTCCAGAGATTGCTTGCAGACGAAACCCTACAACTCACCGTCAAAGGCAAGGTGCTGCTTGTTGACGAGGCCAGCTTGTTGTCCGTGGGGCAAATGCATGACCTGTTCAGCCTTTCGAAACGGGCTCGGTGTCGTGTTGTCCTCTCCGGAGACATCCGCCAGCATCACAGCGTCGAGGCGGGAGATTCCCTGCGCGTGTTGGCTGTTCATGCTCAACTTCATTCGGCTCAATTGGACGAGATCCTTCGGCAGAAGCCAAAGCCGTATCGGGAAGCAGTGGATGCCGTTGCTGCCGGAAGGATTGCCGAAGGTTATTCGCGGCTCAACCGCCTTGGGGCTATCGTGGAAGCCCAGGATCATGGGCAGCTCATTGCCGAATACGTAGACTCCGTCAGGCGCAAGCGTTCCACTTTGATCGTTTCGCCAACCTGGCGGGAAATAACCCTCATTAGCAAGGTGCTGCGGGAACGACTCGCCCAAGAAGGCGTTCTACAGAAGAGGGACCATGACATCTGGACCCACAGCTCCATGGATTGGACGCTGGCCCAGCGGCGCGATCTCCGAAACTACCGTCCCGGCTTGGTGCTCACCTTTCAACGATCCACACGAGATTTCCAATCAGGCGAGTGGGCGAAGGTGCTTGAAGTGCGGGGTGACCAGTTGGTGGTTCAGAATGGTGAAGGTCGCAAAGTGAAGGTCTCCAAGAAGCAGGCGCTGTGTTTTGATGTGTCTGAGGTGAAATGCATTCCGGTAGCACCCGGAGAGCGTCTTCTGATCCAAGGCAACTGCCGACGGCTGGGCCTGATCAACGGTCAAATTGTAACTGTATCCAAGATTGATGACCGTGGTCACATTCATCTGACGGATGGACGAAAGATCGACAAGGGGTTTCGTTCCTTTACCTACGGGTATTGCGTCACCAGTCACGCAGCTCAGGGAAAAACCGTCGATCACGTCTATCTCGCGGTCTCGTCCAAGTCGTTCCTGGCTGCGAGCCGCGAGCAGTTTTATGTCAGCGTTTCACGAGGTCGATACCGAGTCCGAGTATTCACTGACGACAAGCGTGGACTTCTCCAGTCGGTTCAGGAATCCAGTGCCCGATTGAGTGCGGTTGAAATGGTCAAGGGCTGGATTAAACCCCAAATCAAATCATCGATCCAAACCCATGTTGCGCCGAAGGTCTCCATCTGACGAAACGCTCCCGAAGGATCCCAAAGGGTTCGTTCCCTATCCGAACTGCTCAGATCCCTTTCAGTTGGGTTACGGAGCTGTTGGAATTCACTTCTATACGCCAACGGAAGCCTTCTATCTGCCCTACACGGGGCTTCAGACGATGCGGTTGCAGGCGGAGAGCCTACAACTGGTCTTTACCACGGATGATGTCCTCGTCGAGGGACGTGGACTGCACTCGGTGTATGCACAGATCGCAGATCAGAAACTAAAACGCCTTCACGAACAGGGCGAGCGGTATGAGGCGGCTAGCGAATCGCCTATCTTCGTGAGGAGAATCTCTCGGGTGCCAAGGGGAGCGGTGGGTTGAAACGCGAAGGACGCGAAGGGGAAACCGGGGATTAACGCAACCCCGACTAGAAGTGCGGGGTGAACGGCGCCGGACCTGTCGCAATGGCGCAAGGAATCGTTGAGTGGACCAGGCCTGCCGCTGGCCAGGGCGAACGCGTCAAAAGTTCAGTAAGCGCAGGAGGTAGGCATGATCCCAGG
>CALMTT010000437.1 GCA_937872615.1 uncultured Verrucomicrobiaceae bacterium | reverse complement strand
ACAAGCCGCTGCCGGTCATCGTCTTCATCCACGGCGGCGGCTGGAAGGGCGGCGACAAGGCCAGCGGCATCGGCAACGTGGGCCGTTTCGTGAGCAGCGGGCATTACGCGGGTGTCTCCGTGGGCTATCGCCTCACCGGCGAGGCGCAGTGGCCGGCGCAGATCCATGATTGCAAAGCGGCGATCCGCTGGATCAAAGGCAACGCCAAGGAACTCGGGCTCGACGCGTCGAAGATCGCCGTGTGGGGCTCCTCCGCGGGCGGGCATCTCGTGTCCTTCCTCGGCACCAGCGGCGATGTGAAATCGCTCGAAGGCACGCTCGGCAAATACACCGATCAGGACAGCAAGGTCACCTGCGTGGTGAACTTCTTCGGCCCGGAGAATTTCCTCACCATGGTGAACCAAAAGAGCACCGTGGACCGCACCGTTGCCGACTATCCTGAGGCGCTGCTCATCGGCGGTCGCGTGCAGGACAAGCCGGAAACCGCGAAGGAATCCTCGCCCGTCACCCACATCACGCCCGGCGATGCGCCGGTGCTCACCGCGCATGGCACGGAGGACCCGCTGGTGCCTTACGAGCAGGCCGTGGAGTTCGATGCCGCGCTGAAAAAGGCCGGTGTGGAGTCGCTGCTCATCACGATGACGAACGGCGGCCACGGTTTCCGCAGCCCAGAGCTCGACGAACGCATCCAGCAGTTCTTCGACAAGCACCTGCGTGGCATCGCATCGGAGATTTCGACCACGGCGATTACCGTCGAGCCGAGGAAGTGAGGTTGTTTCAAGTTTCTGGTTTCAAGTTCCAAGCTCCTTGAAACTTGAAACGTGGAACCTGAAACTCGTTTCACACCACCGGCGTGATCAGTTCACGCTCGGCGAAGTGAGCGGCGAGGTTGTCGATGACGAGTTGCGCCATCGCGCGGCGTGTCTCGTGGGTGGCGCTGCCCACATGCGGGAGCAGCACGGCACGCTCGCAGGCCATGAGCGCTGCGGGCACGCGGGGCTCGTCCTCGAACACATCGAGGCCCGCGGTGCGGATGGTGCCGGCTTCGAGGGCGGCGATGAGGGCTTTTTCGTCCACCACGCTGCCGCGGGCGATGTTGATGAGCGTTCCTTCTGATCCCAATGCGGCCAAAACCTCTGCATCGACCAATTTGACCGTCTCCGGTCCTCCGGGGCAGGCGACGATCAAAAAGTCACTTTCGGCCGCGAGAGCCTTCAAGTCGTCAAAATAGCTCCACGGCACGTTTTGAGGCCTACGGCCGTGGTAGGCGATTTTCATGCCATGCGCTTCCAACCGTTGCGCGATGGCTTTGCCGATGCGGCCGAGCCCAAGGATGCCCGCCACCTTGCCCCGCAGCGCATGCGCGAGCGGAAACGGACCGCCGAGCCATTTCGAGTCGTGCAAATAGCGGTTCGATTCGACGAGACGGCGGCTTGTCATGAGCACCAGCGCCACGGCGATGTCCGCCACGTCATCGGTGAGCACATCCGGCGTGTTCGTGACGCGGATGCCGCGCTCCTTGCACCACGCCACCGGCACGCCGTCATAGCCCACACCCATCACGCTGATGATCTCCAGCTTCGGAAAGGCCGCGAGCTGCTCGATGCTGAGCTGCGTGCCGCCGAGCGGCACGATGGCGCGGACATTCGCGGAAGGTTTCGCCAGCTCACACACCTGGTAGGCGGCTTCGAGCGGCTGGCGGAGGAAATCAGGAACGGGCGCGGCGAGGAGGACTTCGGGAGGCATGGGAAAGGAATGACGAAATCAGAATGACGAATGGACCAGCAGTGACCTGGAACTGAGTTTTAGCACGCCAAGGCGCAAAGACGCAAAGGCTTGGTCTCGATGACATCCAGCAGATTTCTTTTCGAGGCTCTTCTGCTGGAACATCACCGCCGTTTGAGCACCGCACCCATCACGGCTGCGGCTTGTTCGAAGGAGCGGGCGGGGCGTCCGGCTCGAAGTCGAGGACTTCCTGGTGGGTGCGCAGGGCTTTGCGGGCCTGGTTGAAGAGGGCGCTGAGGTCCTCGGGGCTCTGCTGCTTCTTCTCGTCGAGGTAGTCCTGCAGTTTTTTGATCTGCGCATCGGCATCGAGGCTCACGGCGCCCATGGCTTTCTGCGCTTTGGAATAGACCGTCGTGAAGACACCCTGCGCCTGCTCGAAGGCCTGGCGGGCGCCTTCGCTGCGCTCGTATTCCTTTTCCGCCTCGCGGAACTCCTTGCTGAACATGCGCTTGAAGAAATTGCCCTTGGGCTTCTCCGTGACCTTCGAGGCCTGGGCTTCAAAGTAGGCCTGCAGCTCGGTGAACTCCTGCATGGGCTTCTGATACTGCTTCTTGAGGTAGCCGAGGCCGGTGGTGATGATCGTGAGACGCTCCACATCCGCCTTCGCCAGTGCCTGGCCGGCCTTCACCTTGTCTTCGAGGCTGTTGAGGTAGCCGAGCGTGGCCTTGTTCCCCTCGAAGATGTTTTCAAACTCCTTCGCCGCGGCGGCCAGCCGCGAGCGCTCGCCCTGGCGCATGGAGGCCACGGCCTTCTCGTGCTCCGCATTGATCGTGTCGATGGTCTGCTGGTGCTTCGCGGCCTGGTTTTCGATGGCTCGCTGGAGCTGCTCATCGCGTTGTTTCAGCGCCTCGGTGTGCTCGCCTTCGAGGCGGGTCAGTTGGGCGCGGAGGGCGTCGTTGTCCGAGCGGGTCTGGAAGAGGAACCAGCCCAGCACACCGGAGCCGAGCAGTGAGATGACAAGGAGGGTGACGAGGTTTTTGATCGCAGTCATGGGGGACCATCCGGCCACCGCAGGAAGCATGCAAGGCCAAAGCAGGAATCGCTCAGCATGCGCCAAAGCTGGAATTCAGCGCCGCAGCGCGTTGATGAGTTCATTGAGCTTCTGGCGCAGCTCCTCGGCCACGGGATCGGCGTAGGGATTGTCCAGCGTGGACACGCCATTCGAGATGTTGCTCGTCTGGCCCAGCGTGGTGAGCTGCGCGTTGTTCAAATCCGTCTGCGTCACCTCGCCGGGCGGGCCTTGGGGCCCCGTTGGACCTTGCGGGCCTTCCGGCCCCTGCGGTCCGGGCGGACCACCGGGATCACCTTGGGGTCCTTGGGGCCCCTGCGGGCCTTGAAGGCCGTCTGCACCCGCAGGCCCTTGCGGTCCGGCGGGACCTTCCGGGCCTTGGGGACCGGCAGGAAGCAGGTCGATCAGGTCTTTGATTCCGGCGAACTGCTCCCGGAAGCGGTCTGCATCAATGTTTTGGCCGTTCTGCGGCCAGTTGGGATCGTAGGGCATGGCGGTGGGAAGAGGGGAAGACTTTGAGACTTGGAGACAAGGAGACGGGGGCAAAGCAGGCGGCGCAGCCGCTCTCCCAGTCCCCCGGTCTCCGAGTCTCCTCGTCTGGTTTGAGTTACGAGATCACCGCGCTCGCCACGGGGCCGGGGGCGCTTTCGCCAGCGTCGTTCACGCTGGTCACGCGGACTTCCACCGTGGTGCCGGGGGGCAGGTTCGGGATGGTGGCATCGCTTTCCGTTACCGTCAGGACGGCATGGAAGTCCGTGTCCACACCGATGACCTTGATCCACACGCGCCAGCGGGCGGCGCGGAGGCTGTCGTCCCAATCCACCAGCAGGCTGTGGTTCGGACCGGCCAGCGCTGTGGTAAAGGTCGGGGCCTCCGGCGTCTCCTCATCCGCCGGGCGGTTGAGGCCAAAGGCATGCCAGAGTGGATCATCCGGGGCCAGCAGCGTCTCCAGCTCGGTCACGAGGCCGTTCATGCGGATGCGCAGGTTCTTTTCCGCGTTGTCACGCGCCACCTTCGCCTGACCGCTCTCCGTGATCTTCTGGCCTAGGGTGGCGCGGGCATCACTGATGGCCGTGTGGGCCGCATCCGCCAGCGCGGCGGTCACCTCCATGTCCGCGCTCGCATGGGCGGGGTGGGCCGTGAAATAGGCCTTCAGGCTCGCCAGCAGGTCAAAGCGGCCATCTTGGGTCGAGGGCACCGCCGTAGTGCCCGGCGGCCAGCCGGCGGATTCCCATTCCGTGCTCGCCGCCTCGCCAAAGAACTTCGAGAGGCGTTTGCGGGCATTGGTGATGAAGACCTTTCCGGCGGCATCCGCCGTCGTCACAGCGGTGTTCGCGGTCTTTTTGAGCACCTTGCACTCGCCGTAGGTGGTTTCCGCCGCTCGCGCGGCGGTGAGGGCGGCCCGGATGACCGCCTCCGTGTTCTGTTTCACGCCCACGGGCGTTTCGTGCTGGGTGAGCCCGTCTGCCATGTCCTCGCCCAGGGCGAAGAGCAGGTCGAGCTTATCAGGGAGTCGGTTGGAGGCCATGTTGCGTCGGGTTGGGGAAGGGCGCGGCGAATCCTGGGCCGAGAAGCGTGAACCATCACCGAAGTAAGCTTGTCCGAAACGGGCCACGGCAGGTGGGCGGGAAAGCAGCGCGAGGTTGCGGTTGGGTAGCGGATCCGCCCCCCGCCGAGCACGACACCCGACGGTGTTGAAGGCGAATTTGCGCGGTTTTATCAAACCGCCCGAAAAGCGTCAAGAGGGTCGTTTTTTCAGGGTCTCCCCAGTGTGTCCGGTCCGCGAGCCCTGCCACAGCCGTGGAAACACCTCCCAGCCGTCGCGAGGTCCCGCCACGGCCGTGTCCACGCCAAACGACGGCTGGGAGGTCCCGCCACGCCCGTGTCCGCGCCAAACGACCGTCGCGAGGTTCCGCCACGGCTGTGGCTGCTCCAAACGACCGCCGCGAGGTCCTGCCACGCGCGTGTCCGCACCAAACGACGGCTGCGAGGTCCTGCCACGGCTGTGTCCGGACCAAACGAGAGCTGGGAGGTGCTGCCACGGCTGTGGCTGGACCTTTTTAGAGTGGGTCTGTGGCGTCGCAGGTCACCAACCGTGGTTAACAAGAAAGGAATAGGTTGACGCTTCCGCAGCATTCCAGACTCTCCAGTCATGACTTTTACGTCCTTGGAATTGTGCGCAGGTGGTGGCGGGCAAGCGATTGGTCTCGAAACCGCGGGTTTCGAGCATGTTGGGGTTGTGGAGTATGAGCAGCAGTTCTGCAATACGTTGAGGCAAAATCGGCCAACCTGGAATGTCATTCACAAAGATATTCGCGAGTTAGATGCCAGCTCATTTGATGGAGTGGATTTACTTGCTGGTGGTGTTCCATGCCCGCCCTTCAGCATTGCGGGGAAACAACTGGGCCGGAATGACGAGCGAGACATGTTCCCCACCGCACTCGAGATCATTCGGAAGATCAAACCCCGCGCTGTCATGCTTGAGAATGTGCCGGGTTTTGCTTCGTCGAAGTTCGACAAATATCGTGACGACCTCCTTCGAAAACTTCATCGCATGGGATACAATCCCGAGTGGAAAGTGCTTCAGGCATCGGACTTTGGAGTTCCTCAACTTCGGCCACGATTCATTCTCGTTGCTCTTAAATCAGAGGATTTATCCTTTTTCCGTTGGCCGCTAGGCGACCAGATCGTGCCCACCGTCGGCGAGACACTGAAAGACCTGATGGCTGCAAACAACTGGCCTGGTGCTGAAGCGTGGGCGAAACAGGCCAACCGAATCGCGCCAACGGTTGTGGGTGGCTCAAAACTACATGGGGGTCCCGATCTGGGGCCCACGAGGGCGAAAAGGCAATGGGCAGAGCTAGGAGTGGACGGCATGGGAATAGCCAACGCCGCGCCTGACGCAGATTTCCCTACCGACAAAATGCCGAAATTAACCGTGCGAATGGTCGCGCGGCTCCAAAGCTTTCCAGACAGCTGGGAGTTTTCTGGAGGTAAGACCGCACAGTATCGCCAAGTCGGTAACGCCTTTCCTCCCAGAGTTGCCGCTGCTGTTGGCACCGCAATCAAACAAGCCTTTAACCACAAACTTCCGCGTCATTCGCCGGAGTTAGTTGGCAAATTCGAGGATCGACTTTGTGAGGAAGCTCCGAAGCAGCGGACAAAGCGCTCAAAAAAGAAACCAGTATGACCCCACAGCCACTTTTCGCAGAAGCGCGTCGACGTTATCATGATGCGCTCTTGGCAAGCGTTTTGACTTCTGACGCGAACGGAGTTGTCAGCAATGCTGATGATGGGAACGCGGCGAGCGTCAGGATCGCACGAGCTATTGCGGAGTTATTGGGGACATTGACGATCAAGCCCAAAGCCAAAGGCCAAACCGCAGGCAAGGTATTCGAGAATCTTTGTCGTGCGTTTCTGGCCGATACGTTCCTTGCTTTGGGACATTTGCGCCCTGGGAAATGGTCGCTTCAGGTTCTTGAGCAAAGGGACAAGCACGGCATCGCACAATTTGAACAATACGCTCACCTACTGGCTCTTGCCAAAGCAGTGCAGCAAAGCCCCGAGCTCGCTACGGTGCTTGGGAACGATTATCTTATCACGCCCGATATTGTGGTGTTTCGTGACCCAGTGAGCGACGACGAAATCAACACCACCAAGGTTCTTGTGGATGGCGTGGTGGCGGCCCGTTCACCTCTCCGGAAGAGCAGTGGCTCTCAAGCGCTGATACATGCCAGCGTATCCTGCAAATGGACACTGCGTAGCGACCGTGCGCAAAATGCTCGTTCAGAAGCGCTTAACTTGATTCGGAATCGTAAGGGGCGTGTTCCTCATATTGTTTCGATTACGGGTGAGCCGCTGCCAGGACGCATTGCTTCTTTAGCTCTCGGCACAAGTGACTTGGATTGTGTTTACCACTTTGCGCTGCCTGAACTGCTCCAGGTGGTGACTCAGGACGCTTATCCAGATGCATATGAAACTCTGCGAACCTTGGTAGAGGGGAAGCGCTTGCGCGACATTTCGGACCTTCCTTTGGACCTCTGCATTTAATTTTGTCGTCACCATGCCTGCCGTCGCCGTCAGAACCACTGCTCCCTCCGCTCTGCCGGAGCATACGGTGGTCAGCCTGCGCCATGGTCTGGAAAACGAGGAACTGCGCAAAGGAGCCAGAGGCACCATTGTTCACGTTTACGAAGGCGGGGCGGGCTATGAGGTGGATTTCACCGAAGCCGGGCAACTTCGGAAAGTGGTGACGGTGGAGCTGTCCGACATCGAACTTGTTTGATTTGGAATCCGGATCACCACGGACGCTCGCGCCGGTGACCGAAACGAGCAGCACCCGGTTCGGCAAGAAGTTCACCGTCGAGTGCCAGATCCAAACTCCTGACCTGTCAGCTCACTTCCCTCCCGCCATGACCTTGACCTCGTCGATGAGGCCGGTGCCGCCGTAGAGATTGACGAGGACGCCTTTTTTGTCGTCGGCGGTGCCGGGGTGCTTCAGCTCGGCCATGTCCTTGCCGTTGACGCGGACGAGGAGCTTGTCCTCGCGGCTCTCGATGCTGACGCGCCACCAGTCGCCGGGTTTGATGTCGGTCTTGGTGCTTTTGAGGACCTTCAGTTTGGCGGCATCGGCGGTGGCATCAGGCTCGACGACGCGGACGATGCCGCTGGCGTAGATGATGGTGGCGATTTTCCAATTCTTCGCGCCGTCCTCGCCCTCGGTCATGAAGCGGACGCCCATCCAGGTGCTGCTGACGGGCTTCATCAGAAGCTGGATGCTGGCATCGGCGGTGCCAGCCTCGAACTGGCGGTAGATGTAGCCCTGCCTGCCGACGCCGGTTTCGATCAAGGCGGCGCCGTTTTGCAGCGTGACCTTCCCGGCGAACTCGCCCTGCGGGATACGCCAGCCTTTGTCGATCTCCGCGGCGCTGAAGTCATCGGCGACGAGCACCTGGCCCTCGCGGAGGAGCTTGGGGCGCATCTCTTTGGGTGTTTTATCGGCGGCGAGGACGGAAAAGTGCAGGCCGAGGAGAAGAATGGACAGCGGAGCGGCTTTCATGACAGGCTGCCAACGCTCGCCACGCCTCCCGCT
Organism: uncultured Verrucomicrobiaceae bacterium; assembly: GCA_937872615.1. Taxonomy (GTDB): domain Bacteria; phylum Verrucomicrobiota; class Verrucomicrobiia; order Verrucomicrobiales; family Verrucomicrobiaceae; genus Prosthecobacter. The sequence continues at coordinate 6,949 of CALMTT010000437.1, read as the reverse complement.
TCTCATGGAATCCGCCCGCCCCACCGCTGTCCGCCATCACATCCTCGCCACGGCGACGGTGGTGGCCTTCCTGATGTATCTGGACCGCATCTGCCTGGCGCAGATCATCAGCTCGGACTCGTTTCAAAAGAGCATCAAGCTGGACCAGGGGGAGATCGATCTGATCAAGGGTGCCTTCTTCTGGGCCTATGCGCTCTTCCAGGTGCCCGCCGGGTGGCTGAGCGACCGTTTTGGTGCCCGCGTGCTGATCACGGTGTACATCGCGGCATGGTCGGTCTTCACGGCGGCGACGAGTTTTGCGTGGGGTTTCTGGACGCTGTTCTTTGCGCGGCTGCTATGCGGTCTGGCGGAGGCGGGCTACTACCCGGCGAGCAGCAGCCTCATGACGCGGTGGGCGCACATCGGCTCGCGCGGGTTTGCCAGCTCGATCATCTCGTGGGGCGGCCGCATCGGCGGGGCGCTGGCACCGTGGCTGACGGCCTTTGTGATCCTGCGCTCCGGTGACTGGCGCTACGCGGGCTGGCTGTATGGCTTTGGCGGCCTGGCCGTGGCGCTGGCCTACTGGCTGGTCTATCGCGAGCATCCGCGGCTGCATCCCCGCTGCAATGCGGAGGAGATCAACCTGCTGGCGGAAGGCCGCGGGGACTTCCAGCCGGTGAAGAACCCGCCGCGCAGCTTTCCCTGGGCGGAGGCCTGCCGCAGCCTGAACCTGTGGAATGTGAACGCGGTGCAGTTCTTCACGAACATCGGCTGGGCCTTCCTGATCCTCTCGCTGCCGGACTACCTGAAAAAGGTGATGAAGATGGACGATGCCGGCAGCGGCTGGGTAACCACCGCGGCGCTCTTCATCGGCATCTCCGCCCTGCCCATCGGCGGCATGACGACGGATGCGATCTCACGCCGCTGGGGCAAACGGCTGGGCCGCATGCTGCCGATGTCGCTGACGAAATTCGCCGCCGCCGCCTGCTACCTGCTGGCGCTGACCACGGACACGCCCTGGGGCATGGCGCTGACCTTTGGCCTGGTGACCTTCTTTGCCGATTTCGGCCTGCCGGCGATGTGGACGACGATGCAGGACATCAGCGGGAAGTATCAGGCGCAGCTCTTTGGCTGGGGAAACATGTGGGGGAACTTCGGCGCGGCCATCCTGCCGGTGATTTTCACCAAAACGCTCCTGCTCTACGACACGAACCACGACTACCACGAGGGCGTGTGGCTCTGCGCCGGGGCCTTTGTGCTGGCGGGTGTCTTTGCGCTCTTCGTCAATGCGGAGAAACCGGTGACGAGGGAGTGAATCACTTCAGCGCGGCATACACGCGGTGCACATCGTCGTGACCGTCGAGGGCCTGGAGGAAGTTCGTGACCTCCTCACGCTGGGCGTCGGTGATTTCGGGATACTCTTTGGGATGGTAGCCGAGCTCGGAGCTCGTCACCTGCCATCCGGCGGCCTTCAAAGCCTTCGTGACGGCATCCAGCGTGGTCGTTTGGGTGAAGAAACGGGCTCCCACATGGCCGGCGGCCTCCTCGTCCTCGATTTCCATCGGCTCGACATTCTCCGCCTCGGCCTCAAGGGCCGCGACTTCGATGTCGATCGACTTGTCGGCGTGATGCGCCTCGATGAGGCCGCAGTGGTCGAACATCCACGCGACCTTGCCCATGCTGCCAGCACGGAAGAGCACGCGAACCTCGGACGAGGTGCGGTTGTTGTTGTCGGTGAGGCACTCGACGATCACCGGCACGCGATGCGGCGTGAAGCCTTCATAAATGACCGTTTCGAACTGCACAGCGTCCGCGCCGGTGCCGCTGCCCTTGGCGATGGCACGCTCGATGGTGTCCTTCGACACGCTTTGCTTGCGGGCATTGATCAAGGCGGCGGCGAGACGCGGATTGAACTCCGGATGTGCGCCGCCAAGCCTCACCGAGACCTGGATTTCGCGGACCAGCTTGCCCACGATCTTGCCTTTTTGATCCGCGGCCAGTTCACGCCATTTTTGCTTCCATTGTGCGCCCATGTGATGTCGTCAGGTTGAGAATTGAGGCCGCCATAAACGATGAAACGGCCCCGAATGCAAGCCGTCGCCTCTCACAGCTCCTTGATCGAGATGTTGCGGAACTGGATCAGGCTCGATGCGGCGGACATTTCGCCGGTTTTCGGGTTTTTGCCGCCGTGGTGCTGCAGGCCGAGTTTGCCCTTCGCGGGCACGCCGGGCAATTGGGCCTTGTCGATGACGGTTTGACCGTTGAGCACCACCGTGAGGCGATCTCCTTTCATCGTGATCTCGAAGGTGTTCCACTCGCCCACGGGCTTGTCGGCCTTCACTTTGGGCGTCACACCGGCGCGGACCTCTGGCGGCATCGTTTTGTCCATGCGGTAGCCATAGACCTCGCCGCTGCCGACGGGCCAGCACCAGATGTTGATTTGCGATTTGCTCTGGCCGCGCAGGTAGATGCCGGAGTCGGCGTTCGGCGTGGGGATTTTGATCTCCTTGCCTTGGTCGTCGAGCTTGTGCGTGCCATCCGGCAGCACCACCGGCATGTCGTAGAGCCCGGTGGTCTGCTTCAGTCGCCAGTCGATCTTCAGCGTGAAATCGCCGTATTCCTTCGCGGTCCAGAGGTTTTTGTCCTTGCCGGGCGCCTCACTGCAGGCGTCGTAGTCGATCACGCCATCGAGCACCTTCCAGTGGCCGTTGTCGCCCTCCGGCGCGGTCCAATGCGTGAGGTCCTTGCCGTTGAAGAGGCTCGTGAAGCCGTCCTCCGCGGCTTGGAGTGGCAAAGCGAGGGCGAGAAGCAGCAGCGGCAGTGTTTTCATGGCGGAGGTAGGACAGCGTGGCGCGGCGGTTTCTTGCAGGGAGTGTGTTATCCGGACATGCGCCAAGTTGCACACCCATGAGCCGCGTGCTTTCTTCCCTCATGACCATCCCTGTTGAAGCCCGCGAACTGCGTCCGCTCCTGCATGAAAAGATCGACAGCATCACCGATGCCGATCTCCAGGAGGTTCATCGTTTGCTCATGCGGCTCGAGATGCAGCGCCTGATGAATGGCATCGGCCATGCGGTGGATGAAGGCTATGCGAGCGGCCGGATCACGGCGGAATCCATCCAGGAGTCGATCGCCGCATACCGGGCGGCCAAGTCATGACGGTGGTCATCGATACGAACTGCCTGCTACCGATGCTGAGCCTCACGCATCCGAGCCGGGTGATTCGGGAAGAATGGGCCAAGGGACGCTTCACGTGGGCGATGAGCACGGAGATCCTGCTCGAATACCAGGAGATCGCCGAACCGCGCATCGGCACCGGGCGCTGGAAAGACTTCCTGCTGCTGCTCGAGATCGGGTCAGCGCTTTTTGACAATGTGAAGCTGGTCACGCCGCACTTCCATTTCGATCAGGCCCCGGCCGATCCGGATGACAACAAGTTTGCCGACTGTGCCATCACCGCGCACGCAGAGTGGGTGATCACTGAGGATCGCCACTTCAAGTCCATGACGGACTCCGGCTACAAGCCCCAGCCGATTCGCCCGGAGGACTTTGTCCGGCAGGTGCTCGGGCTGCCGTGAGCCGGCGGTATGGACGCAGACGTTCCTTGCATCCTCTTCGAGGCAGGTCATAGCTCGCCGTCCTATGTCGAAAGTCACCCTCGGCCTGGTGCAGAGCCGGGCCTTTTCCTCCAAAGACGAAAGCCTGCGCCAGCATGTGGCGCTGATTCGTGACGCGGCGGCCCGTGGAGCGCAAATCGTGTGCCTGCAGGAGCTTTTCAACACGCCCTACTTCTGCATCACACAGGACACGGAGCTGTTTAACCTCGCGGAGGCCGTGCCGGGGCCCACGACGGAGGCTTTGGCCCCGCTGGCGAAGGAACTGGGCGTGGTGATCATCGTGCCGCTCTTTGAAAAACGCGGCCCCGGGCTCTATCACAACACGGCGGCCGTGATCGACGCGGATGGCACCGTTTTGGGCAAATATCGCAAGATGCACATCCCGCAGGACCCGGGCTTTGAAGAGAAGTTTTACTTCACGCCCGGCGACCTCGGCTACCGCGTGTGGGACACGAAATTCGGCCGCATCGGCGTGCTGATCTGCTGGGACCAGTGGTATCCCGAGGCGGCGAGAATGACCGCACTCATGGGCGCGGAGATCCTTTTCTATCCGACGGCCATCGGCTGGCTGCCGAGCGAAAAAGCAGCTCTCGGCACGGCGCAGCACTGCGCCTGGGAGACCGTGCAGCGCGGCCACGCGGTGGCAAACGGCTGCTTCCTCGCCGCGGTGAACCGCGTGGGCACCGAGCAGCAGAGCGAATTCTGGGGCCAGAGCTTCGTGGCAAATCCGTATGGAGAAATCGTTGCCAAAGCCTCGGTCACGAATGAGGAGATTCTCATCGTGGAGTGTGATTTGCAGGCTGTGGAGGATTTTCGCCGCATCTGGCCGTTTTTCCGTGATCGCCGCATTGACACCTACGCACCCCTGACCAAACGCTATTTAGATGAGCAAAGCTAATTACCCGCAGAACTACCGCCTTCCCGCCGAATTCGAGCCGCAGGAGGCGATCTGGCTTTCGTGGCCTTCCAACAAGGAAAGCTGCCCCAAGACCTTCCACAAGCTGCAGGACAAGTTCGGCGAGATCGCCAGCGTCATCAGCCGCTACGAGCGCGTGCGCATCAATGCCCCGATGCTCGCCCACATGAACATCCGCCTCTCCATCGCCGACAACGAGGGCGATCTCTCCCAGGTGGACCTTTACGAGCACAACACGAACGACGTGTGGTGCCGCGACCACGGCCCGATCTTCATCAAGCACAACGAAACCGGCAAGGTGGCCATCACCGACTGGGAATTCAATTCCTGGGGCGGCAAGTTCGCCCCATGGGACCTCGACAATGGTATCCCCGAGAAGGCGGCGAACGTTTTGAAGATGGAGCGCTTCACCTCGAAGATGATCCTCGAAGGCGGCGCCATCGAGACGAACGGCAAAGGCACGCTGCTCACCACCGAGTCCGTTTTGCTCAACCCGAACCGCCACGGCGGCAAACCCGGCGACAAGGCCGCTGTCGAAAAAGAGCTGAAGGCCATGCTCGGCGTCAAAGACGTCGTCTGGTTCAAAAAAGGCATCGAAGGTGACGACACCGACGGCCACATCGACGACCTCGTGCGCTTCGTGCGTGAAGACGCCGTCATCTGCATGGTCGAGCCGCGTGACACCGACCCGAACCACAAGGTTTTGAAGGAAATCCGCGAGCGTCTCGACGACGTGAAGGCCCCGGATGGCGGCAAGCTCGAGATCATCGAGATCGAAATGCCCCAAGCCATCGAAATGAAGGACTGGCGCCTCAGCCGCCTGCCCGCCAGCTACGCGAACTTCCTCATCCTCAACAACGCCGTCATCGTCCCCCTCTTCGGCAACAAGAAGAAGGACGCCGCCGCCGAGGACAAGATCGCCGAGTGCTTCCCCGGCCGCGAAATCATCTCCATGATGGCCAAGGACCTCGTCACCGAAGGCGGTGCGTTCCACTGCATCGCCATGCAGCAGCCGAAATAAGGCTGAGGGACGCTCGATTTTACCGCAGAGGGGCAAAGAGGCAGAGGACGCAGAGTTTTTGTGTTCTCTGACTGATTCAGATCATTTTTAAATCTCTGCGCCCTCTGCTCCTCCGCCCCTCCGCGGCTAACCCGAACCACCCAAAGTCATGCTCATCGAACCCACCCCTTACGAGAATGAGCTGGCGACGCGGATCATCGGCTGCGCGATGATCGTTCACCGGCACTTCGGGCCAGGCATGATCGAGAGCGTCTATGAGACTTGTTTCGAGCATGAGCTCAGAAAGGCGGGTTTGAAGGTTCTAAGGCAGAAAAGACAGCCCATCATTTATGACGGCATCACCTTTGATGATCCTTTCAGAATCGACCTGCTGATTGAGGACACCATCATCGTCGAAAACAAGGTCGTGGAAGTCGTCCTCCCGCTCCACAAAGCCCAACTCCGGAGCTACCTGGAGCTCGCCAACCGGCGTCTCGGCCTGCTGATCAATTTCAACGTCGAACGCCTCAAAGATGGCATTCATCGCATCGTCAACGGAGAGGCCACTTATGACCTTTGAGTGCTGGACAGCCTTCCATTTTGCCGCAGAGGGGCAAAGAGGCAGAGGCCGCAGGTTTTTTTGTGTTCTCTGACCGCTCCAGATCATTCCTAATCCTCTGCGCCCTCTGCTCCTCCGCCCCTCTGCGGCTAAACCGAACCACCCATCACCTTCTTTATGCCCCGCCCTGACAACCGCCAGCCTGACCAACTCCGTCAAATCGACTTCATCGTCGATGTCGCTCCGCACGCCGCGGGTTCAGTGCTCATCAGCTTTGGCAACACCCGCGTGATTTGCGCCGCCACGATCCAAGAAGACGTGCCGCGCTGGATGAAGGTGCAAAACGTCAAAGGTGGCTGGCTCACGGCCGAGTACTCGATGCTGCCGTATTCTACGCTGGACCGCAAAGAACGCGAAAGCAGCCGCGGCAAGCCCGACGGCCGCTCCACGGAGATTCAGCGCCTCATCGGTCGCAGTCTTCGTGCGGTGATCGATCTCGAAAAGCTCGGCTCCCGCACGCTGAACATCGATTGCGATGTGTTGCAGGCCGATGGCGGCACCCGTTGCGCGTCGATCACGGGCGCCTATGTTGCACTGGCGATCGCCTGCAACAAACTTGTTGCTGCCGGCACACTGCCGGCGTCACCGCTGACCGACTCGGTGGCTGCAGTGTCGGTCGGTATCTACGAAGGCACCCCGGTGCTCGACCTCGACTACGACGAGGACTCGAACTGCGAGACCGACATGAACGTCGTGATGACCGGCGCGGGCGGATTCGTCGAGGTGCAGGGCACGGCCGAGGGCGCGCCCTTCACGCGCGCGCAGATGGACGTGCTGCTCAACCTGGCGGCGCAGGGCATCGGTGCACTGGTGGCGCT
>CALMTT010000436.1 GCA_937872615.1 uncultured Verrucomicrobiaceae bacterium | reverse complement strand
AAAACAGCCCAAGATCAACGGAATGAGAAGTGAGCCGACGAAAACTACCGTAGCATCGAGGAGCCAAAGGTTGAGCCCCCAATAGTTCTCACCGAAGTTGTTGAACAGCGGAAAAAAGTGTGTTCGATGATCAAAAAAGCCGGACGAGAATTCGGCGGAACTGTGCTTGACCCAGTTGATCTCTGTTATTAGTCGGACTAGATAATAGGCGGCCGAGGCGATGGTTAGACAGCCGGCAATCGCATATTTCCAAAGTAGACCGAACGGCGATCTCCATTCAATAATTAGAACCGTATAGATCGCAAGTCCGGCGAATCCAATCATACTTGCGGGTAAATGAGTATGCAGCAGCAAAGAACTGCTTACGGCCAGCCCCGCAACATCAGACGTACGGCCTCGACGAGCTCGAAGCTGGCCTGGTCGAGCGCGGTCCAGTGCGCGCCGAGGTCGGTGCGGATCGCACCGGCGACCATGGTCTGCTCGTGGTCACCGCCCTGGACGACCGCCGGCTCCTCCTCGCCGGCGTCGTGGCCGCTGACCTTCTCCCAGATCTTCTCGGCGCCCTCGAAGCAGAGGTACGTCGCTCCGAGCATCAGAATCGGTGTCAGAACACCGCTTTTGCGAAGATTGCGGCAGGTTGTCCAGCCGTCTTGTTTCGGTAGCATCACATCCAGAAGTATCGCATCATATAAATTCACCTCGGCATATTCTTCTCCAAGCAAGCCGTCAAGCGCTACATCTACAGCGTGACCGTTCGAGCGCAGCATTTCGGGAATGCTCTTGGAAAGGCGTTCATCATCTTCGATGAGTAAAATTCGCATGGTGTTGTAGTGGGGCTTCCGTGAAACGACAGTGAAGAGCAGAGCTGACAATCAAAAGTGACAAATACCCAAAACAATATTATTTTTCAGCATGGAGTTTATGAAGAAACCGATGAACGACAGGCGCAAAGGTAATGCCTGCAACGATAACAACCGCCAAGCCGCTATACAACGCATAGCATCCGGCAAAAATTTTTCCTACGGTTGTTTGCGGCTGTGCCAGTGGTCCCATGCCTGAAAGTATCATGGCAGCATTGGCAAAAGCATCTACCCACGACATATCCTCGAAGGCGTGATAACCTGCCATTCCAGCCGCCAATGATACAACGACCAATGCTATACCTGCAAGTGCTGTGCGGGCAAAACGCAAGAGAAATTCTTTGCGATGAAGCAAAGGGGCGGAACGATGCTCAAAAGAAAACATAGTGCTGTAAAGGTCTGGTATTGTCTGAAGTTACGCTTTCTGAAGTTCCCCTTCGCTCTGTGAAGGGGTGGCAGTCGAAGCGAAGCGAGGGCGGGATCTTCGGAAAGGGAAGCGTTGCGCATGGAAGTCACCACAATAAACCGGGGCCGCGACCCTCGGCCGCGCACCCAAGAAAAAAGGGCTGCACCGGGCAGCCCTTTTCCACAGCAGCGAGCCGAAGCCCGAACCAGAGCCACCGCCCGTGGCGTGCAGCACGATGATGCCACCGACATTGTCGCACTTGTCGATTTCGGTGTCGAGACGGCCCATGACCTCCGGGAGGACCTCACGACCGGCACCGAGGTAGCCTACGGCGAAGTTACCACCCGCGCCTTCGGTGCGGGAGATGAGGTTTGCGGGATTGAAAAGCGAGCCGGAGTTGGCTTTGACGTTTTCGATGACGCTGGGCTCGAGGTCCACCATCACGGCACGCGGCACGAAACTGCCGCCACCGCCTTCACCGAGGCGGGTGAAGAAGGCGCTCCAGTTCCCACGCGGGTCCTGGCCTTGCGCAGTCTGGCCGGTGAGCGGGTCGATGCCGTGCTCCTGGCAGATGGTTTTCCAAAACGAGGCCGCGATCTGGTTTCCAGCCTGGCCGATTGATACAACGATTACATTATTGACCTTCATCAGTCTCTCCTGGGTTACGCGGTTTGAATTAGTGGGAACGGGTGAGTTTGCAACGAGTGAACGAAAAACACACAACCAATCGCAAAACAGGCGGCCCGAAGACTCGCCCATTCCGACTGGCGGCTAAATTCTTTTTAGCGGCGGCGACGCACGCCGTCCATGCAAAATCCAGACCTCCGTGATGAATCTCGGGCGATGCTGTGAAGGGTTGCGGCATGGTGCGTGCTATGGGGCGAAGATCAGTTGCGTGCTGGCGGCAGAGGTGACGCAGTGTTGTGCTCTGGAAGCACGCCTACTTTTCGCTGCACGTGCCCCTGTTTCATTTTTTCGAGTTCTTCGGGTGTTGGTAGAAGGGCCTTGCGAATCGTCACGGGATCCTTTTCGACCGATTTGGGCGGTTCTGGCTTTACGGCTGGGGCTGAAGGAGTCGTGACCGGCTTCTCTTGGGTTGCAACGGCTGGTTTTGGGACGCTCGCAATCACCGGTTTTGGCGGTTCCTTCGCAGGGGAAGGAGTGGGCGGTGGCGTGATGGTTGCCGTGGTAGGCGCTGGAACCGCAGGCTTGGCCTCTGCAGTCGCCTGAGGAACTGGTTTGGTCACTGCCGCGACGGTTTTTTGGGGGACGAGCTGTGCCGGACCTTCCGTTTTGGTCGTGGTAGATGGCACGGATGCCACGATGCTGGGGGCAGGCTGCCGATCGAAAAGGAACCATGCGCCAAAGGAGAGCACAACGACCGCTGCGGCGGCCCAGACGACCCAAGGCACCCCTTCTTTTTGGCCACCATAAGGACGGAATTCAGTCTGCTTGGGGGAAGCCCGGCCTGGCGCTTCTTCATCAGCAGAACTGCCACTCCATTCGTCTTCGAAGTCCGAGACGGTCCCCACGCTTTCCATTTGCTCAAGGGGCACAACTTCGCCGCGTAGGCGTGTGGCGAGGTCCACCACCGGAGCACTGAGAGTAGCCTCAAAACGGTCGATAAACTCCATCGGAGACGGGGCTTTGCCAGTGGTCTGTGCCATCTCCCACGCTTGGCGCACATAAGAGGCTGTCGTTTCGGGGACGGATTCGCTGAACTGGAGTTGGCCGCTCAACTGGCGTTCGCCAGCGAGCAAGTAGGTGGCGAGTACAACAAACGACCGGTGGCGGTAATCGCGATCGCGGAGATGTTCTTCGGTCTCGGCATGATCGGCATCAAACTCGACCAGCAGCGGCTCATAAAGGCTGCGCATGGTCATGTGCGGCCGGATTTTCACCTTGAAGGGCGGCCAGGCATCAAGGCGCTTTTGCATGAGGCGCTCGGCTTCGCGAGCCATCGTCGGGCCGTTTTTGCCGACGCGGAGGAGGATGTTCGAGGGGTGCAGATCCACTCTGGCCACGCCACATTCGACGGCCTGTTCGAGAGCGGAGCGCACCTGCTTCATCAAAACGAGCAACTCATACGGATTGAGCGCCACACGCTCGGCCATGAGCCTGCTGAGCGTAAAGCCAGGCTCGCGTTCTTCGGTGAGGAAGGTCCAGTCTGGGCTCTCCCAAAGGCTGAGCGAGCGGAGGATGTTCGGATGGCGGTCGGGATTGAAACGCCACATCTGCAGCGGCACGGCTTCGTAGCGCGATTTGTCCACGATGCGGGATGGTGGCAGCATGTGCACCGTGATGAGCTGCTCGGTCTTCGCGTTGATCGCAGGGATCGTGAAGGGATAACGGCGTGCGTTCTCCATATCCTCGACACGGAAGCGGCTGCCGAAGATGGTCTGCACCGGTACATTCTCCAAGAGAAGATCTTGAAGGTTAGAGTGTGGCTGGAGTGGTCCGATCACCACGAGGTGTTTGCGGAGATTCCGACCCTGCGAGGTGCTGGTGAGGGCCGTGAAAGCCTCGCGCACTTCGTCACGCAGTTTTTCGACGGAGGCAGGAGCGTTGGCAGGATCGATCAGAGCGGTTCGCAGTGTCGTGCGCAGACTCGTTGGGAGTTGGGTGAGCGTCGGATAACGATCCGGGCTGTCGCCCCGATGCACCTGGCCCGTGAGCAGCAGGAACATCACATCACAGAGTTGGGCAACCAGCCGCGAACCATCGGTTGCTCCCGTGTCAGGACGGGACAGGCCGTAATCGATGACCCTGAGCTGCAAAAACGTGTCCTCGATCGTGCTGACAAGCAGGTGATTGAGGCTGATTTGCGCGAGCAACCGAGGATGGCGTGCCTTCAGATAAAGCACATCATCAAGAAGCTGATACATCATGGCGAAAGCCGTGGAAGGAGACAATGCCCCGCGCCGGCTGACGTAGTCCTGCACAAACTCGCCATCATTGAGGTTGCTCGTGTAGTACACGAGGCCTTTGTCCTCGCCCACTTCCAAGACACGCATGAAAGATGGCAGGCGCACATCAGCGGCCTGACGGCCTCGATCAAAGGCTGAACGTTTCGCTGCAGCATCCGTTTTTCCGCCCTTGCTGAGCACATGCAACTCCACGAGCCGCTTGATGCGGGTGTCGAAGGCTAGGAAAACAAGCTCATCGTGAGAGCGGGACAGTTCGACAGCTGAACCGTCTGCCTTGCGCGAAATGCACAAGCTGCCGAACTGCTGGAGGTCATGATCCATGGGTGAAAGGAGAGAGAGTTCAAAAGGGGGCGTGAAAGCCTTCTTGGACTAGCATTTCTAAGGTTTGTGGCGCAAGAATGCAAAAACATTCTCAAAAATCTAGTAATTTATCATCAATCACCGCTTGAAGTGTGACATTTCTAGTTAATGAATCTAAGGCGTGCCTGTCTGAATCACTTCCCTCGAATGCCCTTGTCCCTCAATGGGGAAGCCACGACTTCCAGCAAGGCCTTCCGGCTCACATAAAAGATGTCCGGGTCTCCCTCGACCTGGCCATAAAAGAAGGCGGTGTCCGCATTGGGCTGGGTTGGAGAGAAAACGAGATTGGTCTCCTTAACCGGACCATCCGTGCGGCCAGCCTCGCCAAGGAGGACTTGAATGCGCAGATAGGGCGTCTTCAGGGCTTGGATGGCATCGCTGCGGCTGGCGGACCAGTCTTGGACAGAAAACTTCGCCAGCATGCCCGCCATGCGGTCTGCCTTCACGCGGTCGATCTCTTCGGTGATATCCTTGCCAGCCCGGGTGGCCGTCCATTGAGCCGTCGCGGGATCGTGACTCATGACCAGTGGTGCAGCGGCGCCCAGCGAGAGTGTGATGCGGCGCAGGGCGAAGGTGGAAAAGCGGATGGCGCCCAAGCCCTTCCACTTGATGCCGTCCGGCGGCAACGAGGGGAGCAGCGACGGGTCGATGCGGTAAACAAAAGGCTCGTTTTCGTATTTCGCGTAAAACTTCGTGCTGTCCGCGTTCGCGCCGAACAGGAGCGTGATGGGCTTAAACTGGGGGTATGTCCAGGAAATAGTCTGGAAGGGCTTGTCGAGGCCGTAGGGAGCGAGGTCTGCTGCCGTGTCGGCGCTGAATTCGACGATCTCATGCGTGTTCAGCGCATTCAGCATACGCGCGAGGCGCTCGCCATTGGCGCTTTCCCATTTGCCATGCCGCTCGAGAAGCCAGCTGCCATCCTCATTGCGAAGTTGCACCTTTGGGAAGGACTGGCTGGTGATGGTGATCGTCTTGAGCGCATCCGCATTGATCTGGGCCAGCATGTGGTCACGCAGCACATTCGGCTCCACCCAGAGGCGGGCGAGGTCCTTCGTGGACACGGTGAAGACCTGCTTCCGATGGCTGGTCGTTGCCGCCGTGGAGGTGTCTTTGTCCGTGGCGGACTTTTTGATCGTCAAATCATAGGTCGGGCCCTTCTCGTTCGTCTCGATGTGCACCTTCAGCTCATCCGCTGCGGGTGTTTGAGCCTCCGGTTTCGTTGCTCCTGTCGCCGCCGGTTCCTTCGCGTCGATGATCTCGATGTTCAGCAAGGCCGAGAGCACCTCATTCACGCGTTCCTTGCTCGCACGCGTCTTCAGCGGACGCAGCAGCACCCACGGCAGGTGCTCGCTTTCGCGGAAGAGCTCGATCTGGCCGCCCGCCTGGGTCAAAGTCACGCGATTGATCGACTCGGTGGGCACACGCACCAGCTTCGAGTCACGCCAGGCGACGGCTGGCAGTTGCAAGAGGGAAGGAGCAAGTGTTCGCGCGACATACCACGCCATGCCAGCGGAGGCTTGATCGCCTGTTTGCGGCATGCCGATGTAGAAATTCCCCTCGATCACCGAGGCGCTGCCAAACCAGCATTCATGCACGACGCTGGTGCCCGCTAGCAGGCGAACTTTGTGACGTGGCTTGTCGAGACCGGTCTTCGCCCACTCCTTTGCATCAAACTCTTCTTGGTTCACTCGCTCTACCCACTCCACTGCGTCGAGTGCTTCGATCAGGAGAGCCACTTTTTGCGGATCGGCGAGATCCTCGCCAGCCTCCCAGTTCTTGCCGGACTTCTTCAGCGTGGTCACTGTGCCGTTTTGATCGGTGATCTCCACCAGCGTCACCTTATCACGATCGACACGGGTCGGGCCGCGACGCATCTCACGAAGCTGCACCGCGGAGGGGAAGTAGCGCTCGATGCCCAGGATCAGGGCGCCAAGCGTAAGCACGGCCACAAAGAGAAGAATCGTCGTTCTTGAGTTCATCAGGCGTTGAAGGCTTGGGATTCCACTAAGCGGCGCGGCGGCCCGCCCAAACCATTAGGCCGATCAGCAGCACCAGCGCGGGCATGCTCACCGATGTCAGCCAGAATATGATCTCGCTCTGCCGCGGCGTGAGCTGAATGCGGTAGGACTTGCGGGGCTTTGAGGTGATTCCGATCTGGTTTTCACGATTGATGATCCAGTTCAGGCTCGCCGCCACAAAGTCACGGTTCACGGCGAGCATCGTTGTCTTGTCCAGCAGCGTCGGATTGGCAACCACCACCATGCGTGAACTGTCGACGTTCTTGCCAGCATCCGTCGTGGCACCTCGCTCCACGCTTGCGCCCACATAGATGGGCGGCAGGGCGTCTTCGTTCTCATCCGGCACCGGCAGGTCGTCATAAAACTGCGTTTCGCCCCAGAAATGATCCACCGCCTTCATCACAGGTCTGACGCGGATGGACTTTTCCTTTAACATCAGGTCGTCAGCACCCTTCAGTTCGAGGGATTCCGTCTGCCCTGCGAGGGTTGTGGCGCTGTTCGCCAGATGTTGAGTGAAACTCACATCACGGGCGAACTCCGCCTGCACGCTGAATTCCTTCTTCGGGCCCGTGCTCGTGCTCAGCGCCATGATCACGCGGTCGCCGCGAGGTTTCACGCCCAGGTCGGCGAGCCATTGGTCGAGGTTCTTTGTGCTGCGGCTCGGGTCCAGTAGCATCAGCACGCCCGCACGGCTGCCGTTCCAGTAGTCATCCAGCATGCGGATCTCGCGCTCGTTCAGGTCGTAACGGCAGCCTAGCAGGATGATGCCATCCGCGTGCGTCGTCAGCGCCGTCACATCGCTCAGGTTCAGCGGCAGCACGTTGAAGTTCAATTGCTGGCCGATCTCATGCAGCGCCGTGATGGCCTCCGTCACCGCACTGTCCGAGCGGGAGCCCTTGCCCATGATGAAATAGAAATTGCGCACGCGGCCTTCCATCACGCTCACCAGGGCGGAGGTCACCGCGTCCTCGCCGCGGAACTCGATGATCTGCTTGTTCGTGCTCGTGCCCGTCTCACGCACAGCGAGCTCGTCTTCGGTGATGAAACGCTTGTTCGGGCCTGAGATGATCAGCACGCCATTTTGGGCCAAAGACAGCCCCGTGCGGTTCTTGAGGTTCTCCGCACGTTCGATGTCCCGCAGAGGGTCGATCGAGCGCAGCTTCACACGCTGCTTCCCATGCAGACGATACTCTTCCAGCAGCATCTGAACCTCGCCGTAGAGCTTTGAGTCACGGGCAAAGACCATGTAGATCTCCACGTCGCGTGTCAGCTTGCCCAGGTAGTTCAGCGTCGCCTCGCTCAGCGTGAAGTTTTGCGCCGGGCTCAGGTCAAAGCGCGAGTAATACAGGTAGTTCAGGCGGTTCACGCCGCCAAAGATCGCGATGCACAGGATCACTTGGATCAGCACATTGATCCCGATGCCAATGCGGCGCGGCATCGCCTCCGCCGGGGCGGCGGGAGATGGGGCGGGCTCGTGTTGGGAAGGCTCGTCGGGCATGATCTCAGGGTTTCCAGCGGCGGAATTCTACCACTTGGTGCGTGAACGACAGGAACAGCAGCGTCAGGCTCGTGTAATAAACCAGCGGCCGCGTGTCGATCAGGCCGGAGGTAAAGATGCGGATGTGCTCGGCGCTCGCGAAATAGGCCACGATGTCCACGATCGAGTCCGAGAGCTTGCGGCCGATCACCATCACGAACACGCCCAGCATGAAATGCGTCAGGCTCAGCGTGAAGCTCAGGATCGCCGCCACGATCTGGTTGCGGGTCAACGAGGAAGCAAAGATGCCCATCGCCAGATTAAACATGCCCATCGCCATCAGGACGATGTAGGATCCGCCCATCGTTCCGGCCGGCAGCTCCACCATGCCCGCCGTCACCCAGTGGGCGACGCGGAAATTGAAGAAGCTCGGCAGCCAAAGCATCGCGTAGATGATCAAAGCGGCAACAAACTTGCCAGCCACCACCTGCCAGGCACGCACCGGTGCCGTGAACAGCGTCTCAAACGTTCCCAGCCGGCGCTCCTCTGCAAACGAACGCATCGTGAGCAGCGGGAACACAAAGAAATACGACAGCCAGAACCACTGCGGCTGAAAGGTCCACGTCACGATGCTGCCCTCGCTCGGGGCACTCTCGAGGATCGCCAGCGCGGCGCGGAAGGCGAAGCCGTTCAGCACCATCACCAGCGCCAGCACGACATAGGCGACCGGCGAGACAAAGAACATCCGCAACTCCTTTTTGAGCATCACCCAGAAGCCTCTCATGCCAGTCCTCCCTTCATCATTTCAGCCGTCGAGGCCAGTTCCACAAACACATCCTCCAGACTCGGCAGCTCGCGGTGCAGCTCGCGCACCCGCCAGCCCTCTGTCGCCGCCAAGGCCTGCACTTCCTCGCGCACGTCAAAACCGGGCTCCACCCTCAGCATAAGATGCCGCCACGGGCTGCCGTTTGCGGCCTCCTCGTTGCACTTCCTCACACCGGTGATCTTCTCCAGCTTCGCAGCCGCTTCCGTGTCCGCCGATTCCAGCTCCACATGCACCAGGGTCGAGGTTTTGAGCTGTGAGGCCAGATTCCGCGGCGTGTCATCCGCCAGGATGCGGCCGCGGTGCAGCATCACCACGCGGTCGCAGGCCTGCTCCACCTCGTGCAGGATATGGGTCGAAAGCAGCACCGTGTGCCGGGAACGCAGCTCTCTCAGCAATTCGCGCACCTGGCGGATCTGCACCGGGTCCAGGCCGTTCGTCGGCTCGTCCAGGATCAGCAGCTTCGGGTCATGCACCAGGGCGTCCGCCAGCGCCACACGCTGCCGGTAGCCCTTCGAAAGGTTATCAATCAGGCGACGCCGCACGTCCGTGATCCCGCAGAGCTCCATCACCTCGCCCACGCGGCGACGCATCGTCCGCCCGCTCAGGCCCTTCAGCTCCGCCCGGAAGCGCAGGTATTCTTTCACCTTCATGTCCACATAGAGCGGGGCCATTTCTGGCATGTAGCCCACCGATCCCCGCACCTTCAGCGAGTCGCGGAACACATCAAAGCCCGCCACCTGGGCGCTGCCGGAGGTCGCCGGCATGAAACCGCTCAAAATGCGCATCGTGGTCGTTTTTCCAGCCCCGTTTGGCCCTAGGAAGCCCACGATCTCCCCCGGTTCCACCTTGAAACTGATCCCGTCCACCGCCGTGCGACCGGCGTATTGCTTGGTGAGCTTGTGGACATCTATCATCGTGTAGGGGAGCGAGCGTGGAGAATCTGTCTTTTATAATGGCCCCGCCCCAAAGACAATCGTTGAATCAAACTTTTGCCCGTGTGGCAAGTTGCGGAGGGTATCCAGTGGTGCCTGAGGAAGCACAAGATTTGATGTCACCTCGCAGACAAACCCGAATTTTAAGGGCGGGTTCTCCACTTGTCCTCAAAGGTTTCATGTCGGCAGTGCGTTCAGTCTTAACCTTGCCTTGGGCTCAAACAAACCACTCTTCGCGGCCAGGCCTCATCCAACCGCGAAGATCTGAATTCCGGCCTCAAAAACCCAAACACGGAGGTCAACCGCCATCCCGGGCTGCGAAAGGTGCAGTGGATAACCGTCCCTGCGGCCACGGCTGTTTGGCATTACCTCAACCTGCCCCCCCTCCATCTCAACGATACTCTGCCACATCGCCAGACGAGGCACACCGGCGTAACCGGACTCCTGCGCGTCGTTGATCTCGATCACGATCCAGCGGCCGTCGGCACGCTGGGCCATGTCCACGACGACGAAGGGCAGGTTCGCGCGTCGTGCGGCCTCGGCAGCGAGTTCCATGGCTGCGTCGCGTTCGGATTCGGACCATTGGTATTTGGCGAAGTCGGCAAAATACGGGCCAGCGCCGACCAGTTGGCCTTTCCACCAGAGGGAGCGGAATTCAAAGGACGCGGGGATGCGCTGCCCCATGTCGGCCTGGATCGGTCGCAGACGCTCAAAACGACGAATCACGACCTGCTGCCAGTGCAGGATGCGATCCTGCGCGAAGGCCGCCACGGCCTCGTGATACTCCTCTGGGCTTTTGATGATGGAGAGCTTCGCCTGATGCCGACTCGTTTGCCGACTGCCTTTTAGAAACAGAGGCCAGCCTGCCAAATCGCCCGCGGTATCGGCATCGGGAGCCACGTCAAACCACCAGCTTTCCGGCGTGAGTCCTTCCAGCAGCGGATACCACCTCGGCAGCTCGCTGCACAAGGCATGCTGCTCCGGTGAGTGAACAAGGCGCACGCCCAGTTCCAGCAAGCCGTCATAAAGCCGGTCATAGTCCTCCACCGCGCCAAATCGCCCTACCGCCATGATTTCATCGACGCCGAATCGGGAACGCGTGCAGGCCATCAACTGCTCGAACGCAAAATCATAGTTCGGCGAGCGAATCTTCGCCTCGGCGATCCGGACAGAGCGCTCGATCTGGAAGAGGTCGAGTTGGTCAGGGGTATGTTGCATGAATTCGATCTACGAATCGGGCGATTCCTAGCCCGGATGGGCGGCGCTGATCTGGATGCTCTCGGGTTCAGCGCCTATCAAACGCGGTTTCTGTCCACCGACGAGGATCTGCCAGACTTGGACGTTTAGCGCGAGGCAACCATCATCGGGTCTGACCTGCATTTTCAAACCAACGACCAGTCCATCCTCGGTCCACACGAGGTCGATGAAACGCTCTGACTTCTTCAGCCAAGTGTAGGCATCATCCAAGCTGGCGAATCGCATCTGCCCCTCCTCCAGCACGGCGTGCATGGAGCCGTCGCCCTGCGGATAATACATGCCGAGGCTGCCGAGCCAGCGCTTCATCCGCGGCTGATGCCGAAAGGTCTTCACGTTGCCGTCCCAGGTGTATCGTCGCGTGTATTTGTCGATGTAGTCGATTTGCATCGTTCCCTGGCTGTTCTTGGCCGTGATGCTCATGCCCGGCTGCATGACCAGTTCCGCCTTCGGGTTGTCATTCACTACCTGCGTGCAGCAAGAGATCAAAAGAGCCACGCAACCTGCGAAAACCTTGCGGCAAGATGGCAGGCTCGAGTTTGGGGGCGGGAAGTTCACAGCTCATCGTGGCCGTGCGTGAGCTTGGATGCAATTGCCCTTCGCAGGGCACAGATTCGCGGCTTTCTCTGTTTGCGTGTCTTTCCGAAGAGAAAGTGGTCGGGGCGAAGAGCCGAACCGAACAGGTTGAAAACCTGTTCCACTTTCTTCGGACTCTCCGCTCTCCGGCCGGCGGGGCAGGAATGCCCCGGTTACTTCATCGGATGCGCCTTGAGGATCTCGTCCGTCGTGAAGAGCATCATGCGGCCTTTGTTGGCGTCGCGGATGGCTTTGACTTCGGCGGGGGTGATGGGGTCGGCTTTGTTGCCGAAGTTGTTGCGGACGAAGGTGAGGACGTTGGCGATTTCCTCATCCTTGAGCATGCCGGCGAACGGGGTCATGGGGACCTGGCCGTTGTATTCTTTGCCGCCGACTTTGATGGGGCCCATGAGACCATACATGACGATCTTGATGAGACGCTCCTTGTCGTCGGTGACCCAAGGGCTCTTCACGATGCTGGGGAAGGCGGGATCGAGGCCGGCGCCGTTCGGCTGATGGCAGGTGACGCAGTGGCCTTCGCGGAAATAGACCTCTTGTCCGGCGGTGAACTGCCCTTTGGCGACATCGCTCAGGTGCGCGGGCGGCGGAACGACTTTGTACTCGGGCTTGGCGACCTCGACGATGCCAGCAAGGCGGTCGGCGGCGGTTTTGGCGGCGTTTTGGGTCCATTCATCGAGCGGGAGCTTCGCGGCCAAGGCGACGATGTTTTTCGCGGCGGGAATGTTTGGCAGCCAAGAGGCGGCGATGATGGCTTCGAGGCGCACGCGGCCGTTTTCGTCCTGCGCAGCCTTTTCGAGCAAGGCGACGTGATCGGCAATGCGGTGCGTGTTGTAACGCAGCACGCGGACGGCGGCGGCGCGGGCGTGGAAGTCCTTTGCGGCGAGCATTTCACGCAGCAGGCCCTCATCGGCGGGATTGAGG
>CALMTT010000435.1 GCA_937872615.1 uncultured Verrucomicrobiaceae bacterium | reverse complement strand
CGAGAAGCAGGAACTCGAAAATCAGCTCAAACGCCTTCAGGCCGAGCAGGAGCAGCTTCTGCGTGATCTCGATGATTTGAAGGATCGCATGGAGAAGCCCGAAAACGCCCAGCAGATGGCCGAGGCGAAGGATCAGCTCGAAAAGACCCGCGAGCAGGTCAGCGATGCGGTGGATGAATTGAAGCAGGAGAAGCTCACCGATGCCACCAACGCCGCCACACGCGCCCAGCGCGAGCTCGAGCAGATGCAGGAGGATTTCCGCCAGAAGACGAGCAAGAAGTTCGCCGAGGAGATGAAGCAGATTCGCCAGCAGGCACAGCAGGCCGCCGAGGCCCAGAAGAAGATCAGCGAGAACCTCGAGAACCAAAAACCCGCTGACAGCGATCTCTCGCAAAGCCTGCAAAACCAAGCCCAGGCCCGCCAGATGGCCGAGCAGCAGGAAAACGTCGAGAAGCTCCTCAACAACATGCGCCAGCTCAGCGAGCAGGCCGAGCAGAGCGAGCCCTTGCTCCACAAGAACCTCTACGACGCCGTCCGCAAAGCCCAGACCAGCGCTCTCGAAGAGAATCTCCAGGAAGCCCGCGATCAACTCCGCTACGGCAGCGCCGCCGAAGCCAAGGACGCCGAACGCAAAGCCGCCAACGCCATCGACGAACTCCAAAAAGGCGTCGAAAAAGCCGCCGAAAGCGTCCTCGGCAGCGAAAGCGAAGCCCTCCGCGTGGCCAAGAACGAACTCGATAAGCTCATCAAAGAAGCCGAAGAGCAAGCAGCCACTCAATCCGGTCAAAAAAGTCAGCAAGGTCAAGAAGCCCCCAAACCATCCGACAAGTCAGACAAGTCCGACAAGTCAGACAAAACCGCCGAAAACACCAACAAACCCGGCGAAGGCCAAAAGCCCGGCGAACAGGGCAAAGGCGAAGCCAAAGAACCCCAAACCGCCCAGAACGGCCAACAGCCCGGCAAAGGTGAAAAGCCTGGCGAACAGGGCCAAGGCCAAGGCAAAGAGCCTCAAACAGCCCAGAGCGGCCAAAAGCCCGGCGAAGGCCAAAAGCCTGGTGAACAGGGCAAAGGCGAAGGCAAAGAACCTCAAACCGCCCAAAAAGGCCAACAACCCGGCGAAGGTCAAAAGCCCGGCGAACAAGGCCAAGGCAAAGGGCAGGGCCAAGAACCTCAAATGGCCGAAAACGGTCAACAACCCGGCCAAGGTAAAGGGCAGGCCAAAGGCGAAGCCAAAGACTCTCCCTCTCCACGCCCAGGAGAAGGCAAACAGCCCGGCGATCAACGGGGAGAGGGCCGGGGTGAGGGCCAGCCTCAGACCGCTCAGAACAACAACACACCCAATCCCAACGGCCCTCGCCAAGCCATGCGCACCGCCGACAACAGCCAGAAAGACAACAACTTCGGCCCGAATGGTCCCACCAATGATCGAGACTCCGACAACGACCGCACTCGCCCTCAGATCGTCGGTGGTGCCCTGCCTGAGTCCCTTTTCTTCGATGACGCCAAAGAGCAGCCGGACAAGAGCGTCTTCACCGGCGATGGCTACGAGCGTTGGAGCGACCGCTTGCGCAATGTGGAGGAGCTTCTCAACAACCCTGAGCTGCGCAACGAGGCCGCGAAGATCCTCGACCGCGCCCGCGAGCTGCGCGTGAACCTCAAACGCAGCAACGAAGCCCCGCAGGTTTCTTACCTGAACCAACGCATCACCGCACCGCTCGTCGAATTGCGCGACCGCGTGGCCGAGGAGCTGTCGAAGAAGGACAGCGGCAAGAACCTCGCGCCCGTGGACCGCGATCCCGTGCCCGCGGAGTTCCGCGACCTCGTGAAGCGCTACTACAAGGAACTCGGCGCTGGAAAGTGAGACCGTTCTCGCGTTTCGTTCCTGCATGCCCGATTTCCTGACGCTGCACACCGAGGAGGCTGCCCACTCGTTTCCCTGCCCACCGCAGGCCGTGCTCGTGCTCGGCAGCAGTGAGGCATGTGACATCGCCTTCGATGGAGATGACATCGCGCCGCGTCATGTCGAGATCCGCCGCCTCGATAACACGCGTTTTCAGCTTCGCAGCCTGTCTGCTGCGCATCGGCTCCATGTGAATGGCGTCACCGCCAGCGATTTGGAGGTCGAGCCGCCCTTTCGTCTTCGACTGGGTGGCGATGTGGTCGATTTCGCGCTCGCCGCCGAGGCTGTGGCTACGCCCGTGTCGTCCGCGGGCACGCGTCGTCGCCAGTACATGCTCGGTTCGGCGAAACTGCGTCAGCGGTCGGCGGCCACGCCACCGGCTTCCGAGCCTGAGGCAGAGCCACGCATCGTCCGCAGGCCTGTCGAGGCTCCATCCTTGCCTCCGCCACCGCCGCCGACGATCAATCATGTGGTCGCGTTTCCGGCGGAGGAGGTGCCGCCATTGCCAGAAGGGCCCTCACCACCGCAAAGCTCGATGCCTTGGGTGCTGATCACCCTGGGTGCTTTGTTTCTTCCCGCCGGCATCTATTTCGGATCGACCCTCTTCTCCCGCCCGCCGGCTCTTTTGCCTTCCTTGAAGAAAACGGAGCCGCCAAAAGCGGTGCCCGTCATTCCGGCAGTGGTGAAGGAGTCCCCGGTGGTTGTCCCAGCCGCTCCGCCCCCCCCCACCGACACGTATCGCGAAGACGCTCTCGCCGCGGCGAAGGCTTTCCTGGACGCGTGGAATGAAAACGATGCCTCGGGCATGCTGCGCTTTGTGAGCCCCGCGCTATCGAGCTACTTCGAGATGCCGAATCCATCCTCGGAGGATGTGTTGAAGCTTGAGGAAGCCTTTCGCGATCACTGGCCGCATCGCACGCTTCGCGCCGAAGGCTCGCCCACGGCCACGCTAGCCGGTGAAAGCCGCTTCGAGATCACCCAGCGCTACCGGTTTGATCTGCGCGGCCAAAACAACCGCCATGCCGCCGGCTCCGGCACGCTCTTCATCGTGCTCGAACGTGCCGCGCCAAAGACCTGGCTTGTCACGCGTGCCGCAGACAAGATCGAGCTCACCACCACTGAACCATCTCGAGATGCTTTCTCGCCTGCTGTCTCGCTGCGTGATCTCAAACCGGTGCTGAACAACGACGAGATGATGCAGCAGGCCAAAGACCAGCTCGCCGTGCTGGTGAAGGCTGGCGATGCCAAGGCCACGCTCACGGCCATTCTCGATAACGCAGCGAAACATCCGAACGAGACCTTCTGGCGTTTCGCCACCGATCAAACCTGCAATGCGCTCTCCCGCGCCCTCTTTGGCACCGGTGAATGGCCTGATCCCACCTGCATCACCGAGGTGAAAAAGCTCGCCGAGATGGGCGTGCCCTCCGCCATGCTGCTGCAAGGCCATCTGTTGCGGGCTGGCTATCTCCTTCCTCGAAACATTGCCGAGGGCGAGGTGCTTTATCGCCAGGCCTACGAGACCACGAAAAGCCGCGAGGCACGCTTTTACTACGCCGAGGCCTTGTTCATCGGTGGCGAGCATCAACGCGCCTCCGCCATCGCGCTCGCCACGATGGTCAGCTCGAAGCATCCGCTCGAGGCCTACCTCGCCGCGCATCTGCTGTGGAAGAAGGCCGAGCTCGATCCCTCGCTCTGGCAGCAGGTCTATGAAATCGCCGCTCGTGCCGCCACGCAGCATCCGCCTGCCAAGAATCTCGCTGGCCTCGTCCTGCTCAAACACGGCCAGACCACGAAGGAACGTCAGGCTGGCTTCGCCCTCATTCAAAAGGCCGCCGAAGAAGGCGTAACCGAGGCGATGAAGAACCTCAGCGCCTGCTACGAGTATGGCGATGGCTGCGAACGCAATGTAGCCGAGGCCGAAGCCTGGAAGAAAAAGGCCGTGAGCACCTCTCCACCGCCAAAGCGGCACTACAGCGAGTTCGAGTGACGATCACTGCTGCTTTCCGACGGCCCGCTTGAGTTCATGCTGCGCCTTGTTGAAGGCTGCAACGGCTTCCACGCGGCTCTGACGCGCACGCGTGAGTTCTTCACGGGCGAGCAGATACTCCAAAACCACGCCGAGCTGGCTCGCCTGGCGTTCCTTCGCCAGTTTCACCATTTCCTGCGCCGCGCTCACCGCCTCGTCATTGATGTCGATCTGATCGTGGGCGCTTTGCGCCTTCGCCGCGGCCTCCACGACCTCGCGGCCGATGGCGGCTTTGATTTGGCCTGCTTGGAGCTTCGTGGCTTCTTCCTGCGCTCCGGCGATGATCTGGCGTTGTTTGTCGAAAAGACCACCAGGTCCGATTTTCCAGCCGAGGCCGATGTACATGTTCTGCGTGTCGTCGAAGTTACTGACATCACCATTGAAGCCGCCGCCGAGGCCGCCAAAGCTGTAACCCGCCTGCACGTTCGGGATCATCGGTGCCACGCGAGCGCGGTCTTTTTCCAAAACCGCCGCCTGATTCACCGCGCCCGCCGCTTTCATCTCCGGACGATGCTGTGCGGCCTGCGAGATGAGCGTGGCGACACCGAGTTTGCGATCCAAAAGCCGCACCGGCACCAGATCCGCTTTTGCAGGGCGGAGTTCACTGTCCGCAGGGAGCCGCAGCGTTTCGGCAAGTGCCGCGGCGGCGAGATCACGCTTCTCCTGATGCTGGCGGATGGCGAGCTTCTCGCGACTGACCTGCGTCTTCACGCGCAGCAGGTCCGCCCGAAACGCCGTGCCCGCATCCACCGCGCCGCCGATCTGCTTTTCGTAGTCCTGCGTGAGCCGCAAATCGTCCTCGATGATCGCCAGCGATGCCTCCGCGGCCAAAAGATCGTAGTAACGGCTCGTCGCTTGCATCACGATGTCGCGTCGCGTCTTCTCCGCGAGTTGCTCCGCCGCGAGGGCACGCTGTTTTGCCGCCAGCGCCGCGTAATACATATCCCCCGGCGACCAATCGATCATGAGGTTCGGCCCCACGGTGTACTGCTGCTTGCTCACATCAAAGACGGCACCCGCGATGTCCTGCACATTCCCATCCGTGCGCCGATAACCCGCTCCCAGCGTCAACGATGGCCAAAACCGCTGCCAAGCCAGCTTCGACTCCGCGAGCACTTCGGTGTGCTTCGTCTTCGCGAGCTGGATTTCTTCATTATTCGCCCCCGCGAGCATCATGACCGTCGGAAGATCGACGTGAACTGGCGCGGCTACTGACACCGAAGCGAACAAAAGCAGCCCAAGGGATCGAATCAGAGAAGACATGGCAGTCAGAGGTTGGAGTCTAGGCTTTAGCCGAGGTTTGGGAGGATAGGGGAGTTCAAAGAGTCGGCTAAAGCCTAGACTCCAACATCATTTAGCGGTGACGGCTTGTTTGTCGGTGAGTGCAGTTGTTCCCGGCACGAGCAGCACATCCTCGGCTTTCAGTTCCGGCACTTCGACGTTCGTGCCGTCGTTGAAGCCGGGTTTCACGGCGGTTTTCATGGCTTTGCCGTCCACATGCTTGAAGACGAAGCTGTTGGCCTTCTCCTTCACGAGGGCGGCTGAGGGGATGAGGGTGGCGTTGTCGTGCTGCTCCACGGCGATGCGTGCGGTGGCGAACATGCCGGGACGAAGCTGGCCGTTCTCGTTTTTGAAGTCGGCCTCGATGAGCATCGTGCGGGTGGCCGGATCGAGCGTCCCGGCGATGCGGCTGAGCGTGGCTTGGAGGGCCGAGCCATTGAGTGCGTCCACCCGGGCCTCGACGGGAAGTCCGTTCTTGAGAAACGAGGTCTCGATCTCGATCACGGGGACCTGGAGTCTGAGGGTGCTGGAATCGGTGATTTGCAGCAAGGTATCGCCGCCGGCGGCCGCGAAGGCACCGGGATCAGCCCGCCGGTCGGTGATGATGCCGGCGAAGGGCGCCTTGATCTGGGCGAGCTCGATGAGCGCGTTCGTGCGCTCCATGCCGGCTTTCGCGATCGCCAGTTTCGCCTCCGCATCATCCACCGACTGTGGCAGGACGAGGTCAGGAGACTTCGCGCGGGCTTCATGGAGGCGTTTCACCTCGACTTCTGCAGCGGCGATCTCGGCACGGTGGCGGATCAAGTCGGCCTGAAGCTCAGGCACTTCGATCTCGACGAGCTTCTGGCCTGCGGTCACGACATCGCCCTTATCGACGGTGATCTTTTGAATGTAGCCGGCCACGCGAGCCTTGATCTCGACCTGCTGCCAGGGGGCGAAGGAGGCGGGGAGGGTGACCCAGCGGTGAATGGTGCCCTTTTGCGGCTTGGTGACCGGCAGTTCCAGAGCGAGGGCGCTGCTGGCGAGGAGGCAGAGGACGAGAGCGGGTTTCATGGGCGGGATAGGGATCAGCGGGGTTCAAACACCGCACTCTGCTCGTCATCGGGATCGAGGGAGGCGGAGGTGGCCCTGGTGCTGGCGAGGAGGGCAAACACGGCGGGGAGGAAGAACAGCGTGGCCACCGTGGTGAGGGCGAGCCCTCCGACGACTGCACGACCGAGCGGCGCGGTCTGTCCTGCACCGAGTGCGAGAGGCAGCATGCCGGCGATCATGGCAAAGCTGGTCATGAGGATGGGCCGCAGGCGGCTGACGGCACCCTCGATGGCGGCGGCGCGGCGATCTCCCTGCCGGGCCGCACGCGCACGATCCGCAAAGGTGACGAGCAGGATCGCATTCGCGACGGCGACGCCCACCGCCATGATCGCGCCCATGGCGGATTGGATGTTGATGGTGGTGCCCGTGAAGAAAAGGGCGAGCACCACGCCCGCGATGACCGCCGGCATGGTGGAAATGACGACGAGCGCGAGGCGGACGGACTGAAAGTTCGCGCAGAGGAGCAGGAAGATCACGATGATGGCGATGATGAGGCCGCTGCTGAAGCCCTCGTTGAGCTGGTTGAAGGGGACCACCTGGCCGCGAAGATCCACTTTCGTCTTGCCATCGGGTGCGGGCCCCACCTCGTCGATGGCCTTGCGCACCGCCTTGATGGCGCTGCCGAAGTCGATGTCATGGATGTTCGCCGTGATGCTGGCGATGCGGACCATGTTGTAGCGCTCGTAGGTGCCCACGGTGGTGCCTTGCTCGAATCTGGCGATGGTGCGCAGCAGCACGGTGCCGCCATGGGATGATTTGACGGGGATGTTGCCCAGGTCCTCGAGGCTCCTTGTGCGCTCCTCGGGGATCTGCACCTGCACGTTGAAGCTGATGCCGGTGCCTGGATCGGCCCAGAAGACGGGCTGCGTGAAGCGGCTGGAGGTGGTGGCGGCCACGAGGCTGCGGGTGACGTCCTCCACGTTCACGCCGAGCAGGCCGGCCCGCTCGCGGTCGATCTGCACATTCACGGCCGGTGCGTCCAGCGTCTGGGCGATCTGCGCATCACGCAGGAAGGGCAGCTCGTTCAGCTTTGCCAGCAGCCTCTCCGCGTGCTCCTTGCTGGCGGGCAGGCTGGGGCCGCTGACGGCGACCTCGATGGGCGTGGAGGCGCCAAAGCTCATCACGCGGCTGACGATGTCGTTCGGCTCAAAGGACAGGCGCACATCCGGAAGCTCGCGCTTGATGATCTCGCGCAGCTTTTCCTGCAGGGCGGGCACCTGGACATCCGTGCCCGCTTTGAGCTGCACTGCCAGCCAGCCTTCCTCCGGGCCGCCATTCCAGAGATGGACGAGATTCACCGGAAAGCTGGAGTTATGCACGCCCACCATGCCGATGGAGAAATCGACCGGCGCCTCGTCACCGATGATCTTGAGGATCTTTTGAGCAATGCCTTCCGTGAGGGCCACCTGGGTGCCGCTGGGGGCGCGGAAGCGGATGGCGAACTGGCCGCTGTCCGTCTGCGGGAAGATCTCCGAGCCGAGGAAAGGACCGAACGACACCACGATCAACGCCGCGCCGCCGAGATAAGCCGGAACAAGCATCCAGCGCATGGTGACGGCAGCTTTGACGAGGCCGCCATACAACCGGGCGATGAGCCCGGGCTTCTCCTCATGCTGTTTGACCTTCTTCGGCAAAAACCACACCGAGAGGACAGGCACCAGCGTGCTGGAAAGCACGAACGACGCGAACATCGCAAAACCGACCGCGAGCGCGAGCGGCACGAAGAGCGCCTTGGCCGCGCCGACCATGAAAAACGCGGGGATGAACACCGCGAGAATGCACAGCATGGCCAGCAGGCGCGGCAGCGTGGTCTCCAGCGTGCCGTCGAGCGCGGCACGGGCCAGCGTTTTGCCGCGTGCCAGATGCGTGTGGATGTTCTCCACGGTCACCGTGGCCTCATCCACGAGGATGCCCACGGCCAGCGCCAGGCCGCCCAGCGTCATCAGATGGATGTTCTGCCCGCTGATCCACAGGCCAAACGCGGCGGCCAGCAGCGAGAGCGGAATGTTGATCACGACGATGAAGGCCGAGCGCACATCACGAAGGAAGAGCAGCACCATCAATCCCGTGAGCAACGCCCCGAGGCCGCCTTCCTTGAGCAGGTCCTGGATGCTTTGATTCACCACCGGCGTCTGGTCGAACTCAAAGCTCACCTTGATGCCCTCCGGCAGCAGCTTTTGGAAGTCGGGGATGGCGGCACGCACCTTTTTCACCACTTCCAGCGTCGAGGCCTCGGCGCGTTTCGTCACGGGCAGATACACGGTGCGCTTGCCATTCGCCAGAGCGTAGGAGGTGGTCACGTCGGCCGCGTCCGCCACGGTGGCCACGTCACGGATGAAGACCGCGCCTTTGTCCGTGTGACGCAGCGGCACGGCCTCCAGATCCTTCACGTTCGAGACGATGGCGTTCGTCGGCACGATGGGATACTTGCCATCCAGGTTCATGTTGCCGGAAGGGCTGATGGGATTCCCCTTGGCGATGGCCTGCACGATGTCGTCGGGGGACAAACCATACGCCTTCATGCGGTCCGGGTTCACGTTCACGATGATGCCGCGTGAACTGCCGCCAAACGGCGGCGGCGCGGACACGCCTGGCAGCGTGGCAAAGGCGGGGCGCACCTTGTTCAGCGCCTGGTCCTGCATCTGGTTCAGCGTGATGTTCGGATCGTCCGTGGAAAAGACGAGGTGGCCCACCGCCACGCTGCCGGCATCAAACCGCATGATGAAGGGCGCCACCGTGCCAGGCGGCATGAAGGCGCGGCTGCGGTTCACCTGCGCCACCGTTTCGGACATCGCCTGGCTCATGTCCGTCCCCGGATGGAACTGCAGCTTCATGATCGAGGCGCCCTGGATCGACTTTGACTCCACATGCTCGATGTTGGCGATGTAGAGGAAGTGATACTCGTAGCGGTAGGTCAGGTAACCCTCCATCTGCAGCGGGTCCATGCCGCCATACGGCTGCGCCACATAGATCGTCGGGATGCCCAGCGGCGGAAAGATGTCCCGCGTCATGCGATTCAGCCCCAGCCACGCTCCCAAGGCCACGGCAACGAGGGCGACCAGGACAGTCCAGGGATGGCGGAGGGCGTAGCGGGCGAGAGACATTGAGAAATGACGAATGACGAATGGCGGGAGCTTTACGGGGGCCGTAAAACGTGGGGATTCAAGTATCTTTCCTCGACGTGGCGGAAAATGTGGCGTGCTGCCGAGGCGGACTATTTGCCGACCTCGACGCCCAGCTCGCGGAGCTGCTTTTGCACGATTTTGAGGACCTCGCGGCCTTCTTTCGTGATCGTGTAGCGGCGCGGGGCTTTGGGGCCGCGGGTGTCATCGGCGGTGGAGGTGAGCCAACCGTTCTTTTCCATGCGCTTGAGCAGCGGATAGAGCGTGCCGGGGCTGACCTCGTAGCCGTGATGGCGGAGCTCTTCGAGCATCCAATTCCCAATCACCTCGCCCTCGGCGGCGTGGTGCAGGACATGCACCTTCCAGAAGGAGAGCAGGATTTCACGATTGACGAGTTTGAGGTCCACAGCGGTTGGAGAATGGCGGTCACACGGCGGTTTGCAATGACAGGCCGGTAACGAAAAGGTGGCTCAGGCCTCGTCGAGCACGGGATTGGTGAGCGTGCCGATCTTTTCGATCTCCACGCTCACGGTGTCGCCGTGCTTCATGAAGACGGGTGGCGTGCGTGCCATGCCGACGCCGTGTGGCGTGCCAGTCATGATCACCGTGCCGGGCATGAGTGTGGTGCTGCCGCTGAGGAACTCGATGAGCGTGGGCACATCGAAGATCATGTCGTTCGTGTTCCAATCCTGCATCGTCTGGCCATTGAGGATGGTTTTGATGCCGAGGAAATTCGGATTCGGGATCTCATCCGCGGTCACGAGCACGGGGCCGAGCGGACAAAAGGTGTCGAAGCTCTTCCCGCGGCACCATTGACCGCCACCGCCGTGCTTTTGCCAGTCGCGGGCACTCACATCATTGCCGCAGGTGTAGCCGAGGACATGCTTCAAAGCGTCCGCTTTGCTCACGTTGCGGGCTTTCTTGCCGATGATGACGGCCAGTTCGCACTCGTAGTCCACCTTGTCGCTTTTCAGATGCGTTGGCAGCAGGATGGGATCGCCGGGATGCTGCACCACATTCGGCAGCTTCATGAAAACGACGGGATGCTGCGGGATGGCGGCCTTGGTCTCCTCGGCGTGAAACTTGTAGTTCAGGCCGATGCAGATGATGGCAAAGGGCTGCACAGGGGCGAGGAGCTTCGCGATCTCCGCCGGACGGTCGGTGACATGGAAATCGCCGAAGATGTCGCCCTCGATGACGAGTGCCGGGCCATCGGCTTGCTGGGCGGCATGGGCGATGAGGCCCTGGGGGTTGGCGAAGCGGATGATTTTCATGTCTCAAAGAGGACGACGGTTCCAGGCCACGAGCTCGTCGTATTTCGCCCCGCTGCCGCCGAAGAGATCGAGAGCGCTGCCGACAGTGCCGTCCACGCGGCCGGAGCTGAGCACGTCGATGCGCTTGAGGTCGTCGAGATGGCGGATGCCGCCGGCGTAGGTCATCGGCACGGGCGAATGCTCGCCGAGGAAGGTCACCAGCGTCTCGTCGATGCCTTCGCACTTGCCTTCAACATCGACGGCATGGATCAAAAACTCCGCGCAATGCCCGGCGAGCCATTTCAGCGACTCCGCGGTCACGTCGAGCGTGGTCAGTGTCTGCCAGCGGTTCATCGCGACGGTCCAGCCTTGAGGCGTGGCTTTGCAACTGAGGTCGATGACAAGCCTGTCACGGCCTGCGGCACTCACGATGGCATCGAGCCGCTTTTCATCGAAACGGCCATCCGCATCAAACAGGTAGCTGGTGACGATCACATGGCTCGCGCCGGCATCGAGATACTCTGCCGCGTTCTCCGGCTTGATGCCGCCGCCGATCTGCAAACCGCCGGGGAACGCGCTCACGGCCGATTTCGCGGCCTGCTCATTGCCTTTGCCCAGCAGGATGACGTGACCGCCGGTGAGGCCATCACGTTGATAAAGCTGCGCATACCATGCCGCATCCCGATCACTCACGAAGTTCGTCTTCAAACCGGTGCCGTCATCTCGCAGCGAGGAGCCGACGATCTGCTTTACGCGGCCGTCGTGGAGATCGATGCAGGGGCGGAACTTGGTCATGCGGTGAGTGGTCGCGTGTCCTACCGCTGCCATGCCGTTGTTCAAGCGTGGAACCGCTCACTTTTCCGCCAGCAGCAGCTTCTTGCAGCGGGCGAGGCCGCCGAGCTTGTCCGCAGGCAGCTTCGGCCAGGCGAGCTTCATGCGCTGCATCTCGTCGAGGATGGCGGCGCTGACGATGAGGCGCATGTTTTTCTTGTCATCGGCAGGCACGACATACCAAGGGCATTCCTCGGTGCCGGTGACGCGGATGGCGTCCTCGTAGGCCTCCATGTAGTCCTTCCAGTGCGCCCTTTCACGCACGTCGGCCTCCTCGAACTTCCAATTTTTGCTCGGCGTGTCGATGCGGGCCAGGAAGCGCTTCTTCTGCTCATCTTTCGACACATGCAGGAAGAACTTCACGATGCGGATCCCATTGCGGTGGCTGTAGGCCTCGAAGTTGCGGATGTCCTTCAGGCGGTCCGCGAAGAGCGTTTTGAGGTTGCTGGTGGTCTTTTCCGGGAGGCGCTGGATCTTCGTGACGATCTCGGGGTGAATGCGGCAGACGAGCACCTCTTCGTAGTAGCTGCGGTTGAAGATGCCAATGCGTCCACGGGGCGGCATGACGCGTGTAGTTCTCCAAAGAAAATCGTGATCCAGCTCGGCATCAGTAGGCCGTTTGAAGGCATGGCACTCCACGCCCTGTGTGTTCACTCCGCTCATCACATGCTTGATGGTGCTGTCCTTGCCCGCGGCGTCCATCGCCTGAAAAATGAGCAGCAGGCCTTGGTGGTTCTGCGCATACATTTTCTGCTGAAGGTCATCAATCTCCTCCCGGAACTCCGCGATGAGCGATTCGTAGTGCGCATCATCCTGGTAAAGGTCCTTCACCTTGGTTTTGGCCTTCTTGATGCGGAAAGGCTTACCGTCCGGCACACGGAAATCATCGAGGTCGAGCTTGAGCTTCATGCGGTGGCATCATTGCATGTGAATGAACCGGCTGACGAGGCATTTGTGGGGTTAGAACAACTTCATTCCGGCGTAATGGTTCATGGAGGCTGGTCCAGCCCCACCTGGCTTCATGACTGATCCCAAACAATGCAGCGCCGACAATACGCCCTTTGAGAAGGCGGATCTGTTTCCCCAGACACGCTGGAGCATGGTGATTCTGGCGGGGCAGGGCGGCGGAGCCAAGGCGGAGGAAGCTCTCGCCGAGTTGTGCAAAACGTATTGGAAACCTGTTTATGCCTTCTTGCGCCGCCAAGGGAAGCTGGAACACGACGCTGAGGACCTGACCCAAGGGTTTTTCGCGATGTTGCTGGAACGCGGCTCCTTTTCTCATGTGGAAAAGGGAGTGGGGAGATTGAGGTCATTCTTGCTTGTCGCTTTGAAGCGTTTTGCCGCGAATGAATACACGCGGGCCACAGCCTTAAAACGTGGAGGTGGTGTGTCCCACCTGATTCTCGACTCAAATGCGGCCGAGGAGGCGGGCGCGGTGGATCCCGGCACCGATGTAACACCCGAAGTCATTTTCGAGCGGCAGTGGGCCTTGGCTTTGCTCGACTCCGTCTTCGGCAAGTTGCGGTTGGAGTATCAGAAGAGCGGGCGGGAAAATGTCTTCGAGATCTTGAAAAGCCGTATCTCCGCGGATGGAGATGAGGAAACACTAGCTCTGCTTGGTGAAAAACTTGGAATGAGTGAGGGTGCAGTAAAGGTGGCGGTGTTCCGTCTCCGACAGCGCTATCGCCGGATACTGCAGGAAGAGATCATGCGGACAGTGGATTCCCCAGAAGAGGTCGATGACGAAATCAGGTATCTCTTCCGGGTGTTTGGTCAAAGGAACGACTGAGGGTGTTTGTAATTGTAGGAGTGCGGAAGGGCGCTGCCCCCCAAGGTCATGCTACTCATCAAGACCCCAATGGAGGCGAATGGTGGCCTGCCAGCGACGGATGGTGTCTTCCGACCGAGGCAGTCGGGCGAGCATAAATGGACATTAACGTATCTGCAGAACCCATGACCCAACATCGAGAAAGCATTCCATTTTCCGCATTTGGCAATAGAACTTGGGCGAGAGGACCTTTAAATACTCGTATAAGACTGCTGAACACCGGATTTGCCCGAAAAGACCGTGTTTATGAACGCTCCAGCCACCTGTCCATCCTGCGGCTTGATGCTCACCCCGACTAGTTCCGAGGGGCTTTGTCCGGCGTGCCTGCTCAAGTCAGCCTTGGATGGCGGTGATCCAACGACGCAGGTTCCCATTCCGCTAGAACTGATGAGTCGTGGCACCAAGCTCGGGGGCTACGAGGTGCTTGGGGTGCTCGGGCGCGGTGGAATGGGGGTTGTCTACTCAGCGCATCAGAAGAGCCTGAATCGCCGGGTGGCGCTGAAGATGGTGCGCTCTCCGCAACACGCGAGCGAGACGGATCTGGCGCGCTTTCAACAGGAGGCTGCCGCCGCCGCGAGGCTGGATCATCCCAACATTGTCCCTGTTTATGAAATCGGTGAGAGCAATGGGATGTGCTTTTACACCATGAAACTGGTGGAAAGGGCCCGCAGTCTGGCAAACGAACTTCAAGCGGGTCCTATGCCTCTCCGCAAAGCTGCGGTGCTCATGAGCAAGATTGCTCGTGCCGCGCACTACGCCCACCAGCGAGGCGTGATCCATCGTGACATCAAGCCGGGCAATATTCTGATCGACCCGGAGGGGGAGCCGACTCTGGCTGATTTTGGGCTGGCCAAATTGCTGGAGACAGACGCGAAACTCACGATGTCTGACCGCGTGATCGGCACGCCCCAATACATGTCTCCCGAGCAGGTCAGTGCCACGAAGAACGAGATTACCACGGCAACGGATGTTTATAGCCTCGGCGCGGTGCTCTATGAAGTGATCACGGGACGGCCGCCTTTTCAGGCCGCGTCGATTCATGAGTTGCTGCGCATGGTCGCCGAACGTGACCCGACGCCTCCGCGAAACCTGAATCCGACGTTGGACCGCGACTTGCAGACCATCTGTCTGAAGTGCTTGGAAAAAGATCCTCGACGCCGCTATTCGTCGGCAAATGCCTTGGCGGAGGACTTGGAAAACTGGCTTCAATTGCTGCCTATCAGTGCTCGACCTGCCACCATGGCGGGGCGGTTGAGCAAATGGGCTCGCCGACGGCCTGGCGTGGCGGCTTTGGTGACCAGTCTGGCACTGGTGGGGGTGGTTGCCGTGCTCAGCATTTTTTATGCGCTGCACAAGGCCCGGGAGAACGAGAAGCAAGCGGAGGAGAATCGTCAGATCATGGAGGTTCAGCTCAGGTCTTCGGTGAATGGCTTCATCAGCAAGGCGTCGGCATTGCGCTACAAAGACAAGCCTGGTCGTCGTTGGGAGGGCTTGGCGGCGGTTCAGGAGGGGCTCGCGGTGACTCAAAAGCTGCCGCTTGAGCTTCGGCAAAGCCTTCTTCCCAGTCTGCAAAATGAAGCGATCGCCTGCCTGAGCCTTCCAGATATGCGGGCCGCCGAACGGTGGGACCTGAAGGCTGGGCAGCAGCCATTTTTAGGGGAGATCAGCCCAGATTTTTCGACTTTCGCGCAACGTGATGCAGCAGGCCATATCATCGTGACATCGCTTCCGTCGAATGACCTAAAGTTTGAGCTTCCGGGAGAAACGACCTCTGCCTCACGAGTCCTTCGATTCAGTCGTGACGGCGGCATGCTGGCGGTTGGATACGGTGAAGGCGGCGCAGATAACGGAGGCGTTAACGTATGGGCCATTAAGTCAAAGCGCATGTTGTTCCGCGCAGAGGATGTTAGCGCTAATGCCTTCGACTTCACACCGGACGGCACGCATGTCATCATTGGTAATTCTGCCGCAATCCGCGTGATTGCCATCCCTGATGGAAAGGTGGTGGCGACCTGGAAAGTTGTCGCTGAGCCCCACACCATTCGTTGCAGTCCGGACGGGCAGTTTGTCGCGGTGAGTCATGTCCATGGAGGTGTTGTGGTCCACTCGTTGAGAGAGCCTCATCAGGAGCGAGTTTTTGCGAAGTGTGATTTCGCGCGGGCGATTGCCTGGCACCCCCATAGGTTCAGGCTCGCCATCCCATCAAACGACGGAACCATCTACATTTGGAACGTTGATGAAGATCCGTCTTCCAGTCACTCATGGCAGGCGCATAACGCCGCAATACCGAGCGTGGTCTGGCACCCGAACGGGAGGCATCTGGTAAGCGAAAGTGAAGACGGCTTTGTGACCCTTTGGGATTCACGAACAGCCAAAAATGAAATCAGCATGCCAGCCCGGCCTTTGCATTTGCTGCACATTTCACCCGACGGCAGGAAGCTGGGCCCTTTCATCCAAGGCAGTCAGGCGCAGTTCATGGAGGTGGATGATGGTTCGGTGGTTCGATATGGGGAAGGGCATCCCGGCAGTTTTATTAACAGCGCTTCTTGGACCAAGGACGGCACCACGCTGGCCACGGCGGGAGAAGACGGTGTTCGCTTTTGGAATCGTGACGGAGAGTTGATCGGACGCATCGATTTAAGAGGGTGTCGTTCAATTGTCTGGACGTCGGATGCTCTCGTGCTCAGCGGTGCCAGCGGCTTGCTGCGCTGGCCTGTCATCCGGCAGGCGGGTGACAACCACTTGCGACTGATTCTTGGCGCCAGGCAAAAGTTGGATGCTAGAGAGGGGTGGCAATGGGCTTCGATTAGTCGCGACGACCGCTGGATG
>CALMTT010000434.1 GCA_937872615.1 uncultured Verrucomicrobiaceae bacterium | reverse complement strand
GGTCGCCATTCTTCACGAGGGCGAGCGGGCCGCCGGCGGCGCTTTCGGGCGCGATGTGCAGGGCGCACGCCCCGTAGCTGGTGCCGCTCATGCGGCAATCGCTCAGGCGCACCATGTCGCGGATGCCTTGCAGGATGAGCTTCTTCGGAATCGGGAGCTGGCCCCACTCCGGCATGCCGGGAGCACCGACCGGGCCCGCATTGCGCAGGATGAGCACGGTGTCCTTCGTCACATCGAGATTCATGTCCTCAATCGCGGCCTTCATCTCCGGATAGCTGTCAAAGACGAGCGCAGGACCTTTGTGCGTGCAGAGTTCCTTCGTGGCAGCGGCGTGTTTGATCACCGCGCCGTTCGGGCAAAGGTTGCCGCGCAGGATGGCGGTGCCGCCATCGGGCTGGAGCGGGTTCTTCGGCGTGCGGATGACGTCTTCGTTGTGGATGATCGCGTCGGCGATGTTTTCACCGAGCGTCTTGCCGGTGATGGTGGCCACGTCCGTGTGCAAAAGTTCGCGCATGCCGTTCAGCAGCGCGGTGAGGCCACCAGCGAGGAAAAACTCCTCCATCAGGTATTTGCCCGCCGGACGCAGATTCGCCAAAAGCGGCACTTTGCGGCTGATCTCGTCGAATTTCTCCAGCGGGAGCTTGATGCCGAGACGTCCGGCCATCGCGATGAGATGCACGATGGCATTCGTGCTGCCGCCGAGCGCCATATCGACCGCGATGGCATTTTCGAACGACTTCTCGGTAACGATTCCGGAGGGTTTGCGATCGAGCCACACGTTCTCGATGATCTGGCGACCCGCAGCGGCGGCCATGCGTGTGTGCGCACTGTCCACGGCCGGAATCGATGACGCACCCGGCATCACGAGGCCGAGCGTCTCCGCCAGCGCGGTGAGCGTGCTCGCGGTGCCCATCGTCATGCAATGACCGGGGCTGCGGGCGATGCCGTCTTCGATTTCGCACCACTCGCCCCAGCTCAAATTGCCCGCACGCTTCTCGTCCCAGTATTTCCACACATCGCTGCCGCTGCCGAGCGTCTCGCCGCGCCAGTTGCCCTTCATCATCGGGCCGCAGGGCATGTAGATGACGGGGATGTCCATGCTGAAGGCCCCCATCAGCAGACCCGGCGTGGATTTGTCACAGCCACCGAGCAGCACCGCGCCGTCGATGGGATTCGCGCGAAGCATTTCCTCCGTCTCCATCGCGAGGAAATTGCGATGAAACATCGCCGTCGGCTTCGTCAGCATCTCGCCGACGGACATGACCGGGATTTCCATCGGATGGCCACCCGCTTGAAACACACCGCGCTTCACCGCGTCCGCCGTGAGCCTCAAATGCATGTGGCAGGAGTTCAGATCGCTCCAGGTGTTCAGGATGCCGATCACCGGCTTGCCCACGATGTCCTCATTGCCCCAGCCGTTCTGTTTCGCGCGGGAACGATGGCCAAAGGAGCGCAGCTCATCGCGGCCATACCAGCGCCAGGAGCGGAGTTGTTCGGGAGTTTTGCGGGCGAGATCGGAGGGGGAGGACATTGCGTGAGGAGTAACAAGATTCAGTCGCCGTGCATCGACGAAGTGTCAGGCTTTCGCAGTCAAGGTAGGTCAAGAAGTTGTCAAGGATCGTGCTTCCAGCCTTTTCGACGAAGCCTTGACCTTCTTTACCCTTTTGACGAGCCTCGACCGTATCCTTCCATCCATGCGCCCGCTTCTTTTTCTCCTCTTTGCCGCCACATGCCTCTCCCAGGCCAAAGAACTCACCGGCACCTACCTGCCCACCACGAACGAATGTCCCTCGCCCGAGGAAGCGCGGGCGAAAATGACCGTGCCGGAAGGCTACGAGGTCCGCTGCTTCGCGCATGAGCCGATGGTGCAAAATCCCGTCGCCATGACTTGGGATCATCGCGGCCGTTTGTGGGTCGTGGAGGCCTACGAATACCCAAACGGCTCCAAACATCCCGCCCCCTTCGGCGGCGAAGCCAAAGATGATCAATACCACCCCATCCCGCCGCAGTGCCTGAATCAGGATTCAGGAATCCAAAATCAGGAATTACCCAGAGATCGCGTCATCATCCTCGAAGACACCGACAACAACGGCGAGGCCGACAAGCGCACCGTCTTCGTCGAGGGCCTCAATCTCGCCTCCGCCATCCTCTGCGGCGATGACGGCATCTACATCGGCCAGCAGCCGCATTTGATCCACTTCCGCGATGCCGATGGCGACGACAAACCCGACGCGTGGCGTGTCGTGCTGACCGGTTTTGGCCGCGAGGACACGCACGAGCTCGTCAATAGCTTCACTTGGGGCCCCGATGGCTGGCTTTACATGACCCACGGCGTCTTCACCATCAGCCGCGCCAAGGATCCCAACAACCCGT
>CALMTT010000433.1 GCA_937872615.1 uncultured Verrucomicrobiaceae bacterium | reverse complement strand
CATCCCGCGTGGCGTAGTAAGAGCAGCGAGTTATGCGACCACTGACGGACATTGCGGAAATTGATTCACCGGAGACTCAATCGGGTTTCCAAACACCGGGTTCGTGCTTCGCCCCGAACCGTTATTCCGCGCGGCGTATGACAAAACCGGTTTCCTTCTTCTATCATTCGGCGCAGGCCAAGGCGGTATGCGTGATGGGAGATTTCAATGGCTGGAATTCATCGTCTCACCCGATGAAGCGACAGCCCGACGGCAGCTGGACGATTCAGATTCCCCTGCATCACGGCCATCATCGCTACCAATTGCTCGTGGATGGTGTTCTGACACTTGATCCGCAGGCCGTAGGAAGCGCCCAAGGTCCGAACGGCGGGAAAGTGTCATTGATAGCGGTCAGTTAGCACCAGCCCGCGTTTCTGCTTCACCGTGCCCAAGCAAAAAATGTCCGACGAAAAGCAAGGAATGGCAAAGGGGATTTCCACTCGGCGAACGTAATAAAGAGAGAACGGCAAACACATCGCCGGAAATAGAAAACAGCAGCAACAAACTATTTACTATGAAAACGACTCAAACACTACTCCTGGGAGTGGTCGCCGCCACTCTCCTCACCGCAACCGCAACCGTCCCCGCCGCCGACTTTTCAGTCAAGGACTTGTCCA
Source organism: uncultured Verrucomicrobiaceae bacterium (assembly GCA_937872615.1). Lineage (GTDB taxonomy): Bacteria > Verrucomicrobiota > Verrucomicrobiia > Verrucomicrobiales > Verrucomicrobiaceae > Prosthecobacter. Next base: position 2,423 of record CALMTT010000433.1, on the reverse strand, counting down.
ACCGCGCCATCGCCGCCAGCCCGCGTGCGAAGGAGCAGTTTCCGTGGCTGACACGTCAGTCGTCGGCAATGACAGCATCAAGCACACGCTTCGACAGCGTTCCAGCCAACATCAGAAACAACCGCGCGCTGGCCGTCAGCCCGCGCATGTTGGAGCAATATCCACAGTTGGCCCGCACCGGCAGCTTAAAGCCCGTGACCACCACGCCCAACGGCAACAGTGAAGTCGCGAAGGTGCTCAAGAATCGCTCGTATGCGGCGAGTCCGCGCGCCATCGAACAATTTCCCTGGCTCGCGCGCACGCCGAAGGATTCGTTTGAAATCGCGCCGCTCAAGTAGCAGCAGAATGAACCCACGAAGAAAGAGCCCGAACATGAAAACGAATCAAATCACAATGCGGAGTCGGTTGGCCATTGCCGCCGCTCTGCTGGTCACGAGTGCGGGATTGGTTGCCGCCGGTGAAACCGCGACGGCCAAAGGCGGCGCGGCAAAGTTGATCCCCAAGGTGATTGAACTGCACGCGCCGAACAACGCCACCCCGTCAGTCACCGTCTGGATACCCAGCACGCCGGCTCGAAGCGGTGGGGAAACTGGAACGGCCAAGGGCGGCGCGACCAAGCTGATTGAATTGCACGCCCCAAACAACGCGACGCCGTCCGTCACTGTCTGGCCCGGCAAATAAACTCTTTGAATCGGGTAGAAAGGCGAACCACAACCAAACCAACAAACAAAGAAAGGTAAACGTATGAAAAGAACGAACAACATCCTGATCGCAGCACTGGCAGGCATTGCCTTGTCATTGTTCGCCGGTTCGGCGCAGGCTCAATACAAGGCCGTCGGTGACGATGGCATCGCAGCATCGCCGAGACTGCGTCAGCAACTCGACGAGTATCGGCGGAATCACTCGACCAATTCGGTTGCGGTCGAAGTCCCGCAGATGGCCTGTCCGAAGTGCAAAGACGAAGTTCTGAAGACGAAGGACTGGACGGCGCGGGGCGCTAACAAACCCTACGTCACCATCGTCCGCCACTTGTGCGAAGGTTGCGGCACTGAATGGAGCATTGTTGGACATGGCAAAGCGAAGCAATCGGTCGCCACCCACACCTGCTCGTCATGCGGCGCGGAAAGTGCCGCCTGCTGCAACACGACGAAGGGCAGCACGGTTGCCACCAAGGGCATGGAGAAGCAGGAAGTGGAAGTCGCTCCGTTGAAGTAATGCGGCCTGCATCATCACCAAACACACGACCCGGTTATGGGAATCTGGCTCATCATAATCCTCTGGATGCTGCTCGCCGCCATCTTCGTTCTGGCGATCTGCGCCGCGGCGGCCCGCCCGATTCCCGCGCCGGGAAACAATCAACTCATTGAGCAGGCATCAATGAATTCCGAAATCGCAATCCGATCACCGCGCGCCATCAAAGCCTGTCAGGCGGCGGCACTCGCCGTGTTGCTCGCGGTGATCACCACGTCCTGCGCCACGATTCCTCCAGGAAGCCATCCGATCAATTTTGGTCGCAGTGAACCGGTGAAGGGCGCGACGTTGCTGATGCAGCATTGAGCGATAGGAAACGGGAGGCTGAAATGAAAACGCGAGCGCTGAATTTATTTACCGGGTTGATTTTTCTTGGCGTGATGTTTGCCTCGTTCGAGAGCCAGGCCCGCCCGCCGCTTCAGCATTCGGCGCGCGGAGCAATTCAGAACATTGACCAGACAAACCGCACTCTCGTTCTGGCCGAACCCAAGAGCACGACGAACCGCGTATTCGTCTGGAAGAACTACACACGCTTTCGCGTTAGCTGGCACAAGGCTTCTCCCGACGCACTCCGCGTGGGGCAATCCGTCAAGGTGTATTACCGCCGCGAGAGCGGTCGGCTGGTGTTGCGGGAAGTTCGCTGGAGTGAAACCAGCCGCACACAAAAGCAAGGCCGCCCAAGCGTGAGCGCACCGCCAAAAGATTTGGAGGGATTTAGTCCCGGCTGACGTAATCAATGGTGTGGAGCAAGAATGCTCCCGTCAACCAAGCGGAAAAGTCTGCGACTCCGCTGCCCCAAATCATGGGGGGGCGGAGTCGCAATGGCAATAGAGCAACGACAGAAACTTGAAGATGACCATGAAACCGAACTCAAACGTCTCCAAATTCAATTTTGCCCTCATCGCCCTCGTGATCGCACTGGCCGGCGCGGTTTTTTTGACCGGCTGTGCTTCATCCGATGGCGGCGGCACGGACCGCGGGGCGACCATGAGGGCGTGACAGCACGCGTGGTCTCCGTCAACGTCGGCCGGCCCGAGCCGACGACGCACTCCCGGGTCGGGGCGACGGCCATCCACAAGCAGCCGGTGACCGAGCCCGTCCTCGTCACCTCGCTGGGCCTGTCCGGGGACCAGGTGGCCGACCTGGAGCACCACGGCGTGCGCGAGCAGGCC
>CALMTT010000432.1 GCA_937872615.1 uncultured Verrucomicrobiaceae bacterium | reverse complement strand
AATAGCTGACGAGCGAATGACGCCGCCAATGAGGCTGCCCCGCCGACGGGAATCAGACAGACATTTTGAGAACCGGTCTAACTGCGCGGCTTCTTCAACTGCTGGCTGGCATAGGTGATCCACCGGCTGTTCGTCGTGCGGTAGTGCGAGGTGCCGCGGCGTGAGTTCGTCATGATCTCCTCCAGCAGCTTGCGTGTCTCGGCCTCGTGACCGCCTTTGGAATGCAGCAGATTCGCCAGACGGCAGCGGATTTCCTCGCCCGGCCAGCCGGGAAGCAGTTCGCGATAGAGCCGCTCGGCATCGTCATCGTGATCGAGATTTTCGAGAGCGATGGCGCTGAGGTGTTTGAGGGCCGTTTCATGTTTCTGATAATCTTTTGGCTGAAAGCGATGCGCCGTCTCCAGCACCTCCTGCCAGCGTCCGGCCTCATTCAGCACTCGCGTGAGGGCCATCAAGATGTGCGGATCATCCTTCATCGCACCCGTCAGGCATCCGCGGATCTCCTCGATGGCCTCTTCATGCCGGTGCTGGTGGGCGAGCTCCTCCGCGTGGGCCATGCGATTGTTCACCGTCGGCGAGAATTCTGCCTGATCGGCCAGCCGCTCCAGCCGCCGCTTTTTGAAGAAGGTCAGGAAGCCCAGGTTTTCATCGATCAGGCGGTCCCAGTTCGTGCCGGGCAGGATTTCCATCACCACATAGGCCAGCGCACCGAAGGGCGGGAACAGCAGGATGAACCAGATCCAATTATAAGGCCGGCCCGTGCGGTGTGCATGGATCACGCAGAAGAGCTGGAGCAGCGGGATGAGGTAAATGCCGTAGCGATACAAGGCCATCATCGCAAAATATCCCAGCCCGGCCGGAACCGCGCAACCGGTCTTGCGGTCATTTTGCTCCCGGCGGGCATTCCACGATGGATTTCGACAGGGTGAAGTGTTTCACTCCCTCCCATGCTCCGCACCGTCTTTACCTTCCTCGCCCTTGTTTCGACCGTTTTGGCCCGTCAGCCGAATGTGGTGCTCATTTTGGCGGATGACCTCGGTTATGCCGATCTCGGCTGCTTTGGCTCCACCACGATTAAGACGCCGCACCTCGACAAACTGGCCGCGGAAGGCGTGAAGGGCACTAGCTTCTACGTGTCGCAGGCGGTGTGCAGCGCCTCGCGTGCCTCGCTCATGACGGGATGCTACGCGAACCGCGTGGGCATGCAGGGAGCCCTCAATCACACAAGCAATGAGGGCCTCAATCCCGCCGAGTGGACGCTGCCGGAGATGCTGAAGGAGAAAGGCTATGCCACCGCGGCCTTTGGCAAATGGCATCTCGGCACGCGCATGCTCTTTCATCCGATGAAGAACGGCTTCGATGAGTTCCTCGGCATTCCTTACTCGAATGACAACAGCAAGTACCATCCCTCGCTGGCCAAGGAGATGCCGCCGCTGCCGCTCTACGATGGGCTGAAGGTCGTCGAGACTGATCCCGATCAGAGCCGTTTCACCGAGCGCTTCACCGAGCGTGCCGTCGCCTTCATCGAGCGGCACAAGGCCGAGCCGTTCTTCCTTTATGTGCCCCATGTCATGCCGCACGTGCCGATCTTCACATCGGAAAAGTGGCGCGGGAAGTCTGGTGCGGGCCTCTACGCGGATGTCGTGCAGGAGTTGGATGACTCGGTGGGACAAATCGTGGACGCCGTGAGCCGCTGCGGCCTCTCGCAGGACACGCTCATCGTCTTCTTCTCCGACAACGGCCCCTTCCTCAGCTACGGCAATCATGCCGGCTCGGCCAAACCGTTACGCGAGGGTAAGCTCACCAGCTTCGAAGGCGGCGTGCGCGTTCCCTTCATCGCCCGCTGGAGCGGTCGCCTGCCTGCCGGCCGTGAATGCGCGGAGCCGATGATGGAGATCGACTTGCTGCCCACCATCGCCGCCCTCGTGAATGGCAGGCTTCCAGACAACAAGATCGACGGGAAGAACATCCTGCCCGTGCTCGAAGGCGGCGCGTCTCCCCACGAGGCCCTCTACTTCTACAGTGGCGATGAATTGCAGGCCGTGCGCAGCGGCACGTGGAAGCTGCACTTCGCCCATCCCTACATCTCCGTGGATGGTGATCCCGGCCGCGATGGCAAACCGGCCCGTTTTGGCCAGATGAAGCCCAAGTCCATCACGCAAAGCGGCATCGACGGCATCGCCACGCGGCATGGTTACGCCGTGCGTCAGCAGCCCCTGTCCCTCTACGACCTCAGCCGCGATCCCGGCGAGACCGCGGACGTCTCCGCCCAGCATCCCGACATCGTCGAGCGCCTCCAAAAACTCGCCGCCACCATGCGTTCCGATCTCGGCGATGCCCTGACCAAGACCAAGCCCTCCGGCGCGAGACCCGTGGGACGTGATGAGTGATGCCTCGGGCCAGTTGTGTCCACAGTTTTACGGCGGAGAGGTGTGGATTGGTCGGGATGCGGTCTCATCTTAATTGCTTAAGAATAAAAACCTTTTCGGGGTGGTCTTTGCCGCGTCATTGTAGCGCCAAGCAGTGGCTTAGAGGCCTTTAATGGGCAAATGATGTGCCTTGGCGAATAGCTTAATAGAATCATGAGGGCTGACATGAGCAAATTGGGTTCAATGTGTTGCAAGATTAGGCAAAGTTTTAATAAAAAGTAACTTTCTGGGCGTGAATATTGCTTTAATGGCGAGTTTGGGTTCGTCATTCGGCGCAAACATAAGTCGGGATTGAACCCTAATCCGAAATAAGGCCCAATTATATGAAATCGAAAAAAGTGAGACTTTATACTAAGGGGTTGGCGTGGTTCATCAGTATATTAGGGGCTTGTTTGACAGGTTCCTCACATGCTGCCGTGCTCACGGTCGGGGCAACAGGTGCGGACCACACTTCGATCCAAGCCGCCGTCACTGCGGCCACTACCGGCGACACCATCCAAGTGCTCCCCGGCACCTACACGGAGAATGTGACGATCAACAAGAACCTCACGCTGCAATCCAGCGGCGGTCGCGCCGTGACGACGATCACGGGTGTCAGCGGATTGGGAGCTCTGGGCACCGTTTTGGTCACGAACAACACGACTGCGGTG
>CALMTT010000431.1 GCA_937872615.1 uncultured Verrucomicrobiaceae bacterium | reverse complement strand
GGGCACTTCACCGACCTCATTGCCGCGAACCTGCCCTACATCCCGCATGCGGAAATCGCCACGCTCAGCCGCGAGGTGCGCCGCGATCCGCACCTCGCCCTCGATGGCGGGCCGGTGGGCACGGAGATCATTTTTCGCTTTTTGGATGCCGCTCCCTCACATCTGATGCCGGAAGGCCGCATCGCACTCGAGCACGCACATGATCAAAGCGCCTCCATCGCCGAGAAAGCCGCCTCGCTCGGCTATCGAGATATCGAAGTCGTGCGCGATCTCGCCGGCGTGGAGCGTTTCCTCCTCGCCAAGGCTCCGCCCGCACCTCCACCCGTCGAGGTTGAGGCTGCCGTCGAGGCTCCAGCCACCTGAATTTCATCCCCAGCTCCATGTTCTCACTCCAAGGTAAAAACGTCATCATCACCGGCGCCGGTTCCGGCATCGGTCAGGCCATCGCCGTGCTCTTCGCCAAACAAGGCGCCCATGTCGAGGTGCTCGATCTGAACACCGAGACCGCTCAAACCACCGTGGACCTCATCACGGCTGCCGGCGGCTCCGCACGTGCCTCCGCTTGCGATGTCGGATCGGCTGATGGCGTGAAAAAGCTCTTCGATGAGATCGCCGCACGCCATGGCGGAAAGATCGACATTCTCGTGAACAACGCCGGCATCGCCCACATCGGCACCGCGCTCACCACCACCGAGGCGGACATGGACCGCCTCTACCGCGTGAACATCAAAGGCGTGTATGCCTGCGCGAACGCCGCGCTCGCCCACATGACTGCCCGCCAGAGCGGCGTCATCCTCAACATGTGCTCCATTGCCGCCCAGATGGGCCTCGCGGACCGCTTTGCCTACTCGATGACGAAAGGTGCCGTGCTCATGATGACCTACTCGATTGCGAAGGACTTCATCAAGCAAGGCATCCGCTGCAATTGCATCGCGCCCGCCCGCGTCCACACGCCGTTTGTGGATGGCTACCTGGCGAAAACCTATCCCGACAATCAGGCCGAGATGTTCCAAAAGCTCAGCGAGGCCCAGCCCATCGGCCGCATGGCCAAGCCGGACGAGATCGCCGCCCTCGCCCTCTACCTTTGCAGCGATGAGGCCGGCTTCGTCACCGGCAGTTCCTACCCGATCGATGGCGGTGCGGTGAACTTGCGCTGATCCAGCGTTCGGCTTGAACAGAACGCCCGGTCCGCAGCGTAGGTTTGCGGTCATGTTCCCGCGTCTTCTTTGCCTCCTCGCCCTGTTTTCCGTCTCCGCTCTCGCGCAGCAGGTCACGCTGCCGTTGCCGCGTCTGCTTACCATCATGCCGATGGGAGGTCAGGCGGGGCAAAACGTCGAAGTCACCATCACCGGTGAAAACATCGAAGACGTGACGGAGTTGACTTTCTCCACGCCGAAGATCACCGCGAAGCCGGTGGCCGGTGCGGTGAACAAGTTCACGGTGAGCATCGCGGCGGATGCGCCGGTGGGTGTTTACGATGCGCGGGTGATGTCACGGCTCGGTGTGTCGTCGGTGCGTGCGTTCTCGGTGAACAAACTGACCGAGGTGGTGCGCACGAAGGCCAACAACACGCTCGAAACCGCCCTGCCTCTGCCCTTGGGCACGATCTGCAATGCCACGATGACGAAGCGAGCGGTCGATTTTTATTCCTTCCAAGGCGTGAAGGGCCAGGCGGTGGCGATTGATTGCGCGGCGGTCGGCATCGACTCGCGTCTCACGCCGGTGCTTGTCCTTGCCGATGAGAAGGGTGCCGATCTCAAAGTGAACCGCACCGGCGGCATGATCGACTTCACCCCGCCCGCCGACGGCACCTACATCATCAAAGTGAGCGACCTCACCTACCAAGGCGGCGAGCGTCATTTCTATCGCCTCGCGTTGCAAAAGAGCCCGGCGGAGCCGCAACCGCAGACGCAAACGGTGAGCGCCATGTCCTGGCCGCCCGCGGGCCTCGCTGAAAATGCCGTGGCAAAGGAAACCGAGCCGAACAACAAGGACGCGCAGAAGATCACGCTGCCCGCCGATCTCAGCGGCGCGTTTTTCCCAGCGGCGGATGTCGATACGTATGAGTTTACCGCGAAGAAGGGCGAGACTTGGTGGGTTGAGGTCGCCAGCGAGCGTCTCGGCCGCAACACCGATCCCTTCGTGCTCGTGCAGCAGGTAAAGGACGGCAAATTCACCGATGTGGCCGAGCTTTACGACATCGCGCCGCCGATGAAGGTCACGAGCAATGGCTACAGCTACGACGGCCCGCCCTATGATGCGGGTTCGCCGGATGTGCTCGGCAAGTTTGAGGTCAAAGAAGACGGCACCTACCGCCTGCAGGTGCGCGATCTCTTCGGCGGCACGCGCAGCGATCCGCACAACGTCTATCGCCTGCTCGTGCGCCAGGCTGCGCCGGATTTCTCGCTCGCTGCCTGGGCGGTGCACATGACGCTGCGCAATGGCGACCGCGCCTCGCTTTCGAAGCCGATGGCACTGCGTCAGGGTGATTCGCGTGCGTTTGAAGTCGTCGTGCAGCGTCGCGATGGCTTTGATGGCGAGATCGAGATCGCGATGGAAGGCCTGCCGCAAGGTGTCAGCGCCGCCGGATTGAAAATCGGCAAGGGCAAGAGCTACGGTCACCTCATTCTCACCGCCGATGAAAAGGCACCGCGTGGCTTCTCGCTCGCCAAAATCACCGGCAAGGCCGTCATCGGCGGCAAGGAGGTCGTGCGGCCCGTGCGGCTCGCGAGCATGGAATGGCCGGTGAAGGACGCGAAGGGCGAAATCCCCGCGCCGCGCCTCGTGGCGGATGTTCCCGTCTCTGTCACCGACTCCGAACAAGCGCCGCTGACCATCGCCACTGCTGAAAACAAGGTCTTCGAAGCCAAAGCCGGCGAGACGCTGAAAATCCCGCTCAAACTGACCTGGCGGAACGAGTTCAACGGCACCTCGATCAAGGTAAAGGCCTATGGTGAAGGGTTCAGCGGCATCAAGGAGTTCGACATCCCGCTCAAAGCCGCCACGCACGAGGCCGTGATTGATCTCGCCGCGCTCAAGATCGCCCCCGGCGACTACACCTTCGCCTTCCAAAGCCTCGGCATCTGCAAATACCGCTACAACCCCGCCGCTGTGCCGCTTGCTGAAGCCGAGCAAAAGAAAGCCGAAGCCGCTCTCGCCGCCGCGGCCGCCGAAGCGAAGAAAATCGCCGCCACGGATGCCGAAGCCGCGAAGAAGGCCGCCGAGAAACAAAAAGCCGCCGAAGCCGCGATGAGCGCCGCATCCACTCGCATGAAATCCGTGACCACCGCCGCGAATCCGACGGATACCGTCGAGATCCTCATCTCCCAACCGATCCGCGTGAGCGTGAAAGCCGCTGCGCCGACCACTGCGGCGAAGTGATCCTCCATCTGCGGCAGGCTCACGCCAGCCGCTACGAGTAGCGCTCACCCCGTAGCGGAAGACGTGAGTCTTCAGCTGTTGTCACCGCCCCGGCGGATCGACTTCCTTCACCGTCGCGCCGTGCGTGTCGCTGAGCACCAGCACGGCGAGTTTGGAGACGTTGTTGAGCTCCGCGGGCTTCAGCATCGGGTAGTCGAGGCCGTTGGCGGGCATGTCGGCTCCAGACGGTGCGGAGGCATTTTCAGGCGCGTTGAGGCTCGCGTAGTCAAAGCGGCCACGCAGGTCGGTGTAGCCGTCTTTGAAGAAGCGGACGGTGCCGTTGTTGAGCTTCGCATAGACCTTCACATAGGCCTTGGGCAGCGGTTTGTCGGTGGTGAGGTCTCGCGTTTCGAGGCGGCCGTAGTTTTCGGTGAGCGCGAGCTTCAGCGTGTTCGCGTGGTAGGCCTGCGTCTGGCGTTTTCCGGCTCCGATGACCTCCACGAGCACGTTCGCCTTGGCGAACTCGCCCGGCAGCGGGATGTCGAGTTGGGTGGCGTCTTTGGGAAGGGCCTGCGTGGTGGTTTTGTTCGGCTTGATGATGCTGAATCGGCCCGCGTCCTGGCTGACGAAGGGATTGCTGCTGAAGCTGAACTCCGGGTCCATGAGGTAGTAGTTCAGCGTGACCTCGGAGAGGTTTTTCCAATTGAGTGAGATCGTCTGTTTTTCGACTTTGAAGTCAAAACCGGGCTCGGTGGCTGCCAAAGCGCCTTGCTGGGCTTCGCGGTCGGGTTGGGCCGGTTTTTCCGTGTTGGTGGTTTTGCCTTCCGCTTCATCCGCTTGGGTGAGCACGTCCTTGAACAGTGTTTTCCACCTCGGCGGCAGGTCAGACTGGTCCGACTTGTCCGACCCGTCGGACGCGAGCCGCTTCGTCGCCACGCCACGTGCCGCCGCCACATCTCCCTCATAAAAGGCCGCGTAGCACTGGAAGTAGTCGTACTGGAGGCGTGTGGGCAGTTTGGTGGCATCCACGGCCTTGAAGCGCGCCAGCGCCTCCTCGACGCGGTCTTGGAGGAAGAGGTAATAAACCACACTCATGCTGTCCATGGCATCGAGCTGCGGCTTGTGTGCCAGCGCGGTGAGGAGCTGCGTGTATTGCTGGAGCACCGCCGGATTCGCGATGCGCCACTCACTGCCGAGTCGATGGGCGCGTTGATTGACGAGCGGCGAGTATTCGAGGTGCTCGTAGCTGCGCAGCTCGATGGGTTCGAGCGTGAGCAGCTTGCTGGCAAGGTAGGGGCCGTAGCCATCGTCGTCCTTCAAAAGCTGGCCGAGCAACGCGGCGTCGTTGTGGAGGAACGCATAGCTGAAGACCGCGTCGTCGCCGATGTGATGCTGATTCATGAAGGCGACGAGCTTCTTGTAGAAATCACCCTGCTTGCAGCGCCAGGCGACGCGTTCGAAGTCGAGCGCTTCGAGGTTGTTCTGCTCCAAAAACGCGAACATCTCGGCCTCGGTGCCGTTTTGCGAGACGTAATCCCACGACGCCTTGTCCACCTGCGTGAGTTTGGCCACGACGTTGAATTCCATCGGCTTCGCCGCCGCGCCGCCGACGTTCACGGGGAAGTGCGCGAACTTCACGCCCGCCTTCGCCGACACGGCGGGGAAGTAGAAGTGATACTCAAAGGTCTGCGTCGTGTAGGGCTCCAGACGCACCTGTTTGGAGTCGGTGGCCTTGCTGCCGAGGATGGGCAGGGCGCCCTGCGGGATTTGCAGCAGCACCGCGGCCTTCACGCGACTGCTCGTCGGGTTCGTGACGACCACATTTGCGCCGTAAGTCACGCCGGTGAGGAATTCGGCGCTCACATACTTCTCGAACTTCTCATTCCCCTCCATCCGGTAGCGGTCGCCATGCCGGAAGAAGCTCTGCGAGACGAGGAGCTGGCCCTGCGCGGTCTTGTCGCCATCCACGGGCTTGATCTCCTTGTGGAATAGGATGCACGGCCCGCCAGCGGTGAAGGTGAACTGGCCGTTCTCCGCTTTCGTCGTGTGTTTCGGCGCCTCAAACGGCAGATCGAGCACCGCCAGCGCCAGCATCATCTCCGTGAAGTTGCGATGCGCCTCCGCCACATTCGCCGAAACGAATCCGCCCTTCGATCCCGCCGCCACCCACGCGGCATAATCCCGCCAGAACGCGTTCACGGTGACCAGTTCGGCATCCTGCTCGATGATGCGCAGCTTGTAGTAATTGTTTTCCGCCCACTCCTTCGTCGGCCCGAGGGCGCGGTAGAAGACGCGGACGAGTCCGCGACCACGACTCGCCTCTCCTTCACCAAAGTAGGCAAGCGTTCCGCCACTGAGCGTGACGCCACCCGAGTAGTTGAAGGCGCCATTGACGTCCATCACCTTCCCAAGGGCCATTTCGCGTCCTTCAGCGAGTTCTTGAAGTTCTTTACGGCCCGCCATGCGGTCGCCGTCTGCATCTTTCAATGCTTTGAGTTCCCCCACGGTCGCAGAACGGCGCAGGGCCGTGCCACCAGTGCCAGCAATGATTCCACCCACGCTAGCGTCTGGCGCTGCCGCAAAGCTATCCATTGGTGCGGCGGCCGTCGCAGGCATGGGCGACATCGGCGCTGGAGCTGGCGCGGCATTATAAGCCTGTTCCTTGGCTTTCTCCAAATCACGCAAAGCTCCGAGGGTCTCACTCTCCATCGCCCGGCCTCTCAGCGCCGTTTCAAACAAGCGATCTGCTTCCTCAGGATTCGGCGGGATCATTTCCCAAAGTTCACGCACATGCCGCGCGGCATTCGGGGCTTCGTTTTGGATGCGTGAGCCCAGCAGAATGCGCTCGACGATGTTCAGGCGGGCGTAGGCCCAGGGTTCGAGGTGTTTGGCGAGGTCGAGGCCGAGCAGATACTCGTCCATGAAGGTCTTGTCCTTCTTGTTGGCGAGGTAGGGCGCGATGACTTTGTCGAAGAAGGGCTTGTCCTTGCGCTGGATGAAGAGGTTCAGCTCGTGGCAGGCGTGTTTGCCGTAGTGCGTGAGCTTTTCGTCGTCTTTGAGCTTCGGCCAGTTCAGCACGAAGGCGAATTCGGCGAGGTGGCCATTGCCGCTGAGTGTGGTGAAGAGGCTGTGGACGCCGCCGAGCGTGTCGTAGGTCTCCAGTTCGCTGGTGATGATGTCGGCGAGGGTGAGCGACTTGCCGGTGTCGAGCACGGTGATCTCTTTTTTCTGTGTGAAGGGCTTCGCGGGATCGAGATTCCGCGCGAGGCGCTGATCGGCGAATTTCGTGGGAACCTCCGGCAGCGTGAGCGTGCGCCAGGAGGCGTTTTGCAGGTCCTCGGCGTAGATTTGGACGTGCTGGCGGTCGCCAAGCATCTTGCGCTCGATGCGCACGATGCCGTCTTTGTCGGGAATGAGGTTGTAGATGACCGGCGCGGAGCTGGCGAGGAAGTCGAGGTTCGTGCCGCCTTGCGGGCCAGCTTGTTGCTTCATCTTCTTCGCGGGCATGGCTTTGGGAGCTTCGAGGGCACCCGTGGCTCCGCCGCGAGTCATGGAGGCTCCTTCACCAGCTTGGTTGCCAAGCGCATCGAGATCCGTGCTGCGAATCTCCCAGGGATTGAGCAGCAAACCGGGGCGGGTGAGCATGTTGCCGGGGAAGAGTTTGCTGTAACGGCGTTCGAGGATGTAGCGGTATTCATCGCCGATCTCGCGGCCGGCGGAGTAGAGATTGGGATTGCGTGCGGGCGTGCCGGAGGCCGCGCCGAAGCGGGTGAAGCCGCCGAGGCCATCGAAGAGGCTCTTCTCCGGCTCAAAACGCGATGCGGTGACATGCACGCGGGCAAAGGGGCTGCTGTGCGCGAGTTTGACGGTGATGAAGTCTTTGTCGGTGGTGGTCTCGGTGATGTGGAGAGGCATGGTGCCCTTCAATTCAAGCTTGCGGTGCTTGCCAAGACCCCAGCCGCCAATCGGCTCTCCTTTAATGGCTTTGATGGTGATGACCTTTCCTCCGATCTGAAGAGAGTAATCGCCAGCTGGCAGGCAGGTCACGTTGATGAAGCTGTCCCCAAAATAGATCAAGGATTTGAAGTCGGCACTGAACACCTCTGCCGTGTGAGCGAGCAACGAAACCGATTCGACGCTGGCTCCATTCCTGGGGATGGTCACTGTCGCGCCTTCCATCGTATGAATGGTCGTCGCAAGCGTGGCATCAGCGTCTTCAAGCGTCCAGGAGCCGCTGCGGCCGTTGGGGGACTTGGCGGTGAGTTGCTCGATGCCTTCGAGTTTGCCGAGGGCGACGCGGCCTTGGTCGTCGGTTTTGAGGGCGTGGGTCTGCATGCGGGTGAAGTCGCGGTGCTTGAAGGTGAAGACGATTTGCTGGTCGGCGACGGGTTCGCCGTTTTTGCCGAGAAGCTCGAAAATGCGTTGTCCGTCGAAGGTGCTGAGATGGCCGTCGCTGGTGGCTTCGGTTTTGTCGATGCCGTTGAGGGTCCAGGTGTGACTGGCATTGAGATCGCGTTTTTCGCCGCCGTTGCTGAGCACTTCGACTTTGCCGCTGAGCGTCACGGCGAGTGTGGCGAGGCGTTCGGGCACGCTGAGCGTGTGCGTGAGCACGCTGCCGGCGCTGAGTTTGAGGTCTTTGACTTCGCGGGTCGTCGAAATGCCGTCGTGGGTGGTGCTGGTGATGGTTAGCTTCGGCTCGGTGAGCAGTTCGGGCGCGAGATGCGTCTCGCCGAGCATCAAGGCGGTGCGCACGGCGAGGGTGGCTTCGCGGCGGGCGAGGAGTTGCTCGCGCTCGATGTGGAATTGCGCATCGAGGCGGTATTCCTCGGCGTGGTGGTTGAACTGCGTGAGCGTGCCCGCAGGCACC
>CALMTT010000430.1 GCA_937872615.1 uncultured Verrucomicrobiaceae bacterium | reverse complement strand
ATGTATGGCCTGCTCGATCGCGGCATCGAGGGCTGGGAGCGGCCGCAGGTGGCGGTGGTGGCCAAGCTCGGCTGGGGCTTGTTTCACGGCTTGGGCTTCGGCGCCGGCATCGGGGTGGTCTTTGGCTGGTGGCAACGAACTACCACGTGAGCCACTTCGGCGGCGTGGCCGGGGCGATGAGGAGCGTGAACTCGCCTTTCGGTGCCTTGGCTTGAAAATGCGCATGCACCTTCGTGGCGGGACCACGCTGAAACTCGGCGAATTTCTTCGTCAGCTCGCGAGCGACGACCACACGATGCTCCGGGGCCGCGGTGGCGATGATTTCGAGCGTGTCGAGGATGCGGTAAGGACTCTCAAAGTAGATGCTGGTGGCATCGCGGGCCAAGGCGGCCGTGAGTTCGGTGGTGCGGGCACCTTTCTTGTGAGGCAAAAAGCCACCGAAATAGAACGGCGTGGTCGGCAGGCCGCTCGCGGACAGGGCTGTGAGCACGGCGCTGGGGCCGGGAAGGCTGTCGATAGCAAAACCGGCACCCACCGTGGCCGCCACAAAGCGCTGTCCAGGATCGGAGATCGTGGGCATGCCCGCGTCCGAGATCATCGCGACGCTGCCGCCGGCCCGCATGTGGTCGAGCATCTGCGGGATGCGCTGCGCCTCGTTGTGCTCGTTCAGGCTGATGAGCCGTGCCTTAATGCCGAGATGCTTCAAAAGCATCCCGGAGTGACGCGTGTCTTCGCAGGCGATCAAATCGGCATTGCGCAGCGCATCGACGGCTCTCGGCGTTATGTCGCCCAGATTGCCAATCGGCGTGGCGACGAGATAAAGACCGGCATTAAGGCGGCCTGAAGGCTGCGGAGCCTCAAAAGGATCGTTTTCGATCGCTTCGACGGGAGAAGAGGCCTCGGCGGCTTCTTCATCGGGATGCTCACCAGCCTTCGCAGATGTCATTGGCGAGGTTGATGGCGGCGCGTTGGGCGGCGTCCTCCAGCGCCTGGGTTTCCGAGAGCTGGAGATTCGGGTCGATCAGTGTTTGGGATTCACCGGTGACGGAACTGCTGTGCAGCACTCGGCCGGAGGGATCCTTGATCTGGTAATCGATGGTCACACCGAGCTGCATCTGCGAGGTGCGGAGCACGTTTGTGCGGTCGGCACGATACTGGCTGCGCTGGATGGTGCGGATGGTGCCCACGAGCACGGCATCAGCACTCGAGCGGGTGGAAAGCTGGTAGGAGCCGTGATTCTGCACCCACTTGATGACGGCGTTGGTCACATTCACCGCGAGGCGGGGCTCGAGCGTCATGTTTTCAAAGGCCGGAATGGCCAGCGTCTGGATCTCGCGGAGGTTGTGCGGCTTCTGGCCACCGAGCTGATAACCCGCGCAACCGCTGAAGAGGAGGCAAGTGGTCGCGAGAACGAGGGTGAGGATGGATTTCATGCGGGAACAGCGGCGAAGGAGACGAAATGGTAGGCGGACGTTTCTTGCAGGCGATTACGGCGCGGGCTTCGGAGCCGGCGGCACAGGCGGGGTGCCAGAAGCCGGAGGAGCAGGAGTCGGCGGCACGGGGAGAACGGCAGGCTTCTCAGTCTGCGGCAGGGAGGGAAGAAGCGAGCCTGGAGCAGGGTTGGCAGCGCCGGGTTGCAGCGGCAGGGCAGGCTCGGTGAGCGGGATGGGCATGAAGGAATCGTTGCCGGAACGCATGCGGGGCTTTTCAGCCAAGCGGGCGAGTTCCGGAGCCATCGGGCCAACGTAGTCAGGGCGGGACTTGAGGTCTTTGGAGGCCAGTTTGGTGAAATCCTGGTCTGGCTGGCCGCGGCGGGACTGCGAAACCCCATCCGGATCTTCCGCCGCGAGCTCGGCGAGCAGTTCGCGAGCCTCGGACGAGACTTCAGGCGACCCAAATTTGATCGCCTCGTTGAGATACATCGCGGCGGCGACGGTCTTGCCCTGCGTGCGGTAGAATTTGGCGATGCTGAGAGACTGGTTCGCTTCCGCCGTGTTCACTTGGCGGAGAATCTGTTCGGCTTCTTGCTTGCGCTCGCCACCAGGGTTGGCAGCCATGTAGGTTTTCAGAGCATCGCGGGTGGCGGTGAGGTTCGACGCGTCCTCGCTGCGTTGCGCCGCCACATTGCTGATGGAGGCGATGCGGAACTGTGCTTCGGAGGCCTGAGAGGTGCCGGGATAATTATCCACGACCTTTTGGTAAGCCTGCACGGCCTTGTCCTTCTCGCGAAGGTCCTGCTGCATCTCGGCGATGCTGAACTGGCTGAGGGCGGCAAACTTCCCGTAAGGGGCGTTGGTGATGATCTTCTCGTAGAAGGCAAGGATGTCCGACGGGTTCATCTTCATCGGCAGCAGGAGGATGCTGCGCTGCTTTTTGCCACCGCGAGCTTCCTCGGCGATTTCATACTGACGCTCGATGGCCTCGGCAAAGCGGGGGCTCTGGCGGTGGTTGTCGATGAACTCCTGAAAGGCATTGAAGGACTCTTCGAGGTCGTTTTCCGTGTGGCGGAGGATCACGGCCCGTTGGTAGGCGGCTTCACCAGCGGCCTGAGTGAAGGGGTATTGCTTCACGACCTTCTCGTAATAGCCCTTGGCACGGCTGGTCTTGCCAGCCTGCTGGGCCGCGAGGCCTTCTGCCAGCAGACCTTGGGCGGCCTGCTCCTGAATCGTGCGTTCATCGGCGGTCGGCGCGACCTTGTCCTTCTTGCCAAAAATGAAGTCGAGCAGGGCGAAGGCAGGCGTCTGGACGGTGAAAAACGTCGCGGCCACGGCGAAGGCAGCGACGGGGAGGCGGGAAGAGAGAGGGGAACGCATCGAGGGTGATCGTAAGGGCATGTTAAACGTGCGTCAAGAACCGGGGAGGCATGAGCGGTTTTTCGCCAAAACCGGCCCAAAGGGCAGGGGAAGCGTGCTCGGGCCGCCGCCCTTCGCAAATGCCATGCTCGACCTTGCCATGAGAAGATTTCACGGGACTA
Organism: uncultured Verrucomicrobiaceae bacterium; assembly: GCA_937872615.1. GTDB lineage: Bacteria > Verrucomicrobiota > Verrucomicrobiia > Verrucomicrobiales > Verrucomicrobiaceae > Prosthecobacter. Next base: position 16,994 of record CALMTT010000430.1, on the reverse strand, counting down.
TGCGCCGCTTTTTCCAGCCCCAACCATGCCCAAGACCCCTGCCGACACCGCCTTTCGCATTTCCAGCCCATCCTCCGGCATCCGCCCGATCCGAAAATTGATGGTCGCGAACCGCTCTGAAATCGCCATCCGCGTGATGCGGGCGGCTACGGAGCTGGGCATCCGCACGGTGGGCATTTATGCGCAGGAGGACCGTTTCTGCCCGCATCGCTTCAAGGCGGACGAGGCTTATGAGCTGAACAAGGACAAGGGGCCGCTCGGAGCCTATCTCGACTACGAGGGCATCGTGGCATTGGCGAAGGAGAAGGGCGTGGATGCGATTCACCCCGGTTATGGCTTCCTGAGCGAAAATCCGGACTTTTCCCGTGCCTGCGAAAAGGCGGGCATCATCTTCATCGGGCCTGATCCGAAGATTTTGACGATGATGGGCGACAAGACGGCCGCTCGCAATGTGGCGCGGAAATTGAAGGTGCCGATCCTCGAAGGCACGGACGAGCCGGTGAGTGATCGCAAGGAAGCGATCGCCGTGGCGAAGAAAATCGGCTTCCCGCTCATCATCAAGGCTGCGTTCGGTGGCGGTGGTCGCGGCATGCGCATCGTGCGTGAGGCCAAAGACCTCGAAAAACTGCTCGATGAGGCCCAAACCGAGGCGGAACGCGCTTTCGGAAATGGCGCGGTCTTCCTCGAAAAATTCGTCGGCAAGGCGAAGCACATCGAAGTGCAGATTTTGGCCGATAAACACGGCACGGTGCTGCATTTGCACGAGCGCGATTGCTCCGTGCAGCGTCGCCATCAGAAGGTGATCGAGCAGGCACCGAGCTATGGCGTGAAGCAGGAGATCATCGACGGCCTGTGCGATGCGGCGGTGAAGCTGGCGAAGGAAGTGAAGTACACGCATGCCGGCACGGTCGAGTTCCTCGTCGATCACGAGACGGGCGAGTGGTTCTTCATCGAAATGAATCCGCGCATCCAGGTGGAGCACACCGTGACGGAAGAGATCACCGGGATCGACATCGTGCGCTCACAAATCCTCATCGCGCAGGGTCACAAGATGCACGACGAGCCTCTCGCGCTGCCCGTGCAGGACAAGATCGAGAAGAGCGGCTTTGCCATCCAGTGCCGCATCACCACGGAAGATCCGGAAAACGGCTTCACGCCGGACTTTGGCAAAATTTTGACCTACCGCAGCGCCGGTGGCTTCGGCATCCGCCTCGATGGCGCTCTCGGTGCCACGAATGCGGTCATCACGCCTTACTACGACTCGATGCTGGTGAAGATGACCGTCTTTGCCCGCACCTACGAGCAGGCGCTCGACCGCATGGACCGCGGCCTGCGTGAGTTCCGCATCCGCGGCGTGAAGACGAACATCCCGTTCCTCATGAACGTGGTGCATCATGCGGAATTCCGCGCCGGACAGGCCACCACGCGTTTCATTGATAACAATCCCGACCTGCTGAAGTTCGTCGCCCGCAAAGACCGCGCCACGAAGCTGCTGAACTACCTCGCGGACGTCATCGTGAACGGCAATCCCTTCGCGAAAGGGCACAAGCCCAGTGGTCTCTTCATCGCGCCGCCGATCCCGAAGAGCGATCATCGCGTCGCACCTGCGAAGGGCACGAAAGACCTGCTCACCGAGATGGGGCCGGAGAAGTTCTGCAAAGACTGGGTCGCCAAGCAGAAGCGCCTGCTCATCACCGACACGACCATGCGTGATGCGCATCAGTCGCTGCTCGCCACCCGCATGCGCACCTTTGACATGCTGGCCGTGGCCGATGCCGTGGCACGCCGAACGCCGAACCTTTTCTCCCTCGAAATGTGGGGCGGTGCCACCTTTGACGTGAGCATGCGTTTCCTCCGCGAAGATCCGTGGGAGCGCCTGCGCCAGATCCGCGCCAAGGTGCCAAACATCCTGCTCCAGATGCTCTTCCGTGGCTCGAACGCCGTCGGCTACACGAACTACCCGGACAATGTGGTGAAGGGCTTCATCAAGCATGCCTCCGAGAACGGCATGGACATCTTCCGCATCTTTGACTCGCTGAACTACCTGCCAAACCTCACCGCCGCCATGCAGGCCGTGCGCGAGGACACCAAGTCGATCTGCGAAGGCACGCTCTGCTACACCGGCGACATCCTCGATCCGAAGCGCGACAAGTATGACCTCAAATACTACGTCCGCCTCGCCAAGGAGCTCGAAAAGATGGGCGCACACATGCTTTGCATCAAAGACATGGCCGGCCTCGTCCGCCCCTTTGCCGCGAAGAAGCTCGTGAAGGCCCTCAAAGATGAAGTCGGCATTCCGATTCACTTCCACACGCACGACACCAGCGGCGTGAACGCCTCCAGCTATCTCGAGGCCGCCATCGCTGGCGTCGATGCCGTCGATGCCGCCATCGGCTCCATGTCCGGCGGCACCTCGCAGCCGAATTTGAACTCCATCGTCGCCGCTTTGCAAAACACGCCGCGCGACACCGGTCTCGACAGCGAGGCGCTGCAGGAGTTCAGCGACTACTGGGCTGCCGTGCGCACGTTCTACAAGCCCTTCGACACCGCCGAGCCCTACGGCACCGCCGAGGTCTATCTCCACGAGATGCCCGGTGGCCAATACACCAACCTCAAGGAGCAAGCCATCGGCATGGGCCTCGGCCCACGCTGGCCGGAGATCGCCCACGCTTACGCCGAGGTGAACCAGCTCTGCGGCGACATCGTCAAGGTCACGCCATCGAGCAAAGTCGTCGGCGACCTCGCCATCGAGTGCGTCGCCCGCGGTGTGAAGCCCAGCGATGTCTTCAACCTCACCGGCACGAAGTGGAGCAAGGACGTCACCAGCATGTTCGAAGGCTGGCTCGGCGAGCCCTTCTACGGCATGGAGGCCAACAAAGCCGCCGACAGCCGCAAAAAGTGGAACAAGCTCGCCGATGCCATCGTCGGCAAAGGTGGCAAGCGCATCAAAGGCCGCCCCGGCACCCACGCCGCAAAGATCAATCTCGCCGATGTCCGCGCCGAGTTGGAGCAGAAGCTCAAGAAGAAGCCCACCGAGGACGATGTGTGGAGCTACCTCATGTATCCCGATGTCTTCCTGAAGTTCGCCGACTTCCGCAAGGCCCACGGCGATGTCTCCGTCCTGCCCACGCCCGCCTACTACTACGGCCTGCGCGACAAGGAAGAGATCCACATCAGCCTGGAGGAAGGCAAGACCCTCTTCGTCCGCCTCCTCAACATGACCGAGCCCGACGCAGCCGGCCAGCAGACCGCCATCTTCGAGCTCAACGGCTACCCACGTCACACGACGGTCACCAACAAAGCCCTCGCCAAAAACGCCGTCACCAAAACCAAAGCCGATCCCGCCGACGCCACCCAAGTCGGCGCCCCCATGCCCGGCATGGTCGCCAGCATCGCCGTCAGCGTCGGTCAAAAGGTCAAAGAAGGCGAAACCCTGCTCACGCTTGAAGCCATGAAGATGTTCGCCGCCGTCGCCTCCCCCGGCGCTGGCACCGTCAGCGAGATCTGCTGCAAAATCGGCGAAAGCGTCGAGAGCAAGGATCTGCTGGTGAGGCTGGTGAAGTGATGCTGTAGTGCCATGTCAAAATGAATAAGACCGCCAGCAGGGTGAAAAAGCAGCTACCCCAGACCATGAATACTACTCAGCGACCTATTCGCGTGGTCGCACGGGTTACCAGAATTGTGACTGTTGCTTCCGCTATTTTAGCGGTGGGTTCCCTTGCTGCTGCGTTCACACACGCTGTTTACAATCCCAACTGGTTTCCGAACTGGCTCAAATATGGGATCGTCTTATTCTGGGTTTTAGTTCCGCCCGTTTGGCTGTGGTGCGAGTGGAAGTGGGTCTGTTACCAAATGTCGAATGATGACAGGGAGTATCTCAAGCACTTCCATGATTTAGCTCGAAACGTTTGGCTGGCTCTCGTGCTAGTTCTCTGCGTGTTGTTCAAGATCAAATTATCCATTGGCTAGCAGTTTACCATATTGCGGCATCTCAGTTTTAATAACTCATGGTGTCGTCGTCGGGATCTGCGCCAAAATCGGCGAAAGCAAGGATCTGCTGGTGAGGCTTGGGAATTGATTGATTGTTGCGGACTTCTATTGTGTTCTGCTTTGCATAGGTGCGTTGCATCTATGCACCACTAGAATTCGAATCGTCAGAGTCGATTAGTTTGTACAAACGAACCCCACGAAAATAGTCGTGTATTTCTGTTAGGGCCAGAAACCCATACAAACCGCACAGAATAAACGACAACCAGTAATCTGACCATGTTCTAATCCGTTGAGTTACTCTCGGTGCCAATTCTGGCCGTTTGAAAAACTCGTCGCCGGACTCTTCGAATGCAGGGCCGCCATCAATTGGCGCGATCCGAATCAGAGATGGCGTCTTGGGGGTGGCTGTAGCGTTAATGTTTTTGCCATCTTTGTTGACGCTGTATTCAATTTGAACCGGTCTCCCTGTCCATCGTTCGACGATTGGTATGACAACAAATGGAATAAGTAGCATCATTGCGAAAACACCAATAGTTTGGCGCTTGTACAAAGGTTGTGATTTTGGATTTTCGGGAAGTGATTGTGTCTTTACTGCTGCTGTGTCTGCAATTCGATGGTGAAATGTCATCGCTCTCTCAACCTGTCTTGCACTTGATTTGGAACTCGCAGTCGCTGCTGGAACTTCGATTAGTGCGTCGAAACGAAACAATTCATTTCTTCTGAACAAGCCAAAATCGAAAATTGCTGCGTTATCGGCGATTCGCGCGGAAACCTGTAAATCTTTCGAGATCGAAATCGCGCTAACTTTTTTCCAAACGAACCCCTCAGCTAGTTTTATTTGCAGGGGTTTATCAACCATGTCCGGAGAAAAGTCTTTGTGGCCAACGTTTACAAAGTAGCCAGAGAAAAGCGTGAGCCGAGACTGAACTGGTTGGCCGCCATATGAGACTGATAGCTCGGGGATCGTCTGTATTACCTCACTGAACAGGTTAGTCGAAGAACGTTTGATCAAAGCTATGCGCCCTGCGAATCGATGTCGTACGGTCAGCCAGATTCCGACGACTGCCAAAATCAGGCCGATGACAGTGATGTAGAAATTTAGGTCAAAGGTGATTTGTCCAATCATGCTCGTTAAAAGCCGGGTTGAGAATTGAGGTTGTAGCTTACGGGGAATCGGGAGGGCGACTGAATCAATAGTATGCCAGCATCCCGTCAAGCCCAACGGGCTTGCATCATGCAGCCCAGGAGTGCCGGGCGATAGCGAGGCTCTCCTGGGAACCGCGCACCCCCGATCCCCGCCCGATCACGAACCCCACCGGGGTTCCGTCACCCGAACGTCCCCGTGCCGAAAACGGGCATGCGAGGTCCCCAAAGCGCTTTCGGCGGGCGATTCGGCCGTTTTCCGGGACACCAAAGCGATTTGGGTGGCCGAAAAAGCGCTTTTGCAGGACTGCAGACTCAATCTGCACGAATGCAGAATCAATCTGCACGAACGCAGAATCAATCTGCACGACGACAAACTCGATCTGCAGGACGAAAGCCGCTGCTTGAAACGGTTCGGGCTGCTGGTGGTGGGGGAAGGTGACTGTTTCAGGCCGTCAGCACCCTTCGAAAGAAATCCACCGTCATCCCGAGCCTCTGGCGGGCGAGTTTAGCCGGGGAAACAGGGGCAGTGTGCAACTGCTTGACAAAGCCATCGGTGCCATGTGAGAGGCTTTAGCAGCCTTTTCAGGCTTGGCGAAGCAGCGGGGAAGTGTGAGGATGGCCGCCGTGTTGAGAACCAAGCAACGACAGCAGCGCAGCGGGTGGCTTTGCCTCCTTGATAGGGCTTTAGAATGTCCCAGCGGCCTTTCTTCCCACTCAAAACACGCTCATGAGCACCACGGCAGCCCCGCCCAAGCCGGATGCGCCCAGCGCGGCAGGCGGCGCTCCTGCATGGCGGCTTCGGGGAGGCGGGCTCGATTTCTGAGCGCGAGGGAATGGCAGCCTGTTCGTGTCGCGTCGACCGCAGACAACTTGGTCGGCATCCGAGGCCATAAGGCCAAAACGAAGCGAGCACGGCCGAAGCCGTGCTCGCTGGTGATTAGGATGTGGAAGACCGGTTCTCGGACGATGGATTAGCTGGCCGATTGCTGGCGGCTGTTTAGTTCGCTGATCTGGCCGTTGAGGGTGCAGAAGTCATAGACGACGCCGACGAGGAACAGGCCGCCAGTGAGCAGGTAGAGGATGCCGGTGCCCCATTTGCCCATGTAGAAGCGGTGAATGCCAAAGACGCCCAAGAAGGTGAGCAGCAGCCAGGCCACGGTGTATTCAACGGGACCTGCGACGTAGCGGCGGTCGGCATCGCGATCCATTCCGGGGATGAGGAAGAGGTCGATGATCCAGCCGATGAGGAAAAAGCCTCCAGTGAGGAACCACAGGATGCCCGTCTTGGGGCGGCCGAAGTAAAAACGGTGGGAGCCGGTGAAGCCGAAGATCCAGAGGATGTAACCGATGGCCTTGTTGTGCGTGGATGCGGGAGTGTTTTGCATGGCGAGGGTTGTTTCGTGCAGAACGACGCGGCTGCGAGTGCAAAGTGACGGCGTGTTTGCAACGCGTGCTGCTGCCTGTGAAATGTTCGTGAAGCGCTGGTCCGGGTGTTGCGATGGTGATTCATAGAACGAACATTCCGCCATGACTTCCCGCATTCTGCTGCTCAAAACGGCCGCCTGTGTGTTCTGCGCCGCATTGTTCTTCATTCGAGTAAGGCTCACGGGCAGCACTTACTTCTCGTTCATGCTTTGGAACCTCTTTCTCGCGGCGTTGCCGCTGGTGTTTGCATGGTTCCTGCCGCACACGCGGCGTTTCAGCCGGGCGATTCCGCTGCTGGCGGTATGGCTGCTGTTCTTTCCGAATGCACCGTATGTGCTCACCGATTTGATTCATCTAAAGCCGCGGGCTGGCATCCCGCTTTGGTATGATCTGCTGATGCTGCTCGCGTTTGCGCTGACATCGCTTTGGATCGGTTTTCACTCACTGCACCTGGTGCATCAATGGATCGCGAGGCATGTGAGCGTGCGCATGGGCTGGCTGGTGGTGCTCGGGGTGATGCCGCTGACGGGTTTTGGCATCTACTTGGGACGAGTGCTGCGCTGGAACAGCTGGGACATCATCTCGAATCCGTTTTCACTGCTGCGCGACATCGCATCACTGGCGCTGCATCCTCTGGCGCATCGCGATGTGTGGCTCTTCACCTTCGGTTTTGGTCTGCTGCTGATGTTTGCCTACCTGGCGTGGCGGCATCCGGCTCATTCGGCGGAGCATGATGCCTCGGCACGGTAGGCGCGGGCGAGCAACGTGACGGGCTGTGTGACTTGTTGTCCCGTCGCACGCAGGCCGTTGGCGAGTTGAAGGTGGCAGCCGGGATTGCTGGTGGCCACGATGGGAGCCTTGGTGGCATTCACACAGGCCACTTTGCGGTCGAGGAGCTTCCGGCTCTGCTCCGGTTGGGTGATGTTGTAGATGCCGGCACTGCCGCAGCACCAATTCGAGTCCGGCAGTTCCTTCAAAACGAGCCCCGGGATGCCTTGAAGGACCTGGCGGGGCTGTGAGACGACTTTCTGGCCGTGGCAAAGGTGGCAGCTCTCGTGGTAGGTGACCTCGGCGACGCCTGCACCGGCCTCTGGTTTGCGAAAACTGATCTGCACGAGCCATTCGTGGATGTCTTTGACCTTCTTGTCCCACATCGCGGCTTTCGCTGCATACAGCGGGTCGTCGTGCAAAAGGTGGCCGTAGGTCTTCAAATGCGAGCCGCAGCCGCCGGCATTGGTGATGATGGCATCGAGCGAGTCGAGGTCGAAGGCATCAATCTGCCGTCGTGCCAGCTCGCGGGCGAGTTCGAGCTCTCCATTGTGCGCATGCAAAGAGCCGCAGCAGCTCTGCGAGCGCGGTGTGATCACCTCGCAATCATTCGCGAGCAGTACATCGGCGGTGTCGCGGTTGATGTCGGAAAAGGCGAGGTCCTGCACGCAGCCGGTGAGAAGGCCCACGCGATGCTTTTTCGGCTTATCGGGCGTTTCGACGGCATCGATGAGCTCATCGGAGAAAGCGGGCGCGATGCGTGGCGTCTGCGGTTCGAGTGCGGCGAGCGAACGGGGCATCAGGCCGAAGAACTTCATCCGGCGCATGAAGCCGTCGAGGCCGGTGCTTTGATAAAAACGCAAAACACGCCCCACCAGTCGCAGGAGCCATGGACGCATGAAAAGCGTGTTCAGCGTCAACCAGCGCCAAAAATCCCGCTGCGGCGATTTGGCCACACCGGCCTGCTCGACCTCTGCGCGGGCCGTTTCGAATAATTCCGCGTAATGCACGCCAGCAGGGCAGGCCGTCTGGCAGGCCAGGCAGCCGAGGCAGTAGTACATCTCATCGGAAAGCGCCTTCGTGACCTGCAACTCACCATCGGCCACGGCACGCAGGAGCGAGATGCGGCCGCGAGGGCTGTTTCGCTCCTGCTTGGTCTCCATGTAGGTGGGGCAGGTGGGCAGGCACATGCCGCAGTGCATGCACTGCTGGAGCACGGAGTAGTCGAGAGTCTTGAGGAGCGAGGCGGCGGGCACGGGAGCGTTTGGTTCAATAAGCCACACAAGGCGGGAATCCATCGCCGAATTGATCGGATGACCTCACAAGCCGTTCTTGAAGGCATACAGCAGGCCGTCATCCGCGCCGATGAGGATGTAATCACCCGCCACGGCAGGGCTGCTCTTCAAAGGAGCACCGGCCTCGAAGCGCCAGAGTTCCGCGCCTTTCTCCAAATCGAGGGCGTAGAGGTAACCGTCATCGCAGCCGAAAAGAACGCTCTTCCCGCCGCAGACCACCGCGCTGCTGTCGATGCGGTCACGGGCTCGGAACTCCCACTTCTGTTTGCCGGTGACGCGGTCGATGGCGTGAAAGCGCTTGTCACGGCCGCCCACGAAGACCGTTTTTTCCCAGATGGCAGGCGCTGCGTAGTATTCGAACTCTCGCTCGCCGTATTCCCACACCTGCATGCCATCGGCGATGCTGTAGGCACCGACGCGGTTGCCGTAGTGGCTGACGTAAATGACCCCATCCGCGATGGACACGTTATTTCCAATGTAGGCGCCCACCTCGATCTGCTTCTCCTCCTTGCCGGTCTTCACATCATGCACATGCAGGACGCTGTCGCAGCCGCCAAAGACCACCTTGCCATCGCCCACGGCCGCGCCGCCGTTGATGTAATAACCGGTTTCCGCCGCCCACTCCTTCGCGCCCGTTTTCGCGTTGAGGGAGTAAACGTTGTAGTCGTAGGAGCCGATGATGATGTGCTCCGTTTTCGTTTCCGGATCGGTCCACACATTCGCAGCAGCATGGATCTCCGCCTCCGTTTCGAACTTCCAGGCCTCTTTGCCTGTGTCAGCATTCCAGGCATACACAAAACCATCCTGACACCCAGCCACGACGAGTTCGCCAGCAAAGGCCGCCGCGCCGTCAAAGGCACCTTTGGCTTCCGCCTTCCACAGTTCCTTGCCGGTGGCGAGCTCGAGGCAGAAGAACTTCCCGTCTTTGCACCCGGCATACACCTTGCCACCGCGCACGACGGGGCTGGAGACGAGCATCTCGCCTTGGCCCTTGGGCTTTTCCATCATCTTGAACTGCCACGCGGTTTGCAGCGGAAACTTCAGCACGGTGGGCGAGAGGCCTGTCATGGCTTCATTGCCTCGCGAGTGGACCCAATCGCCCGCTGTCTGGGCGAGGAGCGGGGAGCAGAGCGCAGGGAGCAGGGCGCAAAGACTCGCAAGGCCTGAACGAAGGGCTACGGGCAAAGAGCGTCGAGAGTGGAGGATGCTGGAGGTGGGCATGGAGGTGGTTGGGATAAACGACAACGAGGCATCGATTCGTCATTCGCCATTCGGAATTCGTCATGCCGCGTTCAACGCGGCGGCTTGTAGCGCACGATATTGCGGTGATAGACCTCGCACTCTTTTTTGTGCAGCCAGATGCTGAACCAGAACAGCAGGGCACCGCCGATCACCACCACGAAGAGCAGCGGACGCCCCTTCGGTGACTGACCGGCAAAGATCGAGATGAACGACAGGACCGTCATCAGGTAGTAGGGCCACGTGTAGTCCAGGCGACGCTGAGTTTGCTCGCGGATCACCGAGGCATATTCGGGCGGCCGGGTGGCCAGGATGCGGGGCGTGGCCTTTTCCCGCAGGTCTGTGTAGGGCCACACGCTGGCGCAGGACACGCAGATGAGGCAAAGCGACACCAGACGGGTGCGCCGCTCACCAAACACAAAGGCCACGATGAAGAACATCAGGCCCAGGCCGAGCCCGTAGAGCGGCAGCGGCTCGATGAGCAGGTGCAGATACTCCGGGTCACGGATGCTTTGCCAGAGGGTGGTGAGTTCCTGCCACATGATCAGACGATGAACGCCGGATGAAGCACGACATTCGCGTGTGAAGCAAGGGCAGGGGAGTAAAATCACCCGCCCGTGACGGCATCACGAGGCGCTGAGGTCCTTGTTGTAATACACTTTGACGAACTTCATGCCCTTGCGGTCGTCGTAGCCACGCTCCAGCACCGGCTGGTCGTCTGTGGCGGCTGGTTTCACATGGATCTCCACGCCGGTGTCCAGCTTCAGCACGGCGGCGATGCGTTTCTTGGCCTTCGTGACATCCTTCTTCGAGATCTCAAAGCTCGTCTCCAACGGCTGGCCCTGCTCCTCCTCCACGCGGGCACGATGCTCTTCAAAGCGACTGATCGTCTCCGGGTCCTTCAGCACCTCACGCTCGAATTCCTCGAGCTGGAAGGTCTCCCGCTGCTCGAAGTAGTCGAGAGCGTCCTTCGCCGCGGTGGCGGCCTCCCAGGGCGGCGTGTCATCGCTTTCGTTTTCGGCCGGTTGTTTCTCCTCGAGGAAGGACACCGCCATCTTTGCGTAGGCATTGGTGAGGAAAGCGGCATCCGGCACAGCCTCCACGCCGAGGAATTCACGCACCCAGAAGCGTGTGTCAGCACCGCCGCGGTCAAAAGTGAGGATGTAATAGCCCTTCTCGCTCCAGTAATCGAGGATCAGGCAGCCCTTGTCGATCTTGTCCGGGTTGATGCCCTGCTCGGTCGAGAGCCGCAGATCGCCATTGCGGGCGGTGATGGTCAGGAAAGGCGTCACGCTGTCCGATTTGAGGATGCAGAGGCCGTTCACCAGCTCGCCTTCGATATGGATCTCCTTCAGAAGCGCGATGCAGAGGTCACCCGCCTTGATGTTGGGGTGGTTTGACTTCGCGTAGAGACGCTGGGCGATCTCGATGCCACGCTCCAGCAGATTGGCCTCACCGGCAAAGATCGCCTTCGCGCACCGGTTCATCTCATGCTGGTCGAGCGATGAGTGATGCGTGAAGCGATGCCCGATGAGGTTCTTGAACGGCTTCACAAACAGCGCCGTCAGCGTCTCCTGGTCCTTCTCGGCGATTTCAAAGACCTCCTTCGAGGTTTGCAAAGGCTCCTCACGCTGAGGATTGCCGATTTTGGCCAGGACGGCCTTCGTGGCGGTGGCGGTGTTGAGGCGGAGCTTGATGGACATGCGGGGCGCGGAGGCTAGCGAGCCTGCTCGATGCGCAAGCAGCAGTTTCGCCTCCGCGTGCCCCGTCCGGTCACGCCACCTTCTCCAACTTCACCGGGTAGGTTTGGAAGGCATTCCACTGGCACACGATCAGGTCGCCATTTTCCAGCACGCACACGTCGTGACCGTGGTCAAAAACACGCTCCGCCTGCTGCAGCGGCTTCAGTTTGCCATCCTCATACACCGGCTCCGTGCCGCCAGGGGCGCTCACCACCTTGTTTTCATGACTGAGCACCACGGTGAAGCCACTCGGGTTCTGCGGCAGCTTGTTGATCTCCGGCGTCTTGCTCCAGCAAACGCCCGCGTAGAGTTCCTGGCCGCTGATCACCGGACGGCAGACCATCGCGCCGGGCACCGGGATCGTTTCGAGATACTTTCCATCGAGCGTGAAGCGGCGGAAGCAGTTGTCCTGGCGCGAGGTGACCACCACGGTTGCCTTGTCCACGCCCTGCCGCGTATCAATCGCAATGCCGTGGGCGTTGTTCAGATTCTGATCCGCTGGCACGCCGTCCTTGCCGCCAAAACGCTGGATGAATGTGCCGCGGGCATCGTAGCGCAGCACAAACTGCGAGCCGTAACCATCCACGATGTAGATGTCACCGTTCGGAGCCACGGCGGTTTCGGTGGGATTGAAGACCATGTCCGGCTCGTAGGCACCCACGCTCATCGGATGGCTGATCGAGAAGATCTCCTTCCCGGTGAGATCTGTTTTGGTCACGCGACCGGTCTGGCGATACCCCCCATTGCCGCTCTTCCACAGGCCGCTGTCCGTCACGAAGAGAAATTCCTCGCCGTTTTCATTCGAGAGGCTCAAGCCATGCCCACCAGGCCACATGCCGCCCCACGAGTCGAGGATCGTGCCGTCCGGTTTGAACACGAGCATCTGATTGTGCGAATGATCCCCCACCATGAACAGGCGGCCATCTTTGACCTGCACCATCTCATGGCAGTTCAGGATCGGATGATGACGCCCCTGACCTGCGGGCACCCAGTCCTTGTTCACCTTGTAGCGATGGCTCCCATGGCCGATGACCACGTCTTTTTTGGGATCTGAAGCGGCGCGGAGGTTCTGAGTCCAGGTGGCAGCAGCGGCAGAGCCGAGACCGGCGAGAAAGTGGCGGCGTGTCTTCATGAAAAGGTAGGGCGTAGGACAAACGCATCCCGAACGGCCTTTCCAGCGGTCGATTTGATCAATCCCCCAGCCCCGGATCCCACGTCTCCATCACCAAACTCGCCGCGCCGAGACCACCCGCCGTGTCGCCAAGGCTCGATGGGACGACCTTGAGAGGCATGTCCCTCAGCACCGGCATCAGCGCCAGAGCCCGCTCACCGATCGCGTCGCAGAAACGCTCTCCCAATCCCACCAGCGGACCATGCAAAAAGTAAATCCCGGCGTCGATCAGCAAATGCGTCATGCCAACCACACGGGCAAAATCTTCCACCACCGCATGCCAGGCCGCCGTGTCGTCTCCTGCATGCTCGGCGATCGCGGCATTCAGGTCGCTCGGAATGGCGGCGTCCTCCTGCCGACCCGCCAGTCTGCGCCAGGTGGCTGGTGCGGACAGCAGTTGATGCACCTGTTTCGTGCCCTCGGCGACCGGCCACGGCCACAGACCCACCTCACCCACGCCACGATGGACTCCCGCGGTGAGCCTGCCTTCACGCACATGAGCCAGCGCGAATCCACTGCGCGGCCCCAGCACCACGTAGTCGCTCGTCGCACGTCCCCCGCCAAACCACCGCTCCGCAAGGGCGATCGCACGCAGGTTGTTCTCCAGGCGCACAGGCACCCGGAAGGCCTTTTGCATGATCTTTTGCAGCGGCACGTCGCGCCAGTTGGGGAAGATGATGCTGTAGCGACAGATTCCTGCCTCCGTGTCCACCAGCCCCGGCACCCCCACGCCAATGCCCAGCAAGGGGGCACGGACCCCGGCTGTCATTTCGCGGACCGCGTTTTGAAGGGTCTGGATGACGGCGTCGGCATCTCCCCCGGCTGGGATCGGGCACGCCTGCGATTGCCGCAATCGCCCTGCAAAATCCACCGCCACCACCTGTGCCCGCGAGGCAGTGAACTCCAAGCCTGCAAACCAGCCGTTCTTCGATTCCAGCGCCAGCCGCACCTTCGGCCGCCCGGTTTTTCCTTGAACCAGTCCCGCCTCTTTGATCCAGCCAGCCGCGATCAATTGATCCACATAAAGGCTCATCGTGGACGGTGCCACCTTCAGGAGTTTTGCCAGGCTCGCCCGCGATTCCGCCCGGCCGCTACGGACCAATCCCACAATCTGGGCGTGGAGATTGGCTTTTGAGATTTTTAGCGTTCGCATCGCCTTTCAATGCACGCAGGTAGCGGACCGTCCAGCCTGCAGTCTGCTGAAACGGCATCAAAATCGGCTCAAGCTTGCGTTTTGACCCGCTCTCGGAGAAAAAGCCTCTCGCATGACCATCAACCCGCTTTCCGAGCAGAAACCCTTCACCACGAAGGACGGCAGCACCATCCGCAGCATCCTCGACCGCACGAACGCCCCCGTGCAGAACCAAAGCCTCGCCGAAGCCACCGTACCCGTCGGCAAACCCACCGAGCGCCACTACCACAAGCTCAGCGAAGAATTCTACTTCATCCTCGAAGGGCAGGGGACCATGGAAATCGACGGCGAAACCCGACAAGTCACTCCCGGCGATGCCATCTTGATCCCACCCGGCGCGTGGCATCAAATCACCGCATTACAAACGCTACGCTTCCTCTGCTGCTGCGCCCCGCCGTATTCGCACGACGATACGTATTTTGCCAATTTGTGAATTCTTGATAGCTGGGAAGCTGAACAAGGTTGAATTCGATCTCGCCGTCGCCCACGACGATGCTGCGCACCATCAGTTCGGCGACGCGGCGTTTTTCTTCGAGGCTCATCTCAGGCCAGCGGGCATGCAGATCGATGGCCTCGGAGACCATCTGTTCACTTGAGAGGTTGTCGATTTTGAGAACGTCAATCTCGGCTTGGAGGCGCGCCAGTTCTTCGTCGAGCTGCGATCGCTGGTCGCTGAGCGGCTGGTTGAACTTTTTGAAGTCCTCCGCGCCGATGTTGCCATCGAGATAGAGCCGGAGCATGCGCTCGGTGTCCTGCGTGAGCTTTTCGGACTCCTTCCGCCGCTGTTCGTGCAGCGACTGCTTTTCAGAGAGGGCGGTTCCGGCCTTTTTGAGGTAGGCCTGGATGTTGTCCGGTTTCACGAGGTAGCCCTTGACCTCCTCCATGAAAATCTCGTCTAAGTCCTGGCATGAGATGCTGTTGCGGCACTTCTGGCAGGTGTATTTCGGCGTGCGCATGGGCACATACATCCTGGCCCCGCAGTGGCAGGCGACGAAGCCGCTGAAGATATGAGCGGGCATCTTGCTGGGACGGCGCTCGCGCTTCATGTAACGGGCGTCCAGGCAGGCGTTGCACCGTTCCCATAGCTCGGCAGAGACGATGGCCTCGACCTCATTGAAAATGTGTTCGCTCTCAGGTTTGTTGACGAGCTTCTTGCCGCCGATGTTGGTGCTGTAGTTGCGGCGATGGATGCCCTTGGGCGTGGGATCGCGAAGCTGGAAGCGCACCGCCGTGTCCGACCACTTCTTTTTGTTCCGGGTGCGGTAGCCTCGTTGATTCAGCATCCGGGCAACGGTTTTGATTCGCTTGTGCTCGTCGAAAAGCTCATAGATCAGCCTGCGCACGGGAGCTTCGTCCGGGTTCACCGCGAGCTTCTTGTCCTTCCACATGTAGCCATAAGGGGCCTTACCGCTGAGCGGTTTGCCCATCTTTGCGCGAACAAGAACAGAACTCTTGATCCGGTCGGCGATCTCTTCTCGCTCCCATTGGGCCATGCAGCCGACCAGATTGAAAAACAGCCGCCCGGCGGGTGAACTCGTGTCGATGCTCTCACTGAGCGACACGAGATCGGCCTGGTGGGTCTGGAAGAACTCGCTGAACTCCATCAACTCCTTCGCATTGCGGGTCAGGCGGGCGAGTTTGGAAAAGACGAGCGCCTGGATGTGCCCGCGCTTCACGTCAGCCATCATGCGTTTGGCCTCCGGGTGGTCGGCCACGCTCTTGCCGCTTACCCCTGCGAGGTCATAGATTTCGAGAACCTTCCATCCCCGCGAGGTGGCATACATTTCCGCCCGGACGCGGTGATGATCCGGGCTGTCACCCTCGGCCTGCTCCTCGCTGGAGACGCGAATCCAGATCCCAACCCGTTTGGCTCCACTTTCGCAAATAGGCAAAGTTTTACTCATGTATTGCCTTTAACATCGTACCCCTTCTTTTTCAAGTCAGCGCCTCTACTTCTTCTCACCGCGCTTCTTGGTCTTCCGTCGGCGAAGGTTCTCCGCCATCGTCGCGGCGAGTTCCTTTTCCAGTGCATTCACGTCCTCGCTTGGAGTTGGAACGGCGTTGGTTCGCACTTTCCATCCTTTCACGACTTTGGAACTGCTGGCTGCGGATGGTGGAGGAGGCTCGGGGGCGGGCGCAGCTCGGCAGGAATCCAGAAAGGCGACAAAGTCGGCCTGCATCAGGCACAGCACCCGCTTTTGATCCTCAGCCGAGAGCAGGCTGCTGACGGCCGCGCTAAGCCGCTGGTGTTTGGTCTCATCGACGGTCAAAACGAGCACCTGCGCCACGCCTGCGCGGAGGCACTTGGTCACGTTCTTCATCTCGTATTCGAGTGTGTTCGTCACGGAAACCTCGCAGGCAATGCTGAGGCCATCCCGTTCCAGGTAGATGTCCACCGTGTCGAGCGAGCCGGGGAGCTGACGTTCAATCGTGGCTCGAAAGCCCCGCGCCTCAGCCAGCCGCTTGAACTCGGCCTGTGCGGCCTTGTGGATGTCCCCACCGCGTCCCAGTTCCTCCAGATCAGCTTTGAGGGTGGTGGTTTCGTATTGGGGCGGTTCAAGGGGTGCCTCAGCATGAGGTGGGACTTCTACGGCAATCGGTGGAACAAGCTCAGGATCGGGCACTGAGGGCTCGACTGTGACAGGAGTGGGTGGCTCTTGGGCTTTTGCCGGTTGCTGGCTCTTCGCGGGCAAAGGTGCTGTCAGCGCACAAAGCCGTTGCCGTTCTGCTGCCTCGATCTCGCTTCGTGGCGTCCCGTATCGACTTCTGGATCTAGCGATCACATCCTCGCGCACCTGATCGTCTCCCGTCATGTCGATGGAATCAAAGGGAACGCTCACATTGAAATCCTGATCGCTTCGCTCGATGCGCACGATGGCCTCTCCGATTCCGAGACTTTGAAGAGCGTCGGCCTCAAAGTGTGCGAATCCCTTCGCCAGCTCGCGCGCGTCGGAATCTCCCACACGGAACACCCCTCGCGTTCCGGCATTTGCCAGCACCGCACTTGCCACGGCGTCATTTCTGCT
>CALMTT010000429.1 GCA_937872615.1 uncultured Verrucomicrobiaceae bacterium | reverse complement strand
CTTCATGGCCGTCTACATGCGCATGACGCGGGCCTCGATGCTCGAAGTCAGCCGCAAAGGCATCCGCGAGCTCTGCGCCCTGCAAGACCAGGTCATCCAAGCCGCCATGAAGCCCGCCAGCGGCGGCCAGCTTCAAAACCTGGCCAGTTTCTTCGCGAAGAAGTGAGGCCGGGCCGCGGTTCGAGGCTCGAAGCGCCGCGCTAGACAAGGCGTGGCGTTCGCGTTAAACCTCGCCCGCACACCGACCCACCATGAAATTGCTCCTCTCGCTCGCCGTTTTCGCCTCCCTCGCCCTCACCGCCGCTGCAGGCGAAGTCGAGATCTTCAATGGAAAAGACCTCACTGGCTGGGAGGGCAACAAAGACCTCTGGAGCGTGAAGGATGGTGCCATCACCGGCATCACCCCGCCTGACCCCGCCGATCCGAAAAAGGGCATCATCAAGCACAACACCTTCCTCGTCTGGAAAGCCGGCAAGGTGAGCGATTTCGAAATGACCTTCCAATACCGCATCGAGAAGGGCAATTCCGGCGTGCAGTATCGCAGCAAGGAACTCGATCCCGGTGCCTTCGGCCCGATCATCAGCGGTTATCAGGCCGATTTCGAGGCTGGTGACAAATACAGCGGCATTCTCTATGAAGAACGCGGCCGCGGCATCCTCGCCCTGCGTGGTGAGAAAACCACCATCAAGCCCGGTGCCGATGCCAAAAAGCCCACCGTCGAGAAAAACGGCACCGTGGGCGACTCCACCGCCATCCAGGCCGGCATCAAGAAGGAAGACTGGAACGAGTACAAGATCATCGCCAAGGGCAACCACGTGCAGCACTTCATCAACGGCATGCAAACCATCGACGTGACGGACGAAGATGCCGCCAACGCCCCGAAGGAAGGCCTGCTGGCCCTTCAGATCCATCAGGGCCCCCCGATGGTCGTGCAGTTCAAGAACTTCAAGCTCGTCGAACTCAAGTAATCGCCTCCCTGTCATGCGCCTCCGGCTTCTGCTCGCCTTCCTCGTCGCCTCCATCACCTCCGCCGTCGCGGACACGGAATACATCGTGGTCAGCGGCGGCCCTGCCGTGAGGGAATTCGAGGACCTGCGCAAGCCGGCGGAGCAGCACGACCGCTGGTGGGGAAACTTCATCCGCACCGCCCGCGTGCGCATGCAGGAGATTCACAAGACCGCCCCCGCCGGCACGCACATCACCTGGCTGGTGTATCGCGATGGCTACGTGCGCCGCGCCGCCTCCGAGCGCCAGCCGCTCACGCAAAACATCGAGTCCGTGCCCCAGGCCTACCCCTTCATCAAACTGGTGTGGTTCCGCAGCACGGATGAGCTTATCCGCTACATCAACAGCGGCATGAGCCGCTGGAGCACGAAGATCTCCGGCTTCGAGTACTTCGGCCACTCCAACATGTACAGCTTCATGTTCGACTACAGCTCCGATGTGTATGCGAACTCCACCTGCTGGCTGCATCAGGCCGACTTGAATCGTATCAACGGCAGCGCCTTCGCCAAAAACGCCTACTGCAGGAGCTGGGGCTGCCACACCGCCGAGAGCATGAGCAAGGTATGGCTGCGGCAAACCGGGGTGCCGCTGGTGGGCGCGAAGGGAAAAACCGACTACAGCCACATGCACGAGCGCGGCTGGCATGTCGGCCTTTCGCCCGGGTCACGCTGGATCGAACGCTAAAGCGATCTTCGGTTCACGACTCAAACCGTGTGCCCGAGCGATATGAGCCGATGCTGCGCGTCGTGGCACCATCGGCGTGCGTTTTCGCCAACGCCGCCTGCACGCGATCCTCGGCCATGCTGCCTTCGATCTCGATGTAAAAGCGATACTTGTTCGGCTGGCCGCGGATGGGCCGTGATTCGAGGCGCTTCATGTTCACATCCGCCTCACTCAGCGGCGTGAGGAATCGGCAGAGGCTGCCGGCACGGTCTGGCAGCTCCACGACGAGCGCGGTGCGGTTGTGCGTGGCATCCGGCGTGTTCGCCACATGCCCGAGCAGGAAAAACTGCGTGATGTTCGGCACCTCGCCCGCGATGGGAAAGTGCAGGATGCTCAGCGCATGCCGTTCGGCGTTTTGACGCGGACCGATCGCGGCCGCACCGGGCGTGGCGGCGGCTTTTTCAGCCGCTTTGGCCGTGCTGGCCTCCACGATGCGCTTCGCGTTCGGGTAGTGCGCCTTCAACCAGTCATCGCCATGGAAAAACGGCATCGCGTGCGAATGGATCGTCCGCACCTCCTCGCCCGGACGGCCGAGCAAAGCCAGCTTCACATCCAGCGTGAGCTCTTCGACGATGGTGAGCTGGCAGCGGGCATCGAGCAAACGGTCCACCGTGTCGATGATGAAGCCGCCGGAAGAATTCTCGATCGGCACGATGCCGAGCGCATCCGGGCGGCCGGAGAGGAAGTCGAACACATCGCCGATGTTGTCGCGCAGGCTCACCGTGGCACCGGGAAAGCGCATCTGCGTGATGAGATGCGAGAAACTGCCTTCAGGTCCGAGGCAGGCAATGGTGGTCACGGGAGTGTCGCTCATGAAAAGGCCGCGCATGCTGCCGTGGGGGCATCATCAGGTCAAGGAGGCAGGCGTGTGCTTGATTCCATCGCGCAGCGGGGCATGGGCTGGAGGCATGGACTGGGATGTGCTGCTGCTTTTATTCTTCGCGGGCTTGAGCGCGGGGTTCATCGACGCCGTCGCGGGCGGCGGTGGGCTCATCTCCGTGCCCGCGCTGCTTTGGTCCGGTCTCACGCCGCAGATGGCGCTGGGCACGAACAAGATGCAGTCCACCTGGGGCACGCTCATGGCCGTGCGGAAGTATGCAAAAGCAGGCCTCGTGTCCTGGCGTGAGGCCCGGCTCACCGTGCTGGTGACGTTTGTGTTTGCCTGCGCCGGCTCGTGGACCGTCACGCAGGTGAGCAATGAGATGCTCAAGAAGATCGTGCCGTGGATGCTGCTCGGCATCGCGCTGTATGTGCTGCTCAGCCCGGGCTTTGGAAAGGTGCCGGCGAAGGCTCGGCTCGGCATGGCGGCCTTTGCGGGCATCGCAGGTGTCGTGCTCGGCTTTTACGATGGCTTCTTCGGGCCGGGCACGGGCACGTTTTGGGCCATGGCCTGCATCTCACTGGCCGGGATGGAGCTCACACGTGCGACCGCCTTCACGAAAGTGGCCAATCTCACGAGCAATCTCGCCTCGCTAGCTGTCTTCGTGGCCACGGACCGCGTCAATTATTCCATCGCCGCGGCCATGATCGCCGGCCAGCTCATCGGCGGACGCTGGGGTGCCTCGATGGCCATCCGTCACGGCGCTCCCTTCATCCGCGTGATCTTCCTCACGGTGGTCTTTGCCATGGTGATCAAGCTCCTGTGGGAGCAGTTCCGATGAGCGTGACGCCCGCCATCTCCGTGCTGATGCCTGTGCGCGATGCACGCGGCACCATTGAGTCGGCCATCGCGAGTGTGCAGGCGCAAAGCATCGCGGATTGGGAACTCGTCATCGTCGATGATGGCTCGCAAGATGGCACGACCGAGCTTTTGCGCTCCATCGCCGCGAGTGAGCCACGCCTCGTTTTGATCGAGCAAGAGCCGAAAGGCATCGCTTTGGCCCTGAATTGCGGTTTGGCATCATGTCGCGGTGAATTCGTCGCGCGGATGGATGCGGACGACGTGATGAGCGAAAGGCGATTGGAGCTTCAAAGCGCGTTTTTGGACGCGAATCGCGATGTCGGGCTTGTTTCGTGCCGCGTGCAGTTTGGTGGCTCGGAGGCCGGTTACGCGGCACATGTCGATTGGATCAATTCGCTCACAACTCACGAAGAAATGAGCCTGCGACGCTTTGTCGAGGCTCCGATGGCGCATCCGAGTGTGATGTTCCGGCGCGAGCTCATCGAAAAGCACGGTGGTTACCGCGACGGGCCGTTTCCGGAGGATTACGAGCTTTGGCTGCGCTGGCTGGAGGCCGGAGTGACATTCGGAAAGGTCGATGAAGCCTTGCTGACGTGGAATGACCCGCCACAGCGGCTTTCACGCACGGACTCGCGCTACTCGGTGGAGGCGTTTTATGAGATGAAGTGCCTCTATTTAACGAGGTGGCTCCAAAAGCATGCCGTGGGCCGCGAGTTATGGTTGTGGGGTGCGGGTCGCATCACGCGGCGACGTTTTGATTCGCTGCCCATCGCAGGCTTCATCGATGTGGATGCCGCGAAGTGTGGCACTCACCGCGACGGGCGCGTCGTTCGCATGGCCGATGATCTGCCGGATCGGGAAAAGAGCTTCATCTTGGCCGGCGTCGGTGCCCGTGGGGCCCGCGAGGCCATCCACGCGCATCTCGTCGAGCGTGGATGGATCGAAGGACGCGATTTTTTGCTCGCCGCATGATGAAGAAATGCGGTATGAACGCGTTCACACGCCTCCAGCCATGATTCGTTCCCTCCTTGCCACCCTCGCCTTCGCGGTCACCGCCAGCGCCGCGCAGCCGCCGAACATCGTCTTCATCTTCTGCGACGATCTCGCTTATCAAGCGATGAGCTGCTACGGCGACCAACGCAAGCTGCTCGAAACGCCGAACATCGACCGCCTCGCCAAGGAAGGCATGCGCTTTGACCGCTGTCTCGTCACGAACTCCATCTGCGGCCCGATGCGTGCCGTGATCCAGACGGGCAAGTACTCGCACGCCAACGGCTTCTACAACAACAGCAACAGCAAGTTCGACAGCAGCCAGCCCACCTTCCCGAAGGTGCTGCAAAAGAGCGGTTACCAGACCGCCATCATCGGCAAATGGCACCTCATGACCGATCCCGTCGGCTACGACTACTGGAACGTTCTCCCCGGCCAGGGCGCTTACTACAACCCGCCGATGACCGAGATGGGCAAGCAGGTGAAATACGAAGGCTACTGCACCGACATCATCGGCGACCTCACTTTGAAATGGCTCGATCAGCGGGACAAATCGAAGCCCTTCATGATGATGAGCCAGCACAAGGCC
Organism: uncultured Verrucomicrobiaceae bacterium; assembly: GCA_937872615.1. GTDB lineage: Bacteria > Verrucomicrobiota > Verrucomicrobiia > Verrucomicrobiales > Verrucomicrobiaceae > Prosthecobacter. Next base: position 4,625 of record CALMTT010000429.1, on the reverse strand, counting down.
CCGCATCGCGAGTGGGAGCCGCCGCTTCGTCTGCTCGGCTTTGACAACGACCGCGTTTATGAGGAGCCCGCGACGCTCTTCGACAGCTACAGCGGCCGCAGCAAGGCCGTGAGCGATCACGACATGGGCATCGACCGCACCTTCACCGAGCGCGATGCGAAGCTCGTCGTGCCCGGCAATCTCACCGCCGAGCAAAAAGCCGCGTGGAATGCCTACTACGAGCCTCGCAACGCCAAGTATGCCGCCGCTGCGCCGACCGGTCGCGACCTCGTGAAGTGGCGCTACCAGCGCTACATGCACGACTACCTCGCCTGCGTGAAGGCCGTGGATGAAAACGTGGGCCGCGTGCTCGATTACCTCGACAAAAACGACCTCACGAAGAACACCGTCGTCATCCTCAGCAGCGACCAGGGCTTTTATCTGGGCGAACACGGCTGGTTCGACAAACGCTGGGTGTTTGAAGAAAGCGTCCGCACGCCCTTCCTCGCCCGCTGGCCCGGCGTGATCAAGCCCGGCAGCGTGAACAACAACCTCACCAGTCTGCTCGACCTCGCCAGCACCTTCCTCGATATCGCACAGGCACCGCCGATGGAGGGCGTGCATGGCCGCAGCCTCGTCCCGCTCATGAAAGGCGAGACGCCCGCCGACTGGCGCAAATCGCACTACTACCACTACTACGAGTATCCGGCGCCGCATCACGTGCGCCCGCATTACGCCGTCATCACGGATCGCTACAAGCTTATCCATTACTACAAGCCGGATGTGGATGACTGGGAGCTGCTTGATCGTCAAAAGGACCCGCTGGAAGTGAAAGACTTCTACACCGATCCCGCCTACGCGGACACGGTGAAGGAACTCAAAGCCGAGCTCGCCCGCCTGCAGAAGCAGTTCGGCGAAACCGTCCCGCCACCGCGTTTCACGCATGGCAACAAAGCCTTCGACAACGAACCGCAGCCGCCCGAGCAGCCGAAGAAAAAGGGCAAAGGCAAGAAGAAGGCCGAGTAACGCGGCTCACTTCGCGCCGTTCTCAAACCAGGCGAGCAGATCGAGGATCTGCTCGGCCTTGAGGGCGTTCAGCAGGCCTGCAGGCATCGGCGAAACCTCGGAGATGGTTCGCTCTTTGATCATCGCCTTGCCGACTTCGACGGTTTCAGGTGCGAGCGGGTTCGGTTTGAGCACGACACGCTCGTCGTCCTCGCTTTCGAGGCTGCCGGAGTGCGTTTTGCCATCGCTCGTCTTCACGGTCACGAGGCGGAATTTTTCGTCGATGAACTTCGAGGGATTCAAAATGTGATCGAGCAGGTCCTTGCGGCCAAAACGAGCCGAGACCTGCACCAAATCGGGTCCGAAGACTCCAGCGGGTAACGTGGCATCGGTGCTCACGCGATGGCAAAACACGCACTGAGCCCGCACCAGCGCATCGCGAGCACTTTCTCGGCTGCGGGTCTTCGCGTCCATTTTGGCGAGCTGTGGCTCCAGGTCGGCCAGCGTCCAGTTTTTGAAGCTATGACCCGGCAGCGCATGCGGTGAAAGCGCCGCCGGTTTCGGCGGATGAATGATCGCGGCGAGCTTCACGGCTTCATCGGGCGTCAACGCGGCGGCCAGCTCGCTGCGGGTGTCGCTGATGGCTTTGAAGAAGGTGGAGGCTCCGGTCATCTTCTCGGCCTTGTTGAGTGCCTCGAAGGCAATTTTTCGCTGCTCCAGCGTCCAACCGTCATTGAGATAGCGAAGCATGAACGGATAAAACAGCAGGTCCTCCGAACTCGTGGCCGCTTGCAGCAGCGGCATGGTCCTCTCGATGACCGTGGGAGACTTCAAATAGACCAGCAGGCGGCAGAGTTCGCGGTTTAAGAAGGTCTCGTTCGTCGGATAGACGGCCCACGAGGCCAGGCGGTGTTTCTGATTGGGTTCACCCTGCCTCGCGATGGCCACGGCGATGACGCGCAGCGCATCGAGTGTGGGCTTCGGTGCGGCTTTCATCACCGCGTCGAGCAGCGGTTCGAGGTCGGATTTCTCACCCACGCGTGCCAAAGCGAGCAGTGCATGCATGTCAGTGCTTTGAAGTGCCTCCGCACGCCATTCGGCTATCGGGCGGTTTTCGAGAGAAAGGCGCTTTTGCAGCTTCTCGGCATGTTTGTCAGACCAGTCCGACGGGTCCGACTCGTCCGACGAAGTGCCTGTCACTCGATACAGCCCGCTCTGAGTCCCTCGACCGCCTGTGATAAACCACATCGCCCCATCGGGACCTATGCAGCCATCGGTCACATTGAGCGGCCGGCCGGTGATGAAATCCTCCTGGGTCACCACCTTGCCGAAATGCACCGCAATGATCCGCCCGTAGCTCCAGTCGAGCAGGTAGAGCGCCTCTTGGTATTTCTTCGGAAACGCCGCGCCGTAGCCGAAGAAGATGCCGGTGGGTGAAGAAAGACCGATGTCGATGACGCTCGGCAGCGTGTCCGCATACCATGCGGGGAAGCGTCCGGTGCCGCGACGCCAGCCGAAATCAGCACCAGGCACGACGTGCAGCACGCGAGTGGGCATGTACCACGGCGTGCCGACATCGCGCTCCATGTCGGCGTCGAAGGTGAAGAGCTCGCCAGCTCGGTTGAACGCGATATCGAGCGGGTTTCGCAGGCCACCGGCGAGCAGCGTGATTTTGCTGCCATCCGGTTTCACGCGGAGGATGTGCCCGGCGGGCAGCTCGACATTGCCGTCGAACATGCTGCCGTCCCATGGATTCGGGATGAGCTGGTCGTTGGCATAGTTTTTCAGCGGCGAATCCGGCGCGATGCCTTCGGGCAGCAGCACGTTGTTGCCATGCGCCACGTAGATGTCGCCATCCGGGCCGAGCTTGATGTGATTCCGACCATGGCCCACACCGCCACCAGTGCGCATGAGCTCCTTTCGCTGGTCAAAGGTGCCGTCGCCATTCGTGTCGGTGAGGCGGAAGAGGGCCTTGGTGTTGTTGGCGTTCGCGAAAAGGGAGCCGTGCGCATAAAGCAGTCCGCGGCATTCGAGCAGTTCGTCGTCGATGACCTCGATCTTTTGATCGCCGCTGCCGCTGACCGTGAGGCGCAGGAGGCCCTTTTTCTCCTTGGCCAGCGTGAGGCGACCCTGCTCGTCAAAGGCCATCGCCACCCACGAGTCTTCCCCAGGCTGCGCGGATCGGACGAGCTCGGCCTTGAAACCGGGCGTTAGGCTCAGCGTGGCCGCATCCGTGGCCTGGTTCTGCGCTCCAGGCTTGGCGAGCTGCCAGGAGTTGTAGGCATCGAAGGCCTTTTTGAGGTCGAAGGGGTTCTTTGAGGGATCAGCCTCCGTGGAGCCGGAAACGACCCCGTTTTGCCATGCGGCATCGGTGACGATCCAGCGCACCGCGGCGAGGTCGCCATTGAGTTCGAGCAAGGCGGCCACTTTGGCCTTGGCAGGCACGCGGAGGCCGAGGACATGCGTTTGGCCATCGCCCAGCTGCCGCGTGAGGTCGGTCCCGGCGGCGCTATCCGCCGGGGCGAGGCTGGCGACGGCTTTGCCATCGATCATGACCTCCACCGGGGCATCGGCGGCAGTCAAGAGCACGGCTTTGAGCAGTTTTCCCTCATGGCGCACCTCGCGGGTGATCGTGGCGCCCTGCTCGGAGGTCAGCCACATCGGCGCCGGCGGCCGGTTGGCCATTTGGGCGAAGGTGGTGGTGGCCAGGAGGAGGGCAGGGAACAGGAAGCGCATCTTCCTCAAACGCCCGGCGGCCTATGGGGCTTCCAAATCGAGCCGCAAAGTGCTGTTCGGATGAAGTTTGAGATTGCCGAGAAAGCAGGGAATGCCCTAAATTCTCATTTATCATGTTTCTCCGTCCGCTCATCCTCGCTGCCATCGTCGGCCTCTTCGCCGCGAATGCCTCCGCTGCCGTGCTTTTCAGCACCTTGGGGCAGAGTTCGGATGAAGTTTTCCCTCCGATCAACAGCACCGATGTCTGGGTGGCGACCGACTTCACCACGGGGGCCCAAGGAGTTACGATCAATTCAATCCGCACGGCATTGATCAACAATGATTCCATCAGCCACAGTTTTGAAGTCGCCCTTTACGACAGCAATCTGGGTGAGGTGGGAACCCTCCTGACCACCTTCTCCTCAGCATCCCTCGCTGCATCGACTGCTGGCACAGGGAATTATGTGAACTTCACTCATGCTGGTGCCTCCTTGGCCGCCAACACGACTTACTGGGTCGTCCTCAAGATGCTGGAAGCAGTTTCCACCGACAGCCCTTACTGGTGGCTGAACTACGGCGACGACACCGATGCTGGCAGCAGCTTCACCACGGTAGCCGCCACAGCCCCGAAATACACCACCGATGCAGGCGGGGGCTGGAACGACTACGGCTCTGGCAATTTTCGCATGGAGATCAATGGCTTCACCGTCGTCCCCGAGCCTTCCCGTGCCGTGCTGGCGCTCGCGGGCCTGTTTGGCCTCTGCTTCCGCCGCCGTCGCTGATCGCGAGCGCGGCCTTGAGTGGCTGAATCGAGGGTTTTGCGTCCTTGCGCCGGGGATTTTTGCGCCCATCATCCGCGCCCTCACTCATCCACACGACCATGGCCGACATCTCCACCTCCGCTGCTGACAAAAAGGAAAAGGAAT